>NZ_JAIZNT010000001.1:0-346899 GCF_020405475.1 Wolbachia endosymbiont of Tribolium confusum | reverse complement strand
CTAAAAGGAATCAAGAATTGTTGAACTGGTCAATATTCATAACTAATGTTCCAGAGGATAAAATTAGCGCTGAGCAAGTATTGACAATTTACAGAACCAGGTGGCAAATAGAATTATTATTTAAATTATATAAGAGCCATACAAGGCTTGATAAACTAAAAGGAAAGCCATACAGGGTGCTATGTGAGTTATATGCTAAATTGTGTGCAATTCTTATATTCCATGGAATAGTTAGTTGTACAAAACTGGAAAAGAACATGGAACTGAGTTTAACAAAGGCGTTTATTGAGCTAAAAAGGCGAATTAGAGAGTTATTTTTAGCACCAAACAACAAAATTAATAGTTTAAAAGCCTTTCTTAAAAAACTTACCATGACTTGGTCACAATTTTCATTAAAAGACAAGTACAGAAAAACTAGGGTATCAACCTTAACTTCTCTAAACTTGCTCACAATCTCTTAACTTGACGCGTATTACACTTCCCTAAGTACGTAAGAAAAAATATTCCTATGCTGAAAGTGCAAGCATTTGCTGAGATTATTAGGAATGGAGAACCGAGCAGAAACCTTAACAACTCAGACGCTGAACAACTTCAAGCTGCTGACAGAAGAATTTTTTAATTGTGATAATTATATAGGCCAAGGGGCCTATGTCTTTTTACTTTGTAAACATACCAATAATTTTATCCATTATTCCGCCCATATTTGCTTCAGCTTGAGTGTGTGCTATTTTACCACCGTGTGAAATTAATTTAGGATCTGCACCAGGTGATATATTAACAAATTTACTACCAATAACCCCACTGCTAGCGATTAGAGCTGAGCTATCAATTGGCAACTTTATGTCTCTGCTTATGCACATATCGATTCGTGCTATGTAGGTACCTTTGTCAAGCGATACACCAGTTATGCTTCCGATTTCTACACCAGAGATCTTGACACTATCACCAACCCCTACACCGTTAGCATCAGTAAAAAGGCCATGTATTTTATAGCAATCCTTGTAGTTTCTCTTTATGTAAGATAGCTTATTAATAGCTAAGAAGACAAGAAAAATAGTGAAAATTAATACAAATGATCCAGCAATTATTTCAAGTATATTTGACCTTCGCATCTTTAATTATTAGGATTCCAGCTTTCATAGTAGTTTTTCACCTTTTGCTTTGGGTAGTACGCATCTTTTGTACCCGTTAAATTAGGAGTTTTTCTTTTGTTATTGTTAATTGGTATTTCATTATTAGTATGATGCAGCCATATATACCATTCTGGAGGAATTGTTGTGGAGTCAGAAACATTACCATATATTACCCATCTTTTCCCTTTATTTGACTCATAGTAAGAATTTCCGTTTTCATCCCTACCTATAAGTTTACCTTTTCTCCTTAATAAGTTTGTTACTACATTATAAATTTTAGATAACATAAAGGTATTAAAACAAAAAGTATTATATATACTAATACTTTAACGATGTATTAACAACAGTTTAATGCAATTACCAATTCTACAAGTTATTATACCAATAATTGCGTCGATGTTCTGCTTTCTTACTAGGAAACATAGGGTGTCCTGGTTTATCTCTTTTTTTACAACGGCAGCTACTTTCTTTATTTCATTAATGTTGCTAGTGAAAACATACAATGGTGAAATTATAACTTATTATCTTGGAGATTGGGCTCCTCCATACGGAATAGAGTTGAGAATTGACATATTGAATTCCTTGATTCTAACTTTGGTGAATTTTATAGCGCTGATTAGTGTGCTTTATAGCTTTCATATTAATGAAAAAGAGATTAGCAAAAACAAAATCTCTGGTTTTTACTCTCTATTTCTACTGTGCCTAAGTGGATTACTCGGAATTTTAGTAACAAACGATATATTCAACCTTTATGTCTTTTTAGAAATTTCATCTCTTTCTTCTTATGTTTTAGTTTCAATGGGAAGGGATAAGAAAGCTTTAGTTGCAGCATTTGAATACCTCATTAGTGGTACTCTAGGAGCAACATTTTACTTGTTTGGCATCGGCCTTTTATACTCTATGACCGGAACGCTCAACATGTCTGACATGGCTGAAAGAATAGTACCATTATACGATAATAACATCATAAGACTTGGTACATTATTCATTTTTGTTGGTCTCTCAATCAAAATGGCACTGTTTCCACTCAGCAGATGGCTGGTTAACGCATATAGTGAAGCACCTAGCTTCATTAGCATATTTTTTTCAGGTACAGTAACCAAAGTGATGATATATGTTTTTATCAGAATCTTTTACACTGTTTTTCAGCAAAAATTTTTCTTACCACTAAGCACCGTGATGATCATCCTTGCGCTTTGTGCTGTTGTATTTGGATCAATATCTGCAATGATCGAAAAAGATATAAAAAGACTGTTTGCTCACTCCAGTATCAGTCAGATTGGCTATATAATTTTAATGCTGGGTTTAAATTCAAAAGCAGGTTTGTTTTCAGCAGTTCTTCACATAGTAAATCATAGCATGATAAAAACGTCTTTATTCATGACTGCAGGGTGTATTTCTTATAAGTTTGGTATGACAAAAATAGAAAATTTATCAGGACTAAAAAAGTCAATGCCCTATACAACACTTGCATTTACTCTACTTAGTTTCGCATTAATCGGTGTACCTTTGACAAATGGCTTTGTAAGTAAGTGGTATATGATGAAAGCAATTATCGAATCTCATGCATGGATTTCCCTTGCAGTTTTTGCTGCTGGCTCTTTTCTTGCACTAATATATATGTGGAGAATGGTTGAGAAAATATATTTTGAAAACAGTACAGCATCAAACGCTGGAATGACACTTAATGAGGTACCATTGCTTATGCTCTTTTGTCTATTATTTATGGCAATTTTAACGGTAATAACTGGGATATATAGTAGTCCAATTCGGTTGGTAATTAATAAATTTGATTTTTGATTTTCTTATGTTTTATTGTATCTCAAAGTCTGTAAAGTTTTCGCTGTGGATAAGCTGAAGAAGATTCACTTATTATTAGTCATTAACGTAATAGCTCTGTTTTGCGTTGGCATTGTTGTGCAATATTCTTCTGCTGGAGGAAAGTGGGCTCCATTTGCAATTCACCAATTGGTCATATTCTCTTTCTTCCTTTTGCTTGCTATAGCTATGTCATTTATAGAGCTAGATTTTTATTTGAAGCACGCTTATTTTTTTTACATAGCAGCAGTAATTGCGCTGTTAGCAGTAAATTTTTTTGGCTCGCATATAATGGGTGCAACGAGATGGATAAGAATTGGGTCAATTAGTTTACAACCATCAGAATTTGCAAAAGTGGGCTTAATACTTGCACTTGCTTGTTATTTTAATAAACAAAGTGTGTATAAAATGATGAAATTTCAAAGCTTATTTAAGCCACTTATAATTATTTTCTTACCTGTATTTCTGGTATTGAAGCAACCTAATTTAGGCACAGCTGTGATAATGTTTTTTATAGGAGCATCAATCATATTCACAGCAATAATGGAGAGACCTCATTTAATAATTTTTGGAACTCTTGGCATTTTCGCAATACCAGCTATTTGGCCTTTTTTGCGCCCTTATCACAAGCAAAGGATATTATCATTTTTGGATTCATCAGTAGATCCACTTGGAATAGGTTATAATGCACAGCAATCTCAAATAGCTATTGGTTCAGGAGGTTTGTTTGGTAAGGGATTTGTTAATGGGAGTCAAACTCAACTTGGATTTTTGCCAGAGAAACGCACAGATTTTGCTTTTGCGGTACTTAGTGAGGAATGGGGGTTCTTAGGCAGCATGGCTTTGGTTTTACTCTATACCACATTGCTTGCTATAATATTTTCCATTGCTTACAGGTCAAAAAATTACTTTTCTAAGTTAATATCTATCGGGGTTTTCGCCTTTTTTGGTGCTCATTTCTTTATAAACATTGGAATGACAATAGGCCTATTACCTATAATAGGTGACCCACTTCCATTTCTATCCTATGGCGGAAGCACAACTGCTGCGAGCTTAATATGTATAGGATTGCTACTTAGTTCCGTGACATCTACAAAGGACTTAAAGCTAAGTTTCCGATTTCACCCATAGAAAGAGCTTAGACAACCATCACTCTGCTAATGGCTAACGTCTTATTCTTCAATGAGAATCCCATTTTACCGTGCTTAAATCTATTCCCTCTTGTACCATTTCCAAAAGTGGGCTCATCTCTCTTAGCCGTCCAACATTTTTAGTAACAAGATCTGCCGCGTATAGAACTTCATCTTTAGTTGTAAATCGGCCAAGGCCAAATCTAATTGATGAATGCTCAAGATCGTGGCCATTGTTTAGTGATCTTATGACATAAGAAGGTTCAAGAGATGCGGATGTGCATGCAGAACCAGAGCTTACTGCTAAATCCTTGATTGCCATGATAAGAGACTCACCCTCAACATAAGGAAAACTTAAGTTAAGGTTACCTGGAATCCTATTTTCGTAGTCACCATTTAAAACAACATCAGGAAATGCCTCTTTTATTTTGTTGTACAAAATATCTCTCAACTCTTCTAATTTGCTTGCTTCTATTTCCATTTCTTCTTTAGCGATACGTGCCGCTTCACCAAAACCAACTGCAAGGGGAGTAGGAACTGTTCCAGAGCGCATGCCTCTCTCCTGTCCACCACCACTAATTAGTGGCGTCAACCTAACACGAGGATTTTTTCTACGGACATATAATGCACCTATTCCCATAGGTCCATAAATTTTATGGCTAGAAAGGCTCATAAGATCAATGTTCATTTCATTTACGTCTATTGGAACTTTTCCAAAGCTTTGAGCAGCGTCTGTATGAAAAAATATATTATGCTTTCTACACATTGCACCAATTTCTTTGACAGGTTGCATTACTCCGATTTCATTATTTGCCATCATCACTGAAATCAGAATTGTTTTATCAGTAATTGCCTCCTCAAGTTTCAACAAATCTATAATTCCGTTTTGCTTAACGGACAAATATGTAACTTTAAAGCCTTCATTTTCCAGATGTCGACAAGAATCTAAAACGCACTTATGCTCCGTGCAGACAGTTATTATATGATTTCCCTTATTCTTATAAAAATGAGCAACACCTTTGATAGCCATGTTATTTGATTCGGTTGCACCCGAGGTAAAGACGATTTCTTTGCTGTCTGCATTCACTAAATCAGCAATGTGCTTCCTTGCTTTTTCTACTGCTTCCTCAGCTGTCCAACCAAATGAATGACTACGAGAGTGTGCATTACTAAACTCACCAAAATAAGGTATCATCACCTCCAAAACACGAGGATCTACTTTAGTAGTAGATTGATAATCGAGAAATATTGGTAATTTTATTTTAGTATCATGTATTTTCTTACTTTCAACATTCATAAAGCTACCACAGAGACAAAATTTACAACTATTTAATAGCACTAAAGCTTAATTTTTTCAAGGTATAATCTTGCCTAAACGAAAGTTGTCAGCGCTCTCTCCTAAGTTATTCCAGTGTCCCTGTAATGTCATTCCCTATGATCAGTGTTTGACACTGGTAGGTCGAATACGCGCTAGGCAAACCTACCAGCGCTAGCAGCTTCTTGCTGTCCATTTGTTGAGACTGGTTTATCAATTTGAGTATCAGGTTTTGACAATGCATATATAGCACTGCCAACTACTAACGCTATAGCTGCAGTTTTAGCCACTGCTATTGGTGTAGAGGGTTTTGACTCAACTGTAACTATTCCAGTTGCAGAAAGTGCTTTCGCTATTAAAACACCTGATAATGCAGTTGCACTACCGGCAAAAAAACCTTTCGCAATTGCTGATGTGCGTTGTTTTTCCTCTTTAGTTAAATTCCTAGAAGCAGTTCTAGCATGATTTTTCACATTAACATAGGAGCCTTCACGTTTTTTTGGCGGAGTAAATACATAATCTCTTTGAATAGCCAAAGATGAAGGTGTCACTCTATAGTCATCTTTTATATTAACATTCGCACCGTTTCTTACGAGAGATTCTACCACGTCTGCATGGCCATTCATAAGAGCTAAATGTAAAGGTGTCTTTTTATTCTTATCTTTTATATTAACATCTATCCCTTTTGTTACTATTAAAGCCTTTGTCAAGCTCGTATAGCCTAACTTAGCAGTTAAATGTAATAATGTGAATTCATTATCTCCAATTTCAAATTTATAATTTACATAAAAATTACTCTTTTCCCACTGTTTAAATACCTCTTCATTGCTTGCCTTTAGCTCTTCTTTTACTTTTTCAATTACGTTCCTTTTATCTAATTTATTATCACTATTAACCGTACTTAATATTTCCAACCACTGCTTATAATTTATTGTCATAACTTTTACCTCTAATCTTAAATATATATTTAATTTTTGTAAAATTATAATAAGAAATCAATATTTATTTTAAATAAGATAATAATTAAGCTTGGATACGCTCTTATTGTCTCTTAAATTACAATGTCCGTATAGCTGCAACTCGCGAGCTACTATCTCTCATCCACTGCAGATATTGCACGGTGCTGTCGATTTGATCGTCGTGGCGGGTTTCTGGAAACATTAAAATTTCATACTCAAAATTGCTGAGCCATACTGCTTGGTGTGGCAGAAAAACCTTGCCAGATTCTATTATCGGAACAATCTGGTGGAATCGAGCAAGTTTGCCACTGTGTGGCACTATCCCGATAATAGATATTGCCTTGAGCTCTTGAATCAATTGCTGACCGCTTGTTTTTGCTTCGATTAAAATTGCGTGTGGCTTCCATCTTGCAGCTAGTGATAGAACTTGTTCTTTAAGTTTTGGATACTCAAGCTTTGCACGGTACACATCGAGTAAATAAAACTTATTATTCACCTTTGTCCAGGTGGTGCAGACACTAAAGCCGCTAGAATCGTTTGTTGAAACAGCAGTGTCCCAGCTCTGAGTTATATGTGAGAGATTGTCAGGAAAATTTCTATAGCGTTTCAACCATTCTTGCTTAATTATACCACTTGAAAGTGGCAGAGGGTTTTGTTGATATTGAGCAGCAAAAGCATAACTCCCAAGTTCAGCCTTTATCATTTCAATTTCTCCTGCATCGAGTGGATATAGCAGCTGATCTTCCTTTTTTAAGTATAAAATCCTTGAAGATGTAGCGCCTGTTGAGCTTTTGCACTCATTTGTAGTTACTTGAATAATAGGAACAGGAGAAGGGAGAATTGATCTTTTGATTGAATAGATAATTTCCTTATTTTCAGAAATCATTGGCAAACAAACATGATGCCATATATTTTTCGGTTTGGAAAGAAGATGCCCGGTTAAATCCTCCTGATGTAGTCTGTGCATTACAACAACGATAACTCCTTTTTTCCTGTCATTAAGCCTGGTTATTAGAGTCTGATCGAACCAGTTTGTGGCACGTTTTCTAAACGTTTCACTCAAAGCTTGAGAGGAACTCAGTGGATCATCTACGACGATAAAATCTCCACCTTCACCAGTCAGTGTTCCACCAACAGATGTTGCAATCCTACATCCTCTCTGCACTGTTTGAAATTTATATTTAGTGTTCTGGTCTTTGCATAGTTCTACCTCTGGAAATAGCACTCTATACCAACTAGACTGCATCACGCACCTGGTGTCAAGCGAATGCTTTTCGCTAAGCCGCTGAGAATAGCTTGCAACTATTATTCTTGCGGTTGGCTGATTACCAAGTATCCATGCGGGCTATGCAACACTCACGCACATAGACTTCATTGAGCGCGGAGGCATATTGAATATTATTCGCTTCACTTCACCAACACTTGCTGCTTCAAGCCTGTCTGCTATGATTTTTATATACTGATAATTGTTATACTCACACCCCGGCATCACCGTTTGAAAGCATAGTTCGATAAATTTTAAAAAGTTCATGTTAGTCTCCTATAGTGTTACCTCAGTACTCCTTTTCCTGCCATTCCAGCGCCAAGACACTAGTATCCAATTTTAATGATGGTGTTATTCAAGTAGCCTCTATCCAAGTGCACCTTTGGTGTCATCCGAGTAGCTGACACTGGTTTCTTACCAACAAAAACCTAGCATAACTTTTGTGCTCAAAAGATTTCTGGATTCCAGCATCAAGTGCTGGCCTGAAGCTTTAGTTACAAGTATTAAGAAATTTACCAAATGAAAAAAAGGCAAAAGAATCCCCGTGTAACGAGTTTTGACCCTATAATAATGTAAATTGGCATTGTAACAATGTGCTAACGCTTATTTAAAGCGCGTTTTGGCTGAATGTAGAAAAAATAAAAAAGACATGCAACCACTATAATTTTATGTAATTTGCCAATAAACGTCTGAGTTTTTTACTGAATTTTTGTTGTTGAACCCGCGCGTATCAAAAACAAGGATAAATACTCTTATTATCATAATAAGGGAGTTGGGGGAATTTGTAAAGTAATCTTTTTCGTTTGTATTCCCTTATGCTTGAGATAACTGCATGCAGGTTCATGGATCTCTTTACTCTTTATTTCCATGAATTCCCTTTGAAGTTGAGTATTGAAAATTAACTGGAGAATTGTGAATTACTTTGTATATGTCATAACAAGCCATTGCACTCTCAGCAAAACCATTTAGTATCAACTTTAATTTACCGGCATAAGTAGCTATATCTCCAATCGCATATACCCTATCTCTACTAGTTCTAAGCGTAGCTGAATTAACAACTATGCGACCATGTTCTAACTCTATACCCCAATTATTTATTGGACCTAGATTCATTGATAGTCCAAAAAATGGTAATAAAAAATCAGCGGATATTTCTCTTTCTTCCTTAGAGGCAATGTTTTTTACTATCACTGCGCTCAAATGTCCACTATTTCCAACTAATTCATGTAATTGATATGGCACTACAAGTTCTATTTTTCCATCATTTTCAAGTAATTCTAATTTATTTCTAGTTTCAGGAGTGCAACGAAAATCTTTTCTTCGATGTATCACACAAATTTTCTTTGCAATTCTAGAGAGTTCTACAGTCCAATCAGCTGCAGAGTCACCTCCTCCTGCAATTACTATAGTTTTACCCTGGAAATCAGAAATCTTATTTACGCTATAAAACACAGATTTATTTTCATATTCTAATATATCACTAAGGGGTGGACGATTAGGCTCAAATATTCCATTACCTGCAGCAATTATAACAGCTTTACATTTTACCTCTGTGCCTGCGTTGGTTGTGATAGTAAAGTTTTGATCAAAGTTGTGCGAAATCTTTTCCACTTTGTGACTTAAATGGTAAATAGGCTTAAATGGTGAAGCTTGTTCCATTAGTTGCTCAATTAATTTTTGAGCAGTAATCACAGGATAACCAGGTATGTCATATATTGGTTTTTCTGGGTAAAGAGCAGTGCATTGCCCACCTGCTTGATCCAAAATATCAATTATGTGACATTTCATATCAAGCATTCCTGCCTGAAAAGCAGTGAATATTCCAATAGGTCCTGCACCTATTATTACTATATCAGTTTCCATGTTCAGATGGTAATCTATCTATAGATATTAATTGGCTTTGCTAACAAGGTCAATTTACAAAGTTTTTAAAAGATATAGCTAAATTAGATGAAGCATACATAATTTAGATAAACTCTAAAAATTGCCTAAAATAGTAAAGTATTGGAACGGACGGAATGGGATTCGAACCCATGGTACGCTCATCACGTACGTCAGTTTTCAAGACTGGTGCCTTAAACCACTCGGCCATCCGTCCACTTCTTTTGTACCACAACATTTAATTGCAAGCAATCTATAAAAATCTTACTTACCTACACAAAAACTGCTAAACACACTATCCAGTATTTCCTCAACATTAATAGTTCCAATCACTGCGCCAAGTTCAAATGCAGCAAGTCTCAAATCTTCAGACATCAATTCAATTGAGTTATCGATGTTAAAACGTTGTAAATGTTCTAGCGCCTTCTGCATGTGACTCCTATGTCTTTGCCGAGTAATTATAGGAGTGTCTGTATCATGCCCAAATTTTTCTTCGACTTTCTCTTTTATAAGGGAGATCAATTTATTTGTACCTATTCCCTTTAGAATAGAGATAGGTAGAAAATTTACACTGTTAATTAGTATACTTCTCTCATTAATTGCATTGTCAGCTTTACTTAATACATAGATAGTATCATTATTTATAGCATTATAATTGAGATTATAACGCTGCTCAAAAGGAAGTAGTTCTATTCTTAAGTCAGCTTCAAAGGATCTTTTTTTTGCTCGAGTTATACCTTCTGATTCTATTGGATCTGAACTTTCACGAATTCCAGCAGTATCAGATAGAATGACTGGGTATCCGCCAATGTCAATATGAGCTTCAAGCACGTCTCTTGTTGTGCCTGCATATTCAGAAACAATAGCAATATCACGCTTGGCTAAGAAATTAAACAGAGTTGATTTACCGACATTTGGTTCACCAGTTATTACAATATGTAAACCCTCACGCAACCTTTCGCCCCGTCTATTATCATTTAAATGCTCTTGTATCAACTGCATGAGATGTTGCACTTCATTATTAATTTTTTCCAATTGACTTTTTTTTTCTAAAATGTCCTCTGGAAAGTCTATATATGCTTCAATTTGAGATTGTATCGTTATTAGTCTTTCCCTCCAATTGCTGTATATTCTCTCCAATTCTCCTGACATCTGCTTAATTGCTTGTTTGGCTTGCATTTTTGTCTCAGCATCAATTAAATCTGCAATCCCTTCTATTTGTGTTAAGTCGAATTTACCATTTAGAAAAGCCTTAAGTGAGAATTCTCCGGGCTTGGCCATAACGAAAATTTTTGATAATTCTTCCAAGATAATTTTTATGACCGCCTTGCTTCCGTGTACCTGCAACTCTATGATATCTTCACCAGTAAAGCTATTTGGAGCAGGGAAATAAATAATTATTCCATTGTCTATCAACTGGTTGGAGTTGTCATATAGGTCAACTAAAGTAGCAAGCCTTGGTTTAACCTCTTTCTTAATGTTAAAATGGTTTAAAGCTTTAAGCGCATCGTTGCCTGAAATTCTAATTATTGCAACTCCTGACTTACCAAATACAGTTGATAAGGCAAAGATAGTTTCACTTGTGTTTGTCATTATTTATATAAACTGCTTAGCAATTTAAAATACCTAATCTAAGAAATTTTTACTTATTTTGCTAATTTATGTTAATGTAATGCTGTCATATTAGTAAATATATTGTACAGAAAAACTACCAAGTAAAAATATTTATTTTGAAAACTGACAATATGATTTATAATTATCAACGTAGGTTTTGGACATTTTATGCTAAAGAAATTAGCTTGGTATTGCTCCTTTATAGAGTTGATTAAAGGGTTTACCATTACATTGAAATACATGTTCAAGCCGAAAGTCACGCTGAGGTACCCTATGGAGAAGGGTCCTTTGAGTCCAAGGTTTCGTGGTGAGCATGCATTGCGCAGATACCCAAGCGGTGAAGAGCGCTGCATAGCTTGTAAATTATGTGAAGTTATTTGTCCTGCTCAAGCAATAGTTATTGAAGCAGAGGAAAGGGAAGATGGCAGTCGCCGCACTACACGTTATGATATTGATATGACAAAGTGTATATATTGCGGGCTTTGTCAAGAAGCGTGTCCTGTTGATGCAATTGTTGAGGGGCCTAATTTTGAATTTGCCACAGAAACAAGAGAGGAATTAATATACAATAAGGAAAAATTATTGTGTAATGGTGAAATTTGGGAGGACGCAATTGCACTCAGGTTAAAAAAGAATAGACCCTATTATTAACTAGGTATGTCAATAATTAAAATTTCTTACAGCAAGTATGTAATGTATCTCTTGTACAACTGTTATTGGAGTGAAGGGTCAGTAGCTCACCTTTTGGTGTCATTCCAGCGCGTGACGCTGGAATCTAGAAAAAAAAGAAACATGGATCCCAGTGTCACGCACTGGGATGACAAAAGGTCTGATGAATGATAAAAGTTACCTTTTCAACCGAACAAAAAGTAAAAGAATACAGTGGTAGAGTCACTGGCTTTGATATATTACAACCAGATGCTTTGAAAGAAGCAGTTGCATTGAAAGTAGATGGTGAATTATATGATCTTTCACATGAAATTGAATCTGATACAGAGATAGAGGTAATACAACTGAGTGACGAAGCGGGTTTAGATATAATAAGGCATGATGCTGCTCATATAATGGCGCAGGCAGTAAAAGAGCTCTTTCCTAATACTCAGATTACTATCGGGCCAACAATTCAAGATGGTTTCTACTATGATTTTGCTACAGATCGTGCCTTTACCACGGACGATCTTGCTGCAATAGAAAAAAAAATGAAGGAAATTATAAAAAGTAACCACAGATTCGTCCGAGAAGTTTGGACTCGTAAGCAGGCAATTGATTTCTTTAGTGATATAGGTGAAAGATACAAGGTTGATATTGTCTCATCAATACCAGAAAACGAAAACCTAACTGTTTATAAACAAGGCAACTTTGTAGACCTATGTCGTGGTCCGCACTCACCATCAACTGGCAGAGTTAAAGCGTTTAAACTTATGAAAGTAGCAGGTGCATACTGGCGTGGCGATTCTAAGGGCCCAATGTTGCAAAGAATATATGGTACTGCGTGGAGAAATAAGGATGAATTAAATACTTATCTTAAACGTCTGGAGGAAGCAGAAAAACGCGACCACCGCAAAATTGCTAAGGATATGGACTTATTTCACATTCAAGAAGAAGCTGTTGGGCAGATTTTTTGGCATGAACAGGGATATACTTTATATAATGTTCTTGAGTCTTACATCAGAAAAAAGTTAATGAACAATGGCTACTTTGAGGTAAAAACCCCTATTTTAGTAAGCAAAGAGCTGTGGGAAAAATCGGGACATTGGGATAAGTTTCGTGAAAATATGTTCATTATTGATGAATCTGAAAGTAAAAAGCTAGCAATAAAACCCATGAATTGCCCTTGTCATGTGCAGATTTTTAATTCTCACACCAGAAGCTATCGTGATTTACCGATACGTATGGCAGAGTTTGGCACATGCCATAGAAATGAAAGCTCAGGCTCATTGCACGGACTAATGCGAGTGCGTGGTTTTACGCAAGACGATGCACATATTTTTTGTATGGAAAAACAAGTGAATTCTGAAACTGTAAAGTTTTGTGACCTTTTAAAAGAAGTATATTCAGAACTTGGGTTCAATGAAATTTCTGTGAAATTTTCAGACCGTCCAGATACTAGATCAGGTAATGATGAAGTGTGGGATAGAGCTGAAAGAGCACTGCTTGAAGCAGTTAAAGAAGCAGGGCTTAGTTATGAACTTAATCCTGGTGAAGGTGCATTTTACGGACCAAAGTTAGAGTTTGTTTTGAGAGATGCAATAGGAAGAAATTGGCAATGTGGAACATTACAAGTTGATTTTATTTTACCAGAACGTCTGGGAGCTTTTTATATAGGAGTAGATGGGCACAAGCATCACCCTGTCATGTTACATAGGGCAATTCTTGGAACTTTTGAGCGTTTTATTGGAATTTTAATAGAAAATTATGCAGGAAAATTTCCAGTTTGGCTTGCTCCAACACAGCTTGCTATTCTGACCATTACAAATGAGGCTGACGGTTATGCTACAGAAATCAGCAACGTTTTAAAAGCACAAGGTGTGAGAATCAAAACTGATTTGACCAATGAAAAAATTAGCTATAAGATACGTTTGCATAGTTCAAGTAAGGTACCTATATTATGGATCATGGGTAAAAATGAAGTTACAAATAAAACTGTGTCAGTGAGAAATTTAGGATCAGAAAAACAGGAGTCCTTTTCTCTGGAAAAGGCTACTGAATTGCTTTTAAAAAGTATTAATTTGAGTTAAAGGAGAAAAATTTGCAAGTTAAAAAAAATAATAAAAACAAAATTAATGAATTCATCACAGCTAAGGAAGTACGCTTAGTTGATCATAATGGTAAAATGGTTGGAATTGTGCCATTAGGACAAGCCTTGGAAGTTGCTCAAAGTGTCAATTTAGACTTAGTAGAAATTGTACCTGATTCAACTCCTCCAGTATGTAAAATTCTAGACTATAGTAAACAAAAGTATGATATAAAAAAGAAGGCAAGTGAAGCAAAAAAGAAACAAAAAGCATTAACTATAAAAGAAATTAAACTGGGTCCTAATATTGGTGATCACGATTACGAAACAAAATTGCGTCAAGCAAGGGATTTTCTTGTGCATGGACATAGAATTAAAGTCACAATGAGATTTAGAGGGAGAGAGCTTATAAACACTGAAGTTGGACTGGAAAAATTAGAACGGCTAATTAGAGATGCTGAAGATATTGCAAAAGTAGAATTAGCACCTAAAAGGGAAGGAAATCAATATTCTTTAACTTTAGCTGCTAAGTAGTAAAATCATTTAAAAGTATAAGTTAAGTTACTATCCTCTCTTCAATTATATGACGAAAATGTCTGATTAATCCTTGAACTGGCCAAGCTGCAGCATCGCCAAGTGCACAAATTGTATGCCCTTCTATTTGAGTTGTAAGGTCAAGTAGCTTATCTACTTCACCAGGTTTAATATTCCCTGCTACCATTCTTCTCATAATTCTCCACATCCATCCAGTGCCTTCACGGCATGGTGTACATTGTCCGCAGGACTCATGCATATAGAAATGTGATAATCTTTCTATTGCAGCTATTATGTCAGTTGATTTATCCATCACTATTACAGCAGCAGTACCAAGCCCTGATTGTGCAGCCCTTAATGAATCAAAATCCATTTCAATAGTATCACATATAGATTTTGGAATTAGTGGAACTGAAGACCCACCAGGTATTACAGCAAGTAAATTATCCCAACCTCCTCTCACTCCACCTGCGTATTTTTCAATTAATTCACGCAGTGAAATTCCGAGCTCTTCTTCAACATTACATGGATTATTTACATGCCCTGAAATGCAAAAGACCTTAGTGCCAGTATTATTTGGTTTACCCAAAGATGCAAACCACTCTCCTCCGCGATTTAGAATATCTGGAACCATGGCTATAGTTTCAACGTTGTTTATTGTGGTTGGGTAGCCAAAAAGTCCAACAACCGCAGGGAATGGAGGTTTCATGCGAGGAAAGCCTTTTTTTCCTTCAATTGATTCAAGTTGAGCTGTTTCTTCTCCACATATATAAGCTCCTGCACCTCTGTGAATGAATACATCAAGATCATAACCTGATTTGCAGGCATTTTTTCCAATTAAGTTTTCTTTATAGGCTTCCTCAAGTGCCTTTTTTAGAACTAAGTATTCATTATAAAATTCACCCCTGATATAAATATATGCAACTGATGCGCTGATCGCTCTGCCAGCTAGAAGAATTCCCTCAAGTAATTTATGTGGCTCATATCGTAATATATCTCTATCTTTACACGTACCAGGTTCTGACTCATCTGCATTGACTACTAAATACGCTTTTGAAGGATTTTTAGGCATAAAGCCCCACTTAAGGCCAGTAGAAAATCCTGCACCCCCTCGACCTCTCAAGCCAGATTTCTTTACTTCATCAATGATTTTTTCTGATCCTAAATCCAGTAATTCCTTTGTTTTTTGCCAACTACCACGTTTTTTTGCACCCTCAAGTAATGGTGTTTCTTTACCATTTAAGTTTGTGAATATTTTGTCCTGTTCTTTTAGCATACTTTTAAGATTCTAAGTGATCCCGACGCGATTCGAACGCGTGACCCACTGATTAAAAGTCAGTTGCTCTACCGGCTGAGCTACGGGATCATTTTATTTTTCAGCTATACTAAACAGTAATATAGTTTTTATCTGTTTTAATCAAACTAAAATTTTCATGCGTGGTTAAATAAATTATATAATATACTGCGTTAGTGATAATTTAATTAAAAATTTTTGAAGGAAAATTTCTTGTTAATTAATAGATTTATTTGGCAAAGCTGAGATACAACTCTAAAAAGATAGAGAATTTTACATAACTGCAGAGTTTGCGCACTATTGAGTAATAGCATAACAGATAAATATTTCTTGCATTTCAGCGTGAGTGATTTATGCTTTAAGCAAGAATTGGGGGCATAGCTCAGCTGGTAGAGCATCTGTTTTGCACGCAGAAGGTCAGCGGTTCGATCCCGCTTGCCTCCACCAATCTATATTGTCCCTAGGATGCTATAAATCCTGTCAAAACAGCTTATTTTAATCTATTTTTCCAAAAATCCCTATTTCTTCTTATAACTTTTCCTAACACAAGTGATGTTTGTTATTATAATTCCAATACATACCAACTTAGTAATAAGTTAATCAATAAATGTTAGAATAGATATAATTAAGTTGACTAGGTAATATTTATGAGTGGAAAGAAACATGTTTTTAAAATGGTACCTGGACAAAGAGTATTTAACGAGACTAGAATGAGGATATTTCAAGGTTCCGTAGGTGGTGAAGAGTTAACTTGGAATAGTTTTGATAAAATTGGATTTATTCCACTGGATGATGAAGATGGTAGAGTACTAGATTTACCTATAAAATTTTGCAACGCTTCAAGCGATGGTTCCTTTACAATTGTTGCATGCATAAAGGAGAATGGAAAAGATTTGAAACAAACATCTTACCGTTGTAATAAAGAAGAAGGTCTAATCACAAATTGTAAATTTCCAGTTGCGCCATTTAGAAACGCTAAACTCGGTTATGAAAATAACTTGCATTCTTTTGTGTATCTTAATGAAGAATTAATGAAGATATCAATTGACTACAAAATATCAAAACTTTCTGATTATAGCACAAGGTATATTTACGTTCTTAAGGCACAACCAGTGGAATATAAATATGTAACATGGGAGGAGTCAGGTAATACCTACAAATATTATTTCTCGGATGATCAAGGGAATATTATTGATTCACCTGACAATCAGGCACTCCAATATATTGAACGGCATGTTAAGGAAGAAGTAATACAAGATATAATATCATCTAAAATACCAGAGGATATAATATTATCAAAAACATTTGCAAAAATTTTTGTTGAGAAAATAACACACAATCAGTTAGAAACTTTTACCCATACTCTTAATAATGAGCAAATACAGGTCTTGGCAGAGAGCTTAACAGATAACCAATTTCGAGCTTTAGTGGATCATTTGACCGACCACCAATTGCACACTCTTGCTCAGGAATTAAATCCAGAAAAATTACAAATAATTATTCCTATTTTAAATGATGATCAGCTTGGAGCCCTAGTGAGAGACTTACATCCAGAGCAAGTAAGAGAAATTTTACCTCACTTAAAAGTCGATCAGTTCAAGGCACTTATCAATAATATAGACGATTATCAGCTTGTAGAATTAGCAAAAGATTTAGATGAGCACCATTTGACCATTCTTTCCAAGGAATTGTGGTCTGAGCAACTTCCAACCCTAGTACACGCTTTAGAAGGAGATAAATTACATAACTTAATTAATAAGCTAGACCATGAAAAACTTTCAATAGTAGCTCGAGATTTAACTGATACTAATAAGATTCAGATGATTATTGAGTCTTTAGCTAACAACTCAGAAAAACTTCAAGCTTTTGCTCATAGTATGTCTCATGAGCAGTTTAAAGAACTTTTGGATAATTTAGGTGCAGAAGAGCTTAAAGATATTATTCACAAATTGCCTCACGAGAGAGTTATATCTGTGATTGGTGATCTTGGTAGTAAAGATCAGTCTAGTGCTATTATTGATGCATTGAAGGAGAAATTTAACGAGCAAAATGAAAAAATGAAAGACCTTATGAGTAAGGTTGAACGAATGCTTCCTGAGGAGAGTGAAGCAAATTGGAATGATGCACATCCATCAACTTACGTTCTTCAAGATGTTAATGCTGAGTTTGCAGTAACAGATCATTTATTGTGAACTTGGATATTGATAAATCAACAGTGTGCATGTGAAACTAAAAAATAATTTTAACTTTAATAATTTATGGAGGTAATTTATATGAGTGAGAACTCACAAAACCTTTTACAAAGTGCTAATAATGAAGAACAACTTATAAGCGCTCTTGGTCTTATTAAACTTAAGACAGGTACTGATAAGGATATACAAGACCTTAAAAAAATGGTAAGTGGTAATACTGTTAAAAAAGCAGTTGATGAATTAGTTCTGAATATAAACACACAACTTATTGGTAGCTTGAATACTAAGTTAGGAGAAGAGCAAGCTAAAGTTAAAAGTTTGGAAGATATTATAGGCAACGATGATGCAGGATTGAAAAAAGATCTAAGTGAGTTAGCAGGTAAGGTAAATAGTATGCTACCTGAGGAGGCACCAACTCACTTTGATATATTGTAGTAGTTAGGAAAGTAACAGCTTGCTAGCAGATTGTTGCTTTCTCCATACACCGTTTCAATATAGCTGAATTAGGGAATCTATTTTAAAACTTTCGGCTTGTAATTCTCATCATGTTTTGCAAACACCGTATCTGCAAGAAAAGTACTATTATCAAACATTTTACCTTGCACAACAACACCACTTTTTTCTGAAAACATTGGTGGAAGTATTCCCTGATATTTTACCACAACGCTTTTGTTAAAATCTGTCATTTGAAAAATCACTTCGCTTTCGCTCCGTATCACACTATCTTCAACAACCATTCCACCAACACGTATTGGCTTTTGATTATTTGGTAAAACTATTGCTTCACTTACTGTATAGAAAAATGAGATATTTTCTTTGAGCGTTGTTAGAATAAAAAAGACTATGTAGCTTAAAAAGCAGAGAATTCCTGAAGTTATAAGTAATCGCTTATGTTTCTTCTTCATTATTATCTTTCAGGCTTTCTAGAATTTTTTTACTTTTGATATAGCAAGAAATGGTAAAAATCAGTTCTCCGGTAATCAATGTAAGACTAATAAGGTAAGCAAAAATCACATACGTGTTCATAATATATCGTTAATAAATAACTCACCTGCATCAAAATAAATTAAGCTTTCATCCTTTTGCTGCAACACCAATTTACCACTTTTATCTATATCAGCAAAAATTCCTTCATACAATTTGTCAGCTAACTTTACACTGATTTGCTCGTTCATCTTGAATGCTCTTGTGAGCCACATTTTTCTTATAGCATAAAACCCATCAAACAGCCATTGCTTTCTTAGCTTATTAAAATTTATTATTAATTTCTCTAATAGATCTATGTTAGACACAGATTCACCGTAATTGCTAATACACGTTGTTCCTGGAAGTGGTGCATGATTGACATTAATTCCAATTCCTACAATAAGCCAATTCGAATTGGATCTTTTTTCAAGCAATATTCCACTGATTTTTTTACTATCAACTAGGACATCATTTGGCCATTTATATTGAATGTTACTATCATCCATAAATGACAGTAAAGTATTCCCTACAACAAGAGCAGTCACAAAAGTCAATTCTGTTAATTTGCTAACTTGATTCATTAACCCTCTTTCTGTCATCCCAGTATTTTCCCCAGTGTTTGACACATAACTATGCGAACATTGCAATTTGCAGGTGGTATGTGGTGTCATTCCAGTGCGTGACACTGGAATCCAGTTCTTATTACACAGTTGCCTGATGTGCCCATTTGTAATTAAGTTTTCTGGATCCCAGTGTCTGGGCACTGGGATGACATCATCCTTGGTGGGAATACCACAACGTTTGTACAGTTGTGTGCTTGACCATTCTTCTTTTTTTCTAGATTCCAGCGTCACGCGCTGGAATGACACCGAAAGCTGGCTTTCATTCAGATAATCGTTAAAGAGGTTTATCACCAAACTCGCATAAAAATTACCCTCTGGAGAAACCCAACTTTTTCCGGTGCGCCCCCTGCCTTCTGTTTGTTTATCGGCAATAATAACGGTTTCATTTGATATTCCTTTATCAATTAAATCCAACGCTTCTTTATTAGTGCTTGAAACTTCTTTGTAATGATGAATATGAAAGCCCTCAGGGATCACCTTGTCAGCCCTTTAGTTCAATGAGTGAGTAAAGATCTTCTACATACAAGAAAAGAACGAGGTTGATCAGTGAAGCCACTGAAGTGATAATGAATAGACCCTTAGAATAAGCAACCTTATTACCACTAGCTTTATCAAAATACATAACTTTCATGATATTTAAATAATAGTAGCATGATATCACACTCGCTATTACAAGGATCAAGGACAGGCTGATAAAGCCAGAATTTATTAAACTTTTGAATATAAAAAATTTAGCGATAAAACCTGCAAGTGGAGGTATTCCCGACATCGAGAGTAACAGTACAGAAAGATGAAATGCTACAATTGGGTGTTTCTTCCCTATACCAGATAAATTTGCAATATCACAATCTTCATCGTCAATTTGTACGAGATATGAGAATAGTCCTATGCTTGTGATGATATATATCACCAAATACATTAAGGCACTATCTGTTCCTGCTTGTGTAAAAATAGAAAGTGAAGCAAATATAAAACCAATGTGACCAACTGAACTGTAAGCTAGGAGTCTTTTTAGATTTCTTTGGCGTAAAGCCCCAAAAGCTGAGATAAGTACAGATATCGCTGAAATATATAAAAAAACAGGCTGAAAATACTTTTCTATACCTACTAGCTCTTCACTCATAAACAACCGAATTAAAAACGTCACAAGTGCAGCTTTTGGGGCTGTAGAAAAAAAAGCAGTTACTATGGTAGGTGCACCTTGATAGACATCTGGAGCCCACATATGAAAAGGAGCAATAGCAAGCTTGAAACACAAACCAATAAGGATAAAAACTAACCCAAAAACTATTCCATAAGTTATCTGATGGTTTTGCAAGAATGAACCGAGCTCAGAGAAATTAATTTGTCCTGTATATCCATAAAGTAATGACATACCATACAGCATAATGCACGAAGATAGAGCACTAAGTGTAAAATATTTCACTCCGGCTTCACATGAATAAGCTGAATCCTTATTAAAGCTCGCAAGAACATATAAAGATATACTCATCAACTCAAAAGCTAAATAAAAAGAAATCAGACTATTTGCTGAAACTAAAGTTATCATTCCAAACAGTGCAAAAAGAACCATTATTGAAAGCTCACACTTATATTCATATTTTGATAAATTCAGTATCAAAAGTATTGAAATTCCTGTGCTGAGAATTAACCCTTGGGCTGACCTGATGTATAAATTGAGTTTTAACAACGAATTAAAGAGAAAAATTTCATTGTTTTCTGCCGAAATAATTAAAATAATCAAAGTTATCACTGTGCAGCCAAGTACTAATAAGTTGATAGTTCGGCGGTTAAATATAATTCCAAGCAGTAGCAACACTAACGAGGAGATAATAAAGAACGTTTCCGGCAATATCTGTATATAATTCATAGCGCATTATATTTGACTAACAAACTTGCCATACATGGCTTCAAATAATTCAGTGCAAGGGTTGGGTAGAATCCAAGCAAAACAACAAACACTGCAAGCAGAATTAAGACAGAAAATTCTATGTTATCCAGGTGATGATTTAACAATTTAGAATCACTAACTCCCCATATTATTTGCTTACATAAATTCAGCATATAAACTGCGCTTAAAATAGTGCCAAGTGCGATAAATCCTGTAAAAAAACCTATGCTCTTAAACATTCCAACCATAGCCAAAAACTCACCTATGAATCCAGATGTTCCTGGTAGACCTATTGAAGCCATTGAAAATAAAATGAACATAAAACCAAATTTTGGCATTGTGTTTACTATGCCAAAATATTTTGCAATCTCCAAAGTCCCAGTTCGAGTATATAGCATTCCAACACATAAAAATAAAGCAGCAGAAATAATGCCATGACTAATCATTTGAAATATACTACCCAGTACTCCTTCCTCACAAAATGAAAAGAGGCCAGCGGTAACAATCCCCATATGTGCTATTGAAGAATAAGCTATTAACTTCTTTATATCATCTTGAGCAAACGCAACTAGAGAAGCATATATCACCGCAATAATGCTTAGCACAACAACGAAATTTGAAAAATACAAACTTGCCTGAGGAAGCATTGGAATAGAAAATCTTAAAAATCCATATCCCCCCATTTTAATAAGCAAGCCAGCTAAAATCACAGATCCAGAAGTTGGTGATTGCACATGTGCATCAGGAAGCCAAGTGTGAAATGGAAACATCGGTACTTTTATTGCAAAAGAAATAAAAAATGCAATCCACAGCAATGACTGTACTCCAAGATCAAGGCTTGGAGTTAATGTGGCTAATTCCTGTATATCAAATGTTCCAAAGATATTATAAATGTACACTAACCCAAGCAAAAATAACAATGAACCGGTAAGTGTATAAAGAAATAACTTAAACGTTGCATATATCCTTTGCTTCCCTCCCCAAATGCCAATAATAAAGAACAT
This sequence comes from Wolbachia endosymbiont of Tribolium confusum, assembly GCF_020405475.1. Lineage (NCBI taxonomy): Bacteria > Pseudomonadati > Pseudomonadota > Alphaproteobacteria > Rickettsiales > Anaplasmataceae > Wolbachia > Wolbachia endosymbiont of Tribolium confusum. The sequence continues at coordinate 324,547 of NZ_JAIZNT010000001.1, read as the reverse complement.
TGGTATTAAGACAGCTTCAAAAAATACATAAAAGCCTATAGCATTCAGTGAAACGAAAAAACCAACTACAAAACTCTCAAGCAGCAGAAATAATGCCATATAGGCTTTTAGGGTCGTATAACTCATTTTGCAATTATAGAGCATACAAATAACAAACAAGAAGGTCGTAAGTAGAAGGAAAAGCAACGATATTCCATCCACCCCTATTTCAATATCTCTTACTGGATAGCTGACAAACTGAAAGTCCGCATTGTTATAATCAAATTCTATACAAGCTACAATGCTAAGCAAAAATGGAAGTATAGCAAAAAATAGAGCAAGGAATCTTAGGTGTATAGATTGATGATTAATCCTGATCGAGGATAAAATCAACGCTCCTATCAGTGGAAGCAAGAATATACTAAGTAACAACACCTTCTATTTAATTCCAATAATATATAAAGCACCGATTATTAAAGTAACAAACATAATAAATGCATAATCAAATATATAACCAGTTTGTAACTTTATAGAACTTTTTGAACATTCATTAACCAACCTTACAACACCATTTGGTCCAAATGAATCAATAGCCTTAACATCAAACTTCCATAGAAGCCTAGATATAAATCTTATTGGTACAATTATAACAAACTCATACACCTCATCAAAGTACCATTTATTCTGCAAAAACTTAAGTAAAAATTTACTCTTAATTTGCCTAATTACTTGATATTGGTAAATTAGGTACGCAAGTGCTATTCCACTTAGGCTCGCCAAGGTTGGTAGTAATTTTATAAAGAAATTATGAACTCCATGCTCATCAATCACCATTAAACTTGATTTCCAAAACGCATTACTAGTTATGTTCAAAATATTTGCTCCCCACACTCCAGAAAATACCGATCCAAAAGCAAGTATCAGTAATGGTATAAGCATAATCTTCGGTGCTTCATGTATATTAATTTTGCTTTGTTTTTGGCTATGGAACACAAGAAGCAATAACCTCCAAGAGTAAAACGCTGTGAAGAATGCAACAACTAAGCTTATTACAAAAGCAAAGCTATCCGTGCTATAAGCATGTTCAATGATCAAATCCTTTGAGTAAAAACCTGCAAATGGAAATATTCCAGAAAGCGCAAGAGACCCAATCCACATGAGAGCATAAGTGCAAGGGATTTTCTTCCAGCAATTTCCCATTTTCTGAATGTTTTGCTCATGATGCATTGCATGAATTACATTGCCAGCACCAAGAAATAGTAGAGCTTTAAAAAAAGCGTGTGTCATTAAATGAAAAATAGCAACATTGTAAGCAGAAAGCCCACATGCCATAAACATATAACCAAGTTGGCTGCAGGTTGAATAAGCAATTATTTTTTTTATATCGTTCTGAGTAATTGCAACTGTAGCTGCAAAAAAAGCAGTAAGTGCCCCAACAATAACTATTAATTCTCGTGCCACATTTGATAGCTCAAACAATGGAGAACATTTTGCTACTAAAAATATACCTGCTGTTACCATCGTTGCTGCGTGAATGAGTGCAGAAACAGGGGTTGGCCCTTCCATTGCATCTGGCAACCAAACATGTAAACCAAGCTGTGCAGATTTACCCATACAGCCAATAAAAAGTAATATGCATATTATATGAATTATTTTAAATTCACAGCAGAATGCTCTAATGTTTTGCGCACCAAGAAGATCAGCTGTGTCAAAAACTTCAGTAAATTTCAAAGAGTGAAATGTATAATAAATGAGAAAGATCCCAATCAATAGTGCAAAATCTCCTACCCTATTCACAACAAATGCTTTAATTGCTGCATTATTTGCAGAATATTTTTGGAACCAAAATCCTATGAGTAAATAAGAACATAGGCCAACCCCTTCCCAACCAAAAAAAAGCTGCACGAAATTATCGCTTACAACCAGCACAATCATGCAAAACGTAAACAGCGATAGGTAAGAAAAAAACCTCGACTTCCCTTTGTTATGCTCCATATAACCGATAGAATAGAGGTGGACTAATAGTGAAACGGTGGTAATAACAATAAGCATTAAGGATGAGAGAGCATCCACACTAATTGCCCAATTTACTTTTAATACACTTAATGAAAATAGAGGAAATAAACTCAAGTGATAATTTTCAGAGAAGGTGAGAAAAACATACCAAGATAAAACTGCAGATATTCCAATCCCTACCGTTGTAACTAACTGATTTTTTCTAAAAAGTGCTGCAAATAGCGAACCAAAGAGTGGCAAAAATACTATTAATTTCAGTATATCCATCATACTTTCATTCTTTCATTAAATTTGCTTGTTCAATGTCTATATTGCCACGGCTTCTATAATATACAACCAATATTGCAAGTCCAACTCCTGACTCTGCTGCCGCAACAGTCAACACAAACATCACAAAAATTTGCCCAACTATATCATTCATAAAGGCAGAAAAAGCAACTAGATTGATGTTAATCGCCAGCAATAATATTTCTATTGATAACAGTATATTGATTATGCTCTTACGGTTAATGAAAATACCGCACACCCCAATAGTGAACAAAACAGCAGCAACTATCAAAAAATGATTTAATCCTATTTCCATTCTACTCCTTTTCCAAATTTAGCCTTAATCAATTTTACAGATGAAGATTGTGTCAATTGCTTTAATACATTTTGTTTTTTAACTCCTTTTTTCTTGTCCTGCAAAGTAAGAGCAATTGCACCGACAATTGCAACAAGCAGCAGAATACCAGAAAGATGAAAAGCGTACATATAGTCGGTATACAGCAAATTACCGATAGTTTTCACGTTATTAGTATTATAGTTTATAACATTGCTTATATCGGGTGCTGAGCTGCGGATTACAAAGCTGATGACTAGAAAAAACACAACACATAATATAGCACCAAGAGTGAAATGCTTTGCAAAACCCTGGTGCAATCTTATGTAGTCAATATCGAGCATCATAACTACAAAGAGGAACAACACTGCAACTGCACCGATGTATACTATCAATACCATCATAGCAATAAATTCAGCTCCAAGGAGAATAAAAAGAACTGCAGAATTAACGAAAGTAAAAATTAAAAATAATACTGCATGCACAGGATTTCTTACACTAATTACACAAACAGCAGATAAAATGCTGAGAATTGCAAAAAAATAAAAGAAAAAAGGCATCGATACTTTAACTGCAACAATAGCTACTAACTTAAAGTAATTATTGCTGTAAAGTCAATATTATATTAAACGTTTGAAAACATTCTACTACAAGCTTCAGCTCCATTTTAAATAGAGCATTTTCTCAGTAATGCAATAAACACTCTTGACAGTTTTAATTTATTAACGCATAATATATGTATATTAATAGTTAGTGATAGCTCAAAATGTATAACATATTTGGTTACTTCAAAACTTGTGACAAGCAAAGTGAAAAATTAAATAGAGAGAGTTATCAATACACCACAAGAGATTATGTGACAATTTACTTCAATAAATACACTAGCCAGTTTAGGCAGATCATGGAGAGAATTTAAAGAAAAAGCATATGGTTTTATATATGATATTGGAGCTTGGTTGAAAGAAATATATGAAAATTTCACTGAACGACCTGAAATGCATAACTTCTATATTCCAGAAAAACTTCCTATTAAAGCTGAGGAAATGATGAAGGAACTGAATCATAAGTCTAAGCCATTTCAAACTCCACCTATTCATCCAACAAGCAGAAGTTTTGATGCCAATATCTCAAATCAAGTTATTGTTACTCAGCATACACTAACTACTCAAATAAGATAGATACAAAGCCCTACGCTTAAATATGTAGTACTTGAATGAGTTGACTGTTATGTTCAATAAGATCTTTACAATATTTCGATCATAGGTTTAACTTTACGAAGTTATAATCTATAGGGCTGCAATGAACGATTATCTCTCACTGCTAAATCCAGAACAACAATCAGCTGTAACTAACATAGATGGACCAGTTTTAATACTGGCAGGAGCCGGAACGGGAAAAACAAGAACGATCACTTCAAGAATAGCGCACATAATTCGAAATGGTTACGCTTACTCCGATGAGATCTTAGCAGTTACATTCACGAACAAAGCAGCAAATGAAATGATATCAAGAGTGCTTGAACTTACGGGCACAAATATACCGTGGCTTGGCACCTTCCACGCAATTGCAGCAAAAATTTTACGTTATCATGCTGAAATTGTGGGCTTAAATTCCAATTTTACAATCATTGGTATGGATGACCAATTACAGGTAATAAAAAATATTATTAATGAAATAAGCCCTGATTACCTACCAGAAAAATGTAAGACCATTATGAATATTATTCAGCAATGGAAAGAGAAGTGCTTATTGCCATCTGAAGTGGAAGATATTCAATCATTTAGGCCAGTGTACGTAACTGCACTCAAAGTCTATCGCCAGTATCAGGAAAGGTTAAAATTCCTTAACTCTGTCGATTTTGGTGACTTATTGCTATATAATATACAACTCTTTAATCAAAAGACCGAAGTTCTGTCCTACTACCAAAACAAGTTTAAGTATGTCATGGTAGATGAGTACCAAGATACAAATGCAATACAATATCTTTGGCTAAAATACCTTGCAAAAGAGCATTCAAATATTTGCTGTGTAGGAGATGATGACCAGTCGATATATAGTTGGCGTGGTGCAGAAGTTGAAAATATTTTGAAATTTTCCGATGATTTTAAAAATGCAAAAACCGTTAAACTGGAGTGTAACTACAGGTCAACATCCCACATACTTGCAACTGCATCATATGTTATCAATCATAATAAGACTCGCTTAGAAAAAAAGTTGTGGACAACAAACGTTGAAGGCGAAAAGGTAAATCTAATCAAATTGTGGGACGGGAAAGCTGAAGCAAGATTCATAAGCGAACAGATATTAAAGCTCAATAAGTATAGATTTAGTGATATTGCAGTGCTGGTCAGAGCTACTTTTCAAACTAGAGTTCTCGAAGAGTATTTTATAAAATATTCAATTCCCTACAAGATTATAAGTGGCGTAAAATTCTATGAACGTCAAGAAATAAGGGATATAATTGCATATTTAAGGCTTGTTACAAATAATAATGATGACCTTGCTTTTGAAAGGATAGTGAATCGGCCAAAGAGAAGCATAGGAACTACAACTCTAAAGAAGATATACACAACTGCTCAGGACAACAGCACTTCTTTTTTTAAAGCAGCAAAAATATTAGTTGATGGTAATCAAGTGACTGAGAGAATTAAACTCTCACTAAATGATTTTTTAAATAAAATTAAAGCTTGGGAAGAAATAGTAAGCGTAAAACCACTGCATGAATTCGTTAAAATCGTAGCAAATCAATCAGGATATATGGAAATGCTTGAGAATGAAGGAGTAACAGGTTTAGCACGAATAGAAAATGTCAAAGAGCTCATTTCATCTTTGAAGAATTTTGACAACGCTACAACCTTCTTGGAGCACATAAGTTTAGTGATGGAAGTGGATAATATGAATAACGATGACACTGTATATGTTATGACTCTTCACGCAGCTAAAGGGCTCGAATTTCCGTGCGTGTTTTTACCTGGTTGGGAAGAAGGATTATTCCCTCATCAAAGATCTTTTGAAGATAAAAGTGGTAAAGCTTTAGAAGAAGAAAGGAGACTCGCATATGTCGGCATAACCAGAGCCAAAGAAAGGTTAATCATTTCATGTGCAGATAGAAGGGAAATTAATAATCAGTGGCAACCAATGCGCACTTCTCGATTTATTAAAGAACTGCCAAGAGAAAATGTTGAGGTGATAAAGAGTAGCGCCTACTGTTGAAGCTATAACTGCAGCCCTTACTACAAATACATCTGAATTACTTTAACTATATGTTTCTCCTGGCAAAAATTCTCTAATGGTCTTAAATAAGACTTCCAGTGAATGATTGTCAGACATGTTGTGCTCTGCTGATTTTATCAAGTATACTTCAACATCGGTTGATTTGACTTTTTCAGCTAAATTCAATGAAGTTTTGTAAGGAACATCTTTATCATTAATGCTATGCAGCAAGCGCACAGGACAGTTTATATCTATTGTTTCTTTATTTAAAAGAAGGTTCTTTCTGCCATCTTTGATCAAATTTTTAGTTATTTTGTATACACAGTGCTCTGAAGTAAAATCTATTACACCTTTAGAGACTAGCTCTTCTTTTTGCTTATCTGACAATTGCTTAAATATTAAATCTTCAGTGAAATCAGGAGCAGACGATATACCGATTAATGCTGCAATTTTTTCTGGAAATTGAAGTGCAGTGAGCAGCATCAGCCACCCCCCCATACTTGAGCCTATAATTATTTGTTTATCTCTAGTTAACTCGCTTATCACTTTAGCACAATTTTTTTGCCAGTCACTTATTGTATAATCAGTAAAATCACCACTTGAATTACCGTGACCAAAATAATCAAAGAGCACAAGTGCTATATCATTTTCCTGGCAAAATTTGTAAATGGCAGTTGCTTTACTCCCATCCATATTGGATGCAAAACCACCAAAAAAAACTATAGAAGCTTTCCTTCCTTGTAGCTTTCGATATGCTATGTGATCATTACTTCCATCAAGTAATTTACAATAATCCATACTACTTTGGCAAAGCAACCGGGCTATCACTCAGTTGACGCAAATAGCTAACTAGATCTGCAATTTCTTTTGGATTGGAAATGCCTGCAAATGCCATACGTGTACCTTTTATGTAGGCTTTTGGATTTCTTAAAAAAGCAAATAACTCTTCATACCCCCATTTCCCACCTTTTTCAAGTAGTGCTCTTGAGTAATTGAATGAATTGCCAAGATGAGTCTTTTCATTTCCAACTACGTTCCACAAATTTGGTCCTACTTTATTCATTCCACCTTTCTCAAAACTATGGCAAGCTATACATTTTTTTGCTGCTGACTTGCCTTTTTCAAAGCTAGCATTTTGCATGAGTTCCCCAATATCAAGTGCCACTTGTTCAATCTTTTGCTGAGGCTCATTGCTGGCTGCTACTATTGTTTGGTGTTCAATTTTATAATTCTCTGGGTTATAGAGCGTATCAACCACATTACTAACTATCATAATTATTAATCCAGAAAGTAAAATTGATGCTGCAATCTTATTAAGCTCCATAGTTAATTCTTATCAAGTAATGTTACTTAAATTATGCAAATATTTTCGCAAACAGCAAACAATTACCTTAATTTCACCAAAGATGGAAATTTCTACTACTTAGTTAATAGACCGCAATTCTGCTGATGAAGTAACTCGTGGTCCAGTTACATACTGATCTGGAATAATATATTCAAATAGATTTCCTGCAAACTTGTCTACAATGATTGCAACTGGAGCCACTGCTATATGCTCATTTGCTTGACCTAAGATTCAGGAGCATTTAAACTGAACTTTATACAGCACTAAAAATGATAGGAAATCTAAGCGGAATAGTTGATGAAGTGTGCAGCGATCACATAATCCTGAATGTGAATGATGTTGGCTATATAGTATATCTTTCAGCCAAAATTTTAAGTGCTTGTTCAATCGGAAGTAGAGTAAAATTACTTATCGACACTTATGCAAATAGCAGAGAAAACGTTGCTCAGCTATATGGCTTTATAAGTAAAGAAGAACAGCAGTGTCTGCGTTTATTAGTTAAAGTGAGCGGTGTTAGCTATAAAACCGCAATGTCAATTTTGAGCAAATTAACTCCAGAGCAACTGTTTTTGGCAATTATAAATGAGGATAAACTAGCACTTAAGGTGAGTGGACTTGGCCTGAAACTCATAAATCGAATTATCACTGAGTTGAGTGGCAAAGTAAGTAAACTAGAGATAAATAACAATAATTTTCATCCAATTAGTGAAGATGCTCTTTCAGCTTTGATCAATCTTGGATATGAAAGAACAAAAGCTTATGATACAATAAAAAAAATAGAAGATGAATCACCAAACTTGGACACTAAAGATATTATTCGCATGGCGCTTAAAACAATATGAAGTCAATATCATGTAGTAAGGAATATTCTGAAGATGTACGTAATTTAAATATCAGGCCTGAACAACTTGATGATTTTGTCGGGCAAAAAGACTTAATACAAAATTTAAAAGTGTTTATAAATGCTGCACAGACTAGAGCTGAAGCTTTGGATCACGTATTGCTCTATGGTCCTCCAGGGCTTGGTAAAACAACTTTAGCACAAATTGTCTCTAAGGAGTTAAGGGTTAGCTTTCGTGCAACTTCTGGTCCATTGCTTAGTAAAGCTGGGGACTTAGCTGCAGTGCTCACTACTTTAAATGCAAAAGATGTTCTATTTATCGATGAGATCCATAGATTAAATCGTAGCATTGAGGAAGTTTTATATACTGCTATGGAAGATTTTTGCCTAGATATACTAGTAGGTGAGGGCCCATCTACCAGAACTTTAAGAATAGATTTACCACCATTTACACTGATTGGGGCAACAACACGGCTTGGACTGCTTTCTGCACCGCTGAGGGATCGTTTTGGTATTCCCCTGCATCTTGAGTTTTATTCTTTTGAGGAACTGGTTGATATTATAAAAAGAGGTGCAAGAGTTCTTTGTGCTGAAATCGAAAAGGATGCTGTGCAGGAAATTGCCTGCCGCGCCCGTGGTACTCCAAGAATTGCTTTGAGATTACTCAGAAGAATAAGAGATTTTGTTGAAGTAAAAGATGATAAAAAAATTACCTGTGAAATTGCCGGTTCTGCACTATCAAAATTGGGTATAGATAAAATGGGACTAAATAAATTAGATATGGATTATCTGAGATTTTTGTTTAACACCTCAGGACCTGTTGGAATTGACACCATATCTATTGCACTATCTGAAGATGTTGGCAATATTGAAGAAACAGTAGAACCTTATTTAATCAAGGTCAGTTTCGTAAAGCGCACACCAAGAGGACGTGTTTTAACTGATCAAGCAAGGGAATATCTCAGCATTAATTCAGTGGTATGCTAGTATTATACTATATTTTATAACATTGTATAGTATTACACTAAACATTATAATATTCTCTTATTATATGATTTGCAGGTGTTTTAGAGGCAAATAAGAAAGTCTTCTGTTATAGTGAATATGTTCTTGAAAAATTACGTAATATATGCTAGGCTGTATATAGTATGAATGTAAAAATATCAATAATTTATTGATATTTTTTAAGATTAATACTTATTAAATACTTCATATTGTAAGATTGAGTTATTGTATTTTATAGACTTAAGATAAAATGGTAAAAAGCTTTCTAAACAATTATAGAAACAGTAATTCAATTAATGGAGAAAAAGCAATGAAAAATTTTTTAATCAATAACAACGAGGAGGACGGTAGCTCAATCTTCATTAATCGAGTCAGGGAGCAAGATCTCTCTGCAGAGCAGAAGCTCAATGAATTAAAAGGATTCATGGAGGAGCTTGCTAGGAAAGCTGAGCTCAAGAGAATAGAGCTTGAGCGTCAGGCTGCGAGTTGCATTGATGAAACATTATCTCAAGTAGAGCTACAGATACAAGATAATGAGGATTACTTTACTGATAATAATCAAGGGGTATTCGCAAATTTCTTTGAATCCCTCTTTAATCTTTTTGAAGTAAATGTAGATCCGAAAGTCTACAAAATGCTCAAGGAGAAGAAAGAGAAAAATCTGCTTCTTTCGATAATTAAGTTTTTGCGTGATAAGCTTAAGGAATTAGTTAAAAAGATCTTCAAAAAAGATTTAGATTTAAGTTGGGATAAAAGGCTAGACAAAGAGATAAAAGAATTGCAGGAGAAATTACTCAGTGGTGGGTTATCTCCGGAAGAGGAAATAGCAATACTCGAACGTTTGCAAGCGTTGCAAAATTTAAAATTGAAGCTTCAAACTTTTCTCGTGGGCTCAGTCATTGCAATGTTTGCAGAAATTTTTGCAGTTGATTTAGCAGCAGTAGTAGAGCAATATGTAACTGAGGAAAAAAGAGACAAAAAAGCAGAAAAAACAGAATCAAAAGAAGTTCGTCAAGAAATAGAAACAAAAGTGAATGAAATCACACCAATTTCTCTCTTTAATTTTTCATCTCAAGTTCCAATGCCAATCACTCTGAATAAGCAAGAACGTGCTATTTTACCAAAGCCTATAGAAAAATTAGTAGACACTCTACCTAAACCTGTTATAAGTCACAAAAATAGTGAAGTACAAAAACTGGAAAAAATGAATAAAGAAAAGAAAGAAGCAAAAGAAGAGAAAACTGAAAAACCAAAATTAGCTGTCTGTCCACCCGCTCCAGAGCGACATAGGAGAGTGAAAAGGAACAACACAGAAAAGAAGGATTTAGGGAAGAAATACAATAGAAAAGAACCTTCTGCCAATAGTCAGCAAAAAGCTGCTAATGCTGCTGTGGAACTGCCAAGAAGATTAACTGAGGACATAAAAGTTGAAAATCATGCTTCTTCAGTCAAAGAGAGAGGTGTGTAAAGGTTCTCTCTCTTTTTTTCATTCCAGACTGGTTTTTTATCTGGATTCCAGCATCAAGTGCTGGAATGACATGGCGGAATGTCATCTAAGTAGCTCTCTCTTGTCATTTCAGTAGCCCCTTTGTTGTCATCTCAGTGCCTCCTCTCTTGTCATCCCAGTGCTTGACACTGGGATCCAGGAACTTAGTTTAAAAAAGTTGTCATTTCAGTCTAGGATCCATTTTCTCTTCTAGATTCCAGCGTCACGCGCTGGAATGACATCGTCTTGAATAAAATTTGAATGAAAACCGGTCTGTCATTCAGGTAGCCCTTCATTTTCATTCCAGTGCCTCCTTTGATGTCATCCCATTACCTCCTCTCTTGTCATCCCAGTGCGTGACACTGGGATCCAGAGAACTTAGTTTAAAAGAGTTGTTATTTCAGTTTAGGATCCATTTTCTCTTCTAGATTCCAGACTGGAATGACACCGTCTTGAATGGAAGCCAGTGCCAACGATGCGCCATATTGCAATGTTCGTACAGTTGTGTACTCAGACACTGTCATCCAGACACAATTTCATCATATAAATCTTTCCATTCTTGATTTGTTTTTTCAATTAAGTTTATTTTCCATTTTCTCTGCCAACTTTTTAGGAGTTTTTCTCTACTAATTGCTAAATTTATGTCTTTCAAAATAGACTAGTTTACAAACATTGTACTTTGACGTGAAACCAGAGATGGCTTTGCTTTTGTGTTCCCAAATTCGTTTAGTCAAATTTGATGTTATACCTGTATATAGGGTTCCATTGCGTTCACTTGCAAGTATATAAATATAATAACTTTTCATATATAATAAATAAATTTACCGAATTCCAGACTGGAATGACATTAAAGGAGCTACTTGATGACACCAAAGAGGCTATTCTTTGATACCAAAGAGGCTACTTGAATGACAAGAGAGGAAGTGCTGGAATGACATTGTCTTGAGTGCATAATGCACCAAAGGTTGTGTACCAAAAAGGTGTCATACCAATTTTAAAAGGCTGTCATGCAAGTGGCCCCTCCGTTGTCATCCAAGTAGCTGACACTGGGATCCAGAAAACTTAATTTAAAAAGTTGTTATTCCAGTACTTCTTCTCTTGTCATCCCAGTCTGGAATCCAGGAGTATAAAAATGGTGAATAAAATTTATGTTAAAAAACTGCTTGTGCTAGTAGTTGATTCTTAATATACTCATTACATAATAATTTAATTTAGAGGTTGATATGCATGGCAATAATGATCCAAATAAAAAAGTACCTGATTCAGGGAGAGTAAAGATTGATCTGAGCAAAATAGATCCAAAGAAAATAGATGATTTTAGAGACATGATTAGACGTGAAGAGGAAAGAAAGAAAAATCAATCTAGTGGTCAGGGCAGCAGTAAATAATTATATTAGTTTAGGGGGGTGGCGTTATGCCTAATAAAAGTAAAATAAATCGAGAATTAGTAAAAGCGTTTAATAGTGTTCTTCTTTCTGATGAGACTGTTATTACTAATCTCACTGTAGAAAAAGATCATATTGTTCTCTCATTTGATAAAGATATGAATATTGGTCAGCGCAAAGACTACTTGAAAAATATGAGAGAGAGTATAGTAGGAAAGTTTTGTGGAGATAATGAAGATGAGGATGAAAAAGTTTTTGTCGAAAAGGCTGCCAATGATCTTTTTTATACAGACTCTTTTCCTTTTAACTTTAAGCAAGTAAAATGGATTACAGATAGTAGCAGACATAGGTTTTCAGTGCCAATTGAAAAAGAGGTAGTTTGTAATCTAAAATATTTGCTAGCTAATGAACTTATACGGTTTACAATAGCACGTATTATGGACGTTCATCCTAAAGGTCCAGATTATGTGAGTGAAAATGTATACGATGTGGGTTTTGAAAGAAAATCTTATTTATACTGTAAGGGCTTTGATGATCGAGAATTAAAAGACTCTTTTGTAAAATCATTCTCATCGAGAATGGAAAGTTATGAAAATAGTCCTAAAAGATTTAAGGGTTTTTTAGAAGAGAAGGGGAATGATGTATATTTAAAGAAAGGCGTTTTTGATGATCTTAAGTTTGTTCAAGACATAGTAAAGCGTAGAGTATCATCGGTGTGTCGTTGTTTTGATACTCCAAAAGGCGAGGTTGGAGCTATTGACATGCTGAAATCTGCAGTGGTTAATTTGTTTCGTGAAGCAAACATACCAGTTAATCGTATATTGCGTGACTCTTACTTGAACAGTGACGAAGAATCAATTTTAATTCCTATTGTAAGTTATAATAATGAGGAGGGATATTTAACAAGAGAAGAAGTGAATCACGTTAATAATATGTTTGGTATGGATATACTAAATAGCTTTGAAGGTCGGACTTCACAGATATCGCTATTGGGCAGTAAAGGAGTGTATGGAATAGATTTTGCTAACCCAGACATTGCTTACTGTGTGATGGATAAGATCACAGAGAGCTCTTTAATCAGCGAATATAAAGTTAAAGATAAAGATACAGGTGAAGATAAAGTTAAATATAAGCTATCCATTGATCCTGCGCGTGTGCCAGCTATGAAACCACAAACTCTTGCCCCTTCTGAAGAAAAAGTAGGGACGGATGGGCCAAGTGCAGATAGTGGTTTTGGTGATTCACCTAAGAATTCAGTTATAGGTAAATCACGTACTGGAAACTCAAGCAAATTCCTTAGGCCCGACTACTATGGTGAAGGTAAAGGTGGGGATGATGCTTCGGCTAAAGATAGTGGCTTTGGCCCTTCTTCAGCACGATCTTCAGCACGATCTTCTTTTATTAATAAGCCCAAAACAACATTTAACCAACCTTCTATATCACAGCCTGACCAATGTTCTGAAAAAAAGCGTACATCTATTAGTAAAAAATCAACTTGTTGTATTTTATAGCTAAAGAAAATTAGACTATTTGAGGACGAATTGTGAATGAAAGTTTATTTGCCAAGGTATAGCTGCCTTGGCCTACAAATCTTGGTTTCTTCATCGTTTACCATTTCATACCACTGGGCAACCCAACCAGTGGTTCTTGCAAGTGCAAAAATGGGTGTAAACATACTTGAAGGGATACCGATAGCATTCATTATTATACCTGAGTAAAAATCAACATTTGGATACAACTTACGTGTAATAAAATACTCATCCTTTAAAGCTATTTCTTCAAGTTTTTTTGCAACTTCAAGTAATTCATTGTTTTGCTCTAGTTTGCTTAAAATCTCATGACAAGCATCCTTTAATATAAGCGCGCGCGGATCATAGTTTTTATAAACACGATGTCCAAATCCCATTAGCTTAAATGGATCTTTATCATCTTTAGCTTTCTCAATGAATCTATCTATATCTCCACTTTGCTCTATCTCTTTTAGCATATTTATAACTGCCTCATTAGCTCCACCGTGTGCTGGACCCCAAAGTGTAGCAACTCCTGCAGACAGGCTTGCAAATAGATTAGAACCAGCTGACCCTACCAATCTGACAGCTGCTGTAGAAGCATTCTGTTCATGATCAGCATGGAGAGTAAATATTTTATCCAGAGCGTTTACAAAAAGGGTATTATTAACAGCACTGCCAAATACCATATTTAAGAAATTCTCACTATAACTTAATTTATTATTAGCATTTATGAATTCCTGATTGTTGATATGTCTATAAATCATTGCAACAATTGCAGGAACTTTTGCTATTGCAGAAATTCCAAAATCTAAATCTTCACCATTGACATTGTTGCCATGCATTTCATGGTAAGACGCTGACAAATTTGCAAAACATGCAACTAAAATCGACATAGGGTGAGCAGTTTTTGGAAATGCTTTGATTACATTTGTAACTTGCTCTGATACTTTGGATGATTCTTGTATTTTGAGAAGAAATTTTTTGTGTTGCTCTGAACTGGGTAATTCACCATAGAGCAATAAATAAATCACAGCAGTAAAATTATTATTCTCTGCCAAATCAGCTATATTATGTCCCCTATATTTAAGAACTCCTTCATCTCCATCAATGAATGTAATTGTAGAAGAGCATGAAGCTGTAGAAACAAACCCTGGATCGTAAGTGAATAATCCTGTCTTCTTATATAAATCCTTAATATTTAACACATCAGGACCTACTGTTCCACTTAATATGGGTAGCTCAACTTTTAACCCATTACTTAGTTCTAATAGCACTTTTTTATCCATCACTTAAGCTACTTAATTTTATACAGAATATATAAACTGAAGAGTATATATTAATACAGCTAACTTTACATTAACCGTATTAAGCGGTTATCAATGCTTTTACTTTTGCATTTAAGCGACTTATTTTACGCGCAGCGGTATTCCTATGAATGACACCTTTATTTACACATTTGTGTAAATTGGATTCAGCATTCCGAAATGCCAAAACAACATTTTCTTTATCACCAGACTTGATTATATCAACTAATCTTCTAATAGCAGTACGAGTTTTGCTTTTTCTCATCTTATTTACTAAAGTACGCTTTGCTATTACCTTCATCATTTTTTTAGCACTCTTATGATTTGCCATATATTAATACCTGTACTTTTCTTTTAATTATAAAGTTTTTTTGTTAATTTGCAATATCAGTTTTTTCTGCAATTAATCTACTACTTCTTTCTTCAATGATTTTTTCTAAACTTTGCAAGAATTCATTTTTGTTTAACCCAGGATATATGGGAGGTAATATTTCTATTACCGCCTTTCCGGGATTCTTTCTCAGAGAAAGTATGCTTTTTGGCCAAAACAAACCAGTGTTTAAAGCAATCGGTAACACAGGAACAGATAATACGCTATATAAAGCAGCAATACCCGATTGATATTTTATATTTTGGTTTATAGTTGTTCTTGTACCTTCAGGAAATATTATTATGCCTCTATTTTCTTTTATACACACTTTTGCTAATTTCATGATATGACGCACAGAACTAATACCATCTGAGCGGTTAATAAAAATCATTTTTAATGCCATGAGATGCAAACCAATAAATGGAATCCATTTCAATTCACGTTTTAAAATAAAAACTGCTTTTCTAAAGAGTAGTATAAAAATAAATGTTTCAAATGGAGATTGGTGTTTAGATGCAATTATAAAAGGTTGCTTAGGAATGTTTTCCATTCCCCTCACTTCATATTTAATGCCACATAATAAACGCAACATGAATAATACAACTCTCACCGAGCAAACAAGGAAAATGGTTATTACACACTCAGGAAAGAAAATTACAGGGAGAGTAATTAAAGTATAGAATACTTCCCATAATATAAGGAGTAAATTAAACAATAAACTTGCAATCACAAACACACGTAAACTTATTTGAATTTAACTTTACTACAAAACTAAAAGCAATAAGTTTAATTATTGATCATCTGAGTAATAGGATGAGAATCAGCTAATTTGTCCTTTAACTTTTCGTTAGCAATATGAGTATATATTTGTGTTGTAGAAAGATTAGTATGGCCAAGAATTTTTTGTATCAGCACAATATTTGCTCCGCTATTCAGTAGATGGGTAGCAAGAGAATGCCTAATCACATGTGGAGAGATTTTATTTTCATCAATATCGCACTTTCTTGCTAATTCCTTTATTAATTGACCAACTCTTTGCCTTGTAATTGGTTTATTAGGTTTATCACCTGGGAATAGCCAATCAGATTTTTTGTTGTTAGGGAGCAGATTGTCACGAATTGATAAATAATCTTTAAGGCTTTGTAATGCTTGCTCATTAAAAAATATTTGCCTTTCTCTGCCACTTTTTCCTTTTATTATTATATAGCCTTCTTTACCGTTACTGTTTACTAAATGTGATACTTCACATAACTTCATATTAATTAGTTCAGAAATACGCATCCCGGAAGAGTAAAGGATATCTAAAATTGCACATAGCCTTTTACTGCTTATCTTTTTATTTGATCCGCTTGCTGATTTTTTTACTGTTTCCATGAGCAAAAATATTTCTTGAACACTTAAATACTTAGGCAAAGGACGGGAAACCTTTGGATTTCTTAATTCATTATCATTAGCCGGTGCTGGATTAAAGTCTATTATTTCATCATTAAATAGGCACTTATAGAAATTTTTGATAGCAGATATTTTTCTTGATATAGAGCTAGTTTTATATTTCTTTTGTGTACGTAAAAAGTTTACATAATCTTTAATATTAGCTTTACTTGCACCAACTAAGGTAGTGCCTCCTTCTAATAAAAATTTTTCAAGTTGGTGTAAATCTGAACGATAACTTTCCAAAGTATTTTGTGTAGAAGATTTTTCGGAAACCAAAGTATCTATGTAATACGTTATGTAAAGATTCTCTTTTTTATTTTGTAGTTGTTTATTTTTCATTATCAGCTCCTATATTTATTTCTTTGACTATAATTTGATTGAAAGTATTTTTTGTGTTTTTTATAAGAAAATATGAGATAAACAAGGCACCTATCAATAAAGTAAGTACTACAAACCTTTGCTTTAACCTTTTTTTTAAATTTGATCTTATTTTTACCATATTTCAATTATAACATTAAATCTATAAAAAACATCCTGTAAAGTAAGTTTTACTATCGTATAAAATATCCCTTAGCTATGTCTGTTTATTCTTATTACATCATAGTATTTATTGTAATTTTAACATAAAGAAATAGTGATTTCAACTTCATTATTGTATGGGTATTAATAAATTTTTAATATATATAATAAATACCTTACAAAAAAAGGAATCAATTGGCACTTTTTTTTAATAAAGTGTTAATAAAAGGAATGGTTACATTTGATCCTATAGATTCATTATCTATTTTTTCTATAACTTTATTAATGCTGTGGAAAGAACGTTCTATTCTTGCTAGAATATAATCAATTACCTTTAGATCAATTTTTAACTGTTTATCTGAAAATTGTTTTATTAGCATAATTCTTAATAATTCCTCGCTTGCAGGTAAAATTTTTACGCTGATAGTTGATAATATTCGCGAACTTAAATCTTTTAGTTTGAAGTTAAGCTTTTTCGGTAAAATTGAAGAAGTAATTAGCAGTCTTTTGTCATTTTCTTTCATGTAGTTGTAACAATGTAATAACATTTCCTCATCTTTAATGTTTTGTACATCTTCTAAAATAAACGCATTGCTATACCTAATCTCGCTTACAAAATTATTCACATTGATGAAAATTGCATCGTTTATTGATTGCCAAATATGAGCAAGGTGAGTTTTTCCAGAGCTTTTAGGTCCAAAAAGAATCAGGCATTTCCAAGATAAATCATTAACTATCGAGTTGTATACCTGCTTGTTTTCGTCTAAGATGATGTAATTTTGCCAACAATAATCAACTTGATTATTGTTAAATAAATTTAATTGCACGTAAATCCTCTTACATTGCTACTTTTTGATAATAATTTTTGCATAAAAATTTACTTACATTTCTCAAATGTATCAGAGGTTCTTTTTATCATGAACTAATTAGCCATTTTTATAAAGCTCACTTTCAAAATATTTATTGACTGTATATTCTACTAACACACTGAACATTGCTATTATTGGAATAAAAAATAATATACCTATAAACCCAAAATATGAGGTACATATGACAACTCCCAAAATAATGATAGTTGGATGTATATGAACTTTTTTTCCTATTAATAAAGGAACTAATATGCTTGAGTCCATTAATTGTCCAACACTAAATAACAGCAAAACAGCAGCACTTTCAAACCAGCCACTAAATTGAGTAATGGCGCTCAGAAACCCGATAATAGTGTATAATAATGGCCCTATGTAGGGTATAAATGTTAATATTCCTGACAAAATTCCAATAGCGACGGAATGCTTCAGCCCAATTATGCTAAGGCTCACGGAGTAAAAGATCATCATGACTATACATACGTTTAACTGTCCCTTTAGGTAATTAGATATAATAAAATCTACTTTGGAAAAGTAATCTGCAGCTTTTTCTCTGTAAGGAATGGGAATTAGTTTACTAGCTTTTTCTACAATTAAATGCCA
Organism: Wolbachia endosymbiont of Tribolium confusum; assembly: GCF_020405475.1. Taxonomy (NCBI): domain Bacteria; kingdom Pseudomonadati; phylum Pseudomonadota; class Alphaproteobacteria; order Rickettsiales; family Anaplasmataceae; genus Wolbachia; species Wolbachia endosymbiont of Tribolium confusum. The sequence goes on along the minus strand of NZ_JAIZNT010000001.1, from coordinate 306,069 downwards.
ATCACGTAATACATAGAAAAACACCATAAGCGTAATAGCTATTAATGACGACATGTAAATCAAGCTAAAGCTTGAACTTAACACTTGAATTATAAGATCGCTGCCCATGCTAAGAGCATTGATAAAATAAGATATATAATCACTGTAATTTTCTACTAGATTTTTAGACAAGTGATCAAATAAACTATCTTCAGTTTTTATATTAAGAAATTCTAATACAGAAGGAATCACTTTAAGCTTTAATGAAGGTACCTTATTCACTAAGAAATTTAATATTAAAGTAATTTGAACATATATAATAGGTAAAACAAATGTGATAGCTAATATAAAAGCTATCAATAAGGCAAGTATTATAAAAACTACAGAACATGAACGTGGTATTCTATATTTTTCAAACTTTATTACTAGTGGATTAAATAAATACGCAACAAAAACGGATATTAGACACGGAACAATCATAGGACGCATCAAAAATAATGCCCCTATTATGAAAAGCAGTACACAACAAATAGTTATATGACGTTTTTGCATGTGTTTAGCATAATCAATTTACCGAAAAATATACAGTTTTTTGTAAATATTATCTATTCATTGTTTTATTAGGTATGAAATCAGCCAAACTTTTACCCAATTCCCAACTAAATAAAACTCCGTTGTGTGGATCAACTGTAAAACCTCTCAGATTAACGATCTTCATCAGATTTTTATTTAACAATTGATTATCTTCTAGTCCTTTTGCTAATTGTGCAGGGTATGGTATTAAAGTGTCTCTTTCATGGTTAATGACCACTATTGGTATTTTCTCATTTTGTAGCTTTCGTATATTGTTTACTATGTCAAAGTATAGATTTAGAACCTTGAGCATTTTTTTTAACAAACAAGAGGGCAGTACACTTAGAATTTTCGCTTGAGGAATTGGAAAATGCTTTATTGCATTGTGAAAAGAGCTGAAAGTGCTGGTAAAAAATAACACCTCCAAGCTTAACATTTCTATCTGCAAAATTCTTTAGTACTTCTGATGCAACTGCTCCTCCAAAGGAATGGCCAAAAAGTATAATGTTTTCAGATTTTACACCCTTGTCAATTAATTTACTGATTTCTTTTATTGAAGGCTGAGACAAGCTTTGATTCTTATTTATAAACGGAATCATGAGTGGTGGTACAGATAAAAAGATGCAAGTTAAAGCTGCTAAGATTGCTAAACTTGCTGTCCTAGATGTCATTGGATTAGTAAGTAATATTAAAGCTGGTAATAGTATTGATGTTCCTAAAAACAAGAAACTAGCTATTGCGTAAGTTATATAGTTTTGAAATGCAATTGGGTATTTATGTGCATGAGTGTAGAAATTAGACCTATGGAGATATGTAGATCTATCTTGTATTACCTGGACGCATTTTTATAATTATCACCTATTCCATGAAAAAATATAAGATGTATCTCATTTTCTTTATTATACTTAGCAACATGCATTATTTCCCTCTAACATATATTACACCTAGTAAAAGAATATTCTTTTTTGAGAATTGGATCAAACTTTTTTAAAATGCTAGATAACTTGTATTAACAACGAAAATGATAAGCATGCACACTAACAGACTTGAGGAATACAAGATAGCAGCATTAATAGTTGCAGCAGGAGTAGGCAGTAGATGCAATGCCAAAATCCCTAAACAGTATGTAAAATTTGCAGGTAAGTCTGTTTTATTTCACACAATTAGAAAATTCTTAGCTAATCAGTACATAAGTTACATAAGAGTGGTAGTGAATGAAAGTCAAAAAGATTTCTATAAAGAAGTTACGTCATCAACTATAGATACTAAATTGCTGAGTCCAGTATATGGAGAAAAAAGCAGGCAGAGTTCAGTTAAACTTGGACTGGAGAGTTTGCAAAAGATCAATCCAGATTTTGTTATTATACATGACGCTTGTAGGCCTTTTGTATCAAATATTCTAATAAACAACTTGATTGAATCTATGATTAGTGGTCAATATACAGGAGTAGTTCCAGCAATAGAAGTCGAGGATACTATATCGTTGGTGAGTAATAATTTCGTTGAATCTACGATTTCAAGAGAAAAACTTAGAGCTATGCAAACTCCTCAAATTTTTAATTTCAGAGAATTATTATCGTGCCATCAATCAGTCAAAGAATTTACTGATGATTCATCACTAATGGTGGAGCATAAAAAACATGTTGCGATTATTGAAGGTGAGAAAAAGAATTTTAAGTTAACTACAAAAGAGGATATCAATATGGCAAAACTTCTCTTTGGAGAGTCAAAATTCCGTGTCGGAGCCGGTTATGATATACATAAATTTGTTAAAATTCAAAATGATGCTAAGAGCTTTATAAAAATTTGCGGTGTGGAAATTGAGCATAATATGGCAATAGAGGCACATTCCGATGGTGATGTTGCAATACATGCAATCGTTGATGCAATACTCGGAGCACTAGGATGTGGCGATATAGGAGAACATTTTCCTCCTAATTCCTCTAAATGGAAGGATTGCAATTCATCTCATTTTCTTGACTTTGCTGCTAAAAAAGCACAGGAAAAAGGATATAGCGTGTCTAATTTAGATATTACTATAGTTTGTGAAGAGCCTAAAATATCGCCTTACAAAGCAGGAATGAAGGAATTCATATCAAAAATATTAGAAATTAATGGTGAATTCGTAAATATCAAAGCAACCACAGCGGAAAAATTAGGTTCTATTGGAAGAAATGAGGGAATAGCAACGTATGCTTCTGTGCTATTGCGTGCAAATTTTTATTGAAGGTAGAAACGAAATAACTTACTTGACAAACTCCACCATTTCACTTCCATTGCAAGGAAAGTGGGAAGGTTTGTCAAGAAATTTCTATGAGCTACTTTCAACATTAATAGCTGATTCAAGTCTTCTATTCAAAATTTTCAATATAAAATCCAATTCATTTGAGTTGTTATAACGTATCATGACTTTACCCTTAGAATTACTGTCATTAATTTTGATCTTTAAACCAAGCTGAGAAGATATAGCTCCTTCTAATGCTGCCATATCTTGATTTTTAGTACACTTATGCTCTTTTCGGTCGTTATTTTGTTGTAAGTCTTTTATCAATTTTTCAGTTCGTCTAACGCTCAGGCCCTGAGAAACTATTCTTTCTGCAATACTTTCCGCATTTTCAACATTAATCAATGCTCTTGCATGACCCATAGACAATTTTTTCTCGTTGATCATTGTTTTTACCCCATTAGGGAGTGACAGCATTCGTATCATATTGGTTATGTGACTGCGGCTTTTACCTAAAGTTGAGGCTAATTCTTCGTGTGTATAGGAGAATTCATCTGTTAGTTTTCTGTACGCCTCACCTTCTTCTATTGGATTAATATCTTGCCTCTGTATGTTTTCAATTATCGATACTTCTAAGCATTCCTTGTCATTTAAATCTTTTATGATAACCGGCACACTATCAAGATTTATGACCTTACTTGCTCGCCAACGACGTTCCCCTGCTACTATTTCGTAACCTTCATTATTTGGATCTTTGCGCACCACAACAGGTTGTATTATACCATTTTTCTCTATCGAACCTGCAAGTTCTTTTAATGACTCCTCATCAAAATATTTTCTCGGCTGAAATTTGCTCGGGTGTAGTAATGAAATAGGTAACCGATCTTCTTTATTATCATAATTATCGCCTATGAGGCCAGCAAGACCTCTACCTAAGCGCCTATTGTCCCTCACGCTGCATCCTCACTTATCAGCTTTTTCTCTTTACAGATGCTCATGTGTTTCTTTAAAATTTCTTTTGCCAAACTTATATATGCTTGTGCACCAGGACACTTAAGATCATATACAATAGCAGGTTTTCCATGAGAAGGCGCTTCTGATAACCGTACATTACGTGGAATAATGGTCTCATACAAGGGGATAATAGTTTTATATACTTTATCATTTAAATATTGGCAAATATCATTTTTAATCTGCTCACTAAGTTTGTTGCGTCTGTCATACATTGTGAGCAATATTCCTTCTATTAACAGGAAAGGGTTTAGGTTATTTCTTTTTATCAGCTCTACAGTCTTAACTAAATGGCTCAATCCTTCCAGAGCGAAAAATTCACACTGAAGAGGAACAATAATCGAGTCAGCAGCAGTCAGAGCATTGATAGTAAGCAGACCAAGTGATGGAGGACAATCGATAATTATGTACTCATAATTATTACGTACTTTCTCTAGCATATCTTTTAGTACGAATTTTCCCTGCTCAAGTTGTGATAGCTCAATTTCTGCGGCTGATAAGTCAACCACTGATGAAATCAGCGATAGATTTGGAATTTCCTTTATATTGAAAATTGCCGATTCCACCAATTCACTTTCGCTGCTCAGCAGTATTTTATATATATTTTTTTCTTCCCTGCTACGATAAGAAATCCCAAGTCCTGTACTAGCATTTCCTTGAGGGTCAAGATCTACCAGTAAAGTACTTTTTCCCACAGCAGCAAAGGCTGTTGATAAATTTATACTAGTTGTAGTTTTACCAACTCCACCCTTTTGATTTACTATTGCAATGATCTTGCTCACGCCTTTTATCTTATGTATAAAATAACTCTATTGTATATATGCAAGAAATTTTTGCATTAGAAAAATTTTTTTGTTGCCAATCATGCTCAAAGTAAACTGCCTTTTTTTGTCTTGTGTAACACACTTTGAACCTTATTTCCTAGCTCATTCAGAGTAAATGGTTTGGGTAAAAAATGGAAGTCTTCTATATTGATTTCATCGCTCTTTAAAAAAGCATCCTCTGCATACCCAGAAATAAAAATAACTTTGATGTTTGGCCTATGTATCAATGTTTCTTTAACTATTTCTGGACCACTCACCTCTGGCATGATTACATCAGTGATTATTAGATCTATGTGTCGATTTTTTTTTCTAATGATCTCTAGTGCCTCGCTGCCTATACTCGCTTCTATTACATTAAATCCTTTTCTTGTAAGAGCCTTAGCAGTAAATTCCCTTACTGAATCTTCATCTTCAATTAATAAAATTATACCATTACCTTTAATCTCTACCGGTTTCTCTATTTCTTTACTATCTTCCTCTTTATCATTTTCATCCGATATGTAAACTATGGGCAAAAATATGCTAAATTTAGTTCCATGATTCACTTTGCTAGCAACATAGATGTATCCTTCGGTTTGTTTGATAATGCCATATACAGTAGAGAGGCCAAGACCTGTACCAGAAGCAATATCTTTGGTAGAAAAAAATGGATCAAATGCCTTTTCAATTATATCACTCGTCATTCCACATCCAGTATCAATCACTTCAATCACAACATAATTCCCATGTTCAATAGTTTCCTTATCTGGAGAAAACATATCCTGAGGTGTAGAATTTAATGAATCAACCTTTTGATTAAAGGTTCGTATAGTTAACTCTCCCCCCTTTTCCATAGCAGAACCAGCATTGACTGCTAAGTTAAGCATAACTTGCTCTAATTGTCCTTGGTCAGCCCTAACAGCACCCAAATCGCTACCATAATAAATATTAAATTTTATATTTTCACCTATTAATCTTTTGATCATTTCATAAAGATTAGCTATCGTACCATTTACATTAATAATCTTTGGCTGCAAAGTCTGTCTTCTTGAAAAAGCAAGCAGTTGTCTTACTAAATTTGATCCACGTTTTGCATTTTGCTGTATCTGTATTATATCTCCAAAAGATGGATCGCTAGCTGAGTGCTGGAGTAAAAGCAAATCACAAAATCCTATTATTCCGGTTAATATATTATTGAAATCATGTGCAATACCACCTGCTAACTGCCCTATAGCTTGCACCTTTTGATAATGCTCAAGTTTTATCTCTAGTTTTTTACGTTCAGTATTATCAATAAAATAACAAAGTATGAACATCACTTTATTATGAAGAAACTTATTAAAATATATTTTCATGTTATTACCGCCATTGAGCTGCACATCAAAGGACGCATTATTTATCCTATTACTTAAAAAATATTCACGCACTTTCATATGATAACCATCTGATATCAATGCAAAGATAGAACCATTATTTGACCCCGCAAGTTTTACTAATGCTATATTTTTCTTTATAAAATTGCCATTTATGTCGCATTGTGCAATAGCAATTGACGAATTTATAAAACAAGGGTGTAGTTGATAATCAACAATATTTGATTCAGTTGGTGTTATAAAGCCGTGTATATAGCTATGATTGTATTTATCACAAAATATAGCAGTACTCATATAAGCCTTAAATGGAGCACCGCTTATAGTAAAAAACATAATTTCATTTTTGGTTATTGTATCGTCATACTTAGATTGAGATATAAAATCATTGATTGAGCTACCTTTTTCCAATTTTTTTAGTTCAAACATGTCTAAAAATCTTTTATTTACAGATAAGATACCTCCTTTTGTATTTGCAACGTAAGTTGCTATATTGTGTTTCTCTATCAACTCTTCATATACCTGCTCTTTGTTTACCTGTGTTGCCTTCAGTACAAAATACCCATTTGGTCTTGCTATTGGGGCTAATGATAAATTTAAAGTCTTATTACTATTTATAGCAATTTGTGGATTATCCGGTATTGGTTCAGAGAGCAAAAGAAAGTTAGATATTCTACTCTTCTTGCTTAAGGAAATACATACTTTTACAGAAGTGTTATTTCTTAACGCATGATAGAGTGATTTTCTGTCTTTTTCTGGAACATCTCCTGCTTCAAGAATTTTATCTAGCGTAACATCATCGTTTATGTGATCTTTAAACCTTTCGTAGAACCTCGCATCAGCATAAATAATACCCTCATCTTTATGTAAAATGAGACAAAACTCTGTATTATGATTCAGCGCATTTGCAAATATTGCATTTTGAAACTCTATGATATTAAGTAGATACTTGTAACGTTTTATATTATATACCACAAAGAAAGTCATTAGAGTACTAATTAATAAATTAATCTCTATATTAACATGCTGACTATATACATTAGAAAAATAGAGTACTGATATTGCTATTGGAGGTAAGAACATAATGACTGCCATCACAATAATTGACATCCCATAATTTCTTAGTATGAAGTCAACTCTGTTCTCTTTTTTGTTATCTATGTATCTTTTACCCATTATTATTGTTTGGCATTCTTGCACATATAAAAATATTCTACTATATTGATTTAATTATTATAGATTTATTAACATCCTTGATGGGTAATTACTATTCCAGTCTAATTAAGTCCTGTAAATATAGGATATAACAATATTAACAAGCCGACAAGAAGGCATTATGGAAAAACAAAAGACACAAGCATTTGAATGGTTCTGCTCACTAAGAAACAAGATCACCGAATCTTTCTTATCAATTGAGGCACAGTCATTCACAGAACCAAAGATCGAAAAAAGAAAATGGGACCGACCAGGTGGTGGAAGTGGTGAATCTACAATTATCTTTGGTAATATTTTTGAAAAAGTTGGAGTAAACGTTTCAAGAGTATACGGAAAGCTCGCAGACTCAGCCATTAATGAAATTCCTGGTGCAAGTGAAAGCAATGGAGAGTTTTGGGCAAGCGGTATATCTTTAGTGTCTCACATGCAATCTCCCCTTATCCCTGCAGCACATATGAACACAAGGCTGATATATACCTCAAAACAATGGTTTGGTGGAGGAATGGACTTTACTCCAATTTATAAAGATGAGGGAGATTGCAAGTACATTCACGAATCAATTAAAGCAACTTGCGATGAGTTCAACATCGAATATTATCCGAAATTTAAAAAGCAATGTGATGATTACTTTTTTTTACAACATAGAAAAGAGCCACGTGGTATTGGTGGAATTTTTTATGACAATCTAACTTCTGGCAACTGGAAAAATGATTTTGAGTTCACAAAAGCAGTAGGTGAAGCCTTTTTAGAAATTTACTTACACATCATACACAAACATATGCAAAAATCTTGGACAAAAGAACAACGAGAAGAACAATTGATAAAACGTGGCAGATATGTGGAGTTCAATCTTCTTTATGATCGTGGTACAAGGTTTGGTTTAATGACTAATGGTAACCCCGATGCAATTATGATGTCGATGCCGCCTCTTGTTAAGTGGGTGTGAAAAGCGGTTATTAATATAAAATAAATCGTTGTAGTTTAAAATTGTACCACAATGGTGAGCTTTTATATAGAGGGGTACAATCATGGGTATAGTAGATAGTTTTTTAATTAAATCCGCTAGAAATAGCAATATAAGAGGCGTGAGGCTAGCTTTAAGTCTTCATAATATAGTAAACAGTTTTGAAAAACTCTTTTCTAGAATTAATCCTTTTAGGAACAAGGGGTCATTTGACTTGAATAATGATCAAACTTTAAATCGAGCTTTAGAGTATGCAGTAACAAATCTTGATCATAATGTAATGACGTTACTTATTAGTGCTGGAGCAAATGTTAATGAAATAGAAAAAGGTAGTATAGGAAATGTAATTCTTCAATACAAAATAGTATCAGAAGCTATGCCGTACGGAGATAAGGACAGTCTAAAGGATCGTAGAGAAAAATGTTGTCTCGTTCTTGGTGAGTTAATAATAAATGGTGCAATTCCTCAAAATGCTGAAGAAAGGAAGGAAATATCGGAAATTTTCAAACAAACGAAAGGTTTTGATGGGCTTAAGGTAGTGGTAGAGCGAAAACTCAAACCTCAAAAACCTCCTAGAATTTTTGAGCATGATGATATTTTACTTTTAAAAGAGCCCATTTATGCTGAGGTGTATGACGCTAAGGTTAGTAACTCATTAGAAGAGTTGAGCGTATCGGAAGAATCCATTTATGCTGAAGTATATGATTCACATAAAAGATCTACTGAAAATTTATCATTGGAAGATAGTGGTTATTCTAGTATATCAGGAGAACCTATTTATGAAGATGTAGATAATTTCTCAGAGCAAAAAAAGTCCGCTAACTTAAATCATAAAGAGCAATCAGAGCCTATTTATGCTAAAGTAGATTTACTCAAAAAAAGAGCAGGAAGGAAAGTAAAGGATATAAAGGCTAATACTGGGACTTATCACGGGCTAGTGCAAGATAAAGTAAAGAAGTGGCAAGAACAAATGGAACTAAATGAACAAAACTCTGGTAGATTTGTCAATCAGCAACGGACCCATGACCGAAAAATTTGGACCAAAGCTGGTTTCAATGTAGAAGAAATAAAGCATAAATATGAGCGTAGAGATTCTGGATACGATTCTGGCTATGATTCAGATACAAAAGTTGAACAAAAATTAGAATTAGGATCTAAAGCTCCTAAATCTGAGATAGGTTCAGTAAGCATTGAACATGGGGTAATAGGAGGCTGTCGATATAAAATCACTGATATATCACTCTAACTGTGTGATTCAAAATAATTGAATTGACTTTATATGTATAATCGATATAACTCAGTTAGATTCAAGTTGACTCTTTCGTCTAGTGGTTAGGACACCACCCTTTCACGGTGGCAACACGGGTTCAAATCCCGTAAGAGTCACTCAAACAGAATGAAAATAACTAAAGTTTTGAATGAAAAAAATTAGGCTTTATGTTGAAGAAGCTTTATCACAAAATGTAAGTTTGGCGCTTCATCCACGACAAAGTCACTATATTTACAATGTAATGCGGCTTAAGAAGCATGATAATATCTATCTTTTTAATGGAAAGGATGGAGAATGGTTAGGAGAAGTAGTGAATATATCAAGTAAATCGACAAAAATTATAATAAAAGAACGCACTAGACAACAACAACATGAAAAAAATCTATATTTGTATTGTGCTCTGGTAAAAAGCGGCGCCTTAAGCAACATAGTAAGACAAGCAACTGAAATGGGAGTAACCTGCATTCAATTTATTTCAACAAAACGTACAGTAGTAAAAAACATTAACCTAAGTAGAGCAAAATTACAGGCAATTGAAGCTGCGGAACAATCAGGTAGGACAAGTATACCACAGATTTTTCTTCCTATTAATTTTTGTGAATTATCCGATTCCCAGAATAAAAATTTTGTTTTGTGTGATGAAACAGGTGAAGGACAACCTCCTAATAAAGTTCTAAAAGGCAAGAAAAACGTTGCTATTATTGTTGGCCCCGAAGGTGGTTTTTCGTCTTACGAACTTGATTCTGCCAATAAATTTTGTCAGAAACTGAGTCTAGGAAAAAGAATTTTGAGAGTTGATACTGCTGTAGTTGCTGCATTAACCTTCACCAATTGGTATAGCTAGATTTTTTAATATGGCTAGTGCAACTTGACACTCTATATAAAGAAATCTGCATTATATTTTTCCTAAAAGAAATAAATGAAACTTGCATTTTTCCGAACTATCGATACTCTTAGTAAAGAAGTCGGGGCGTAGCGCAGCCTGGTAGCGCATTTGGTTTGGGACCAAAGGGTCGGGAGTTCAAATCTCTCCGCCCCGAGATTAGAAAAATTACAAGAGCACTGTAACCTAAGAGCAATTTTTATCACCAAGTAAATGATTGACAACAAAATGAAGCTTTTTTCATATAAATCACTGCATATCATATTCTATTGCTCAAGTTTATAAAATAATTGACAATGTTAACTTTCTAATTTATAAATGGATTTTGAAGTGATTACCGAAGGAGGTATAGAGTTTGATTGAAGTATCAGTCCATTATGGTGATGTAGATAGAGCTCTTCCAGTGTTGAAAAAAATAATTCAAAAGGAAGGAAGAGGGCTCAAAATGAAAAAAAAATATCACGAAAAGAAATCAGAGAAAACAGCTAAAAAAAAAGCTGAAGCAAGGAAAAAGAGGTATCAGCAAGAATGCAGAAGACAGCGTTATGGTTGGTAGTTTTTACTAAGGTTAATAATTAGTTATCTTATGAATATTCACGAATATCAAGCAAAGGAAATTTTACACAAGTTTAATGTCCCGGTACCAAAGGGTTTTGTTGCTACATCTGCAGAAGGAGTAGAAACTCAAATAAATCAACTAAAATCTGATGTGTTTGTGGTTAAAGCTCAAATTCATGCAGGTGGTAGGGGTAAAGCCGGTGGCGTAAAGCTAGCAAAGTCAGTTGAAGAAGCTCAACAGTTTGTAGAGGACATGATTGGTATGACTTTAGTTACTCATCAAACAGGGCCAAGCGGGCAGCAAGTAAGAAAAGTGTACATTGAAGAAGGCTCAAGCATTAAGAAAGAGTACTATTTGAGTCTAGTAGTCGATCCAAAGCTTAGCAGGCTAGTATTTATATTTTCTTCAGAAGGTGGAATGGATATCGAAGAAGTGGCAAAAAATTCTCCTACAAAAATTGTGAAGTTTGATATTGACCCTGCTACTGGTTTTACAAGTCTTGATAACAATAAGCTTTGCAATAGCTTTAATCTGAGTTCAGAACAAATAGGAAAGGTAACGAATATTGCAAAAAATATATATGATGCGTTTATTACAACTGATGCGAGCCAGATAGAAATTAATCCACTAGTTGAAACGAATGCTGGAGGTTTTATTGCACTTGATGCTAAAATTAATTTTGATGACAATGCTCTATACCGTCATTCAGAAATCGTGAGCCTACGTGATTACGATGAAGAAGTCAAAGAAGAAATAGAAGCTTCAAAGCATGGTCTCAGTTATATAAAAATGGATGGCAATATTGGTTGCATGGTGAACGGTGCAGGTCTTGCTATGGCAACAATGGATATAATAAAGTACTATGGGGCAGAGCCTGCTAACTTTCTAGATGTTGGTGGTGGAGCAAGTAAGGAAACTGTCACTGAAGCATTTAAAATTATATTATCTGATAGTAATGTACAAGGGATTTTGGTTAATATATTTGGCGGTATAATGCGTTGTGATATCATTGCAAATGGAATAGTTGAAGCTGCAAAAGAAATAGATATTAAGGTCCCTTTAGTGGTTAGATTATCAGGCACTAACTTCAAAGAAGGAAAAAGAATTTTAGAAGAGTCAGGGCTAAATATTATTGCTGCAGACGAACTTGACGAGGCTGCACAGAAAATAGTACAAGAGGTGAAGTAGAATATGTCTGTTTTAGTAAATAAAGATACAAGATTAATATGCCAGGGCTTTACTGGTGCACAAGGTACATTTCATTCAGAACAAGCAATTAGCTATGGAACCAAAATGGTTGGCGGTGTAACTCCTAGCAAGGGTGGAAGCACTCACCTTAATTTACCAGTTTTTAATACCGTAGCAGAAGCTAAAGAAAAAACTGACGTGAATGCTACTGTGATATATGTACCTGCTAAATTTGCAGCTGATGCAATACTTGAGGCAATAGATGCAGAGATAGAATTAATAGTTTGCATCACAGAGGGCATTCCTATACTTGACATGGTAAAGGTAAAGCACGCTCTCGCTGGTTCAAACAGTCGATTGATTGGCCCAAACTGTCCAGGGGTTATTACACCCGGAGAATGCAAAATAGGGATTATGCCAGGACATATTCACAAACGTGGACATATAGGAATTATGTCTCGCTCTGGAACTTTAACTTATGAAGCGGTAGCGCAAACAACCGCTGTTGGTCTTGGTCAGTCAACATGTATAGGAATTGGAGGGGATCCTGTCCATGGTATGACGTTTGTTGATTGTATGGAGTTGTTTTTAAAAGATAATGACACTCATGGTATTGTAGTTATTGGTGAAATAGGTGGAAACGAAGAAGAGGATGTATCACATTTTGTGAAAACAGAAAAAACTAAAAAGCCAATCGTTGGTTTTGTAGCAGGTCAAACAGCACCTCCAGGAAGACGTATGGGGCACGCTGGGGCTATTATCTCCTCTAGTGGTGGAAGTGCTGGTGCAAAGTTAGAGGTTATGCGCAGTGCTGGGATTGCGATTGCAGAAACCCCTGCTGTGATTGGTAAAAAGGTGTTAGAAGTAATGAGTGTCAGTGCCTAGCCTAGGTCATAAAAACCCTATATCCCCAGTCATCAGTATATTTTTTGACCACTCAATCAGTAACTGACCTCCTGGTAAATGTACTGAAGTTTGTTTAGTAGCCAAACACTTACGAAGTATAGATGCAACAAATGCTGCACAAGCCGCACTACCACAAGAAGCAGTAATACCTGTTCCTCTTTCCCAAACTCTTAAGTTTATTTCTCCAGATTTTTCTATTTGTGCAATACTAACATTTGTTTTCTGAGGAAATAATTTGTGATTTTCTAGCTTTGGTCCTAAATTCTGCAATGGTATTTCGCTTATGTTATCAACAAAAAAAACTATATGAGGGTTACCAATATTTACTGCAACTGGCTCTTTCAGCATTTCAAGCTCTATAGGTAGATAAAGGGGATCGCATTCACAAGAAAGAGGAATTTCATTCCATTTAAGCAGTGGTTTACCCATATTGACCTTTATTGATTTATCACCTACTTTAAAACATTCTAAGATACGATTATTTATCAGCTCAATAGTGATATATTCAGTACCTTTTTCTAACATTATCAAATATCCAACACAGCGTGCTGCGTTTCCACACATTTCAGCTCGACTACCGTCAGCATTGTAGATATGCATAAAGCAGTTTGCAGCATTAGACATTGTTATAATTATCACTTGATCACACCTGCCTTGATCAGCAATTTGTCTATAATTCCAGTCTAAATTATTTGCTGAACGTGAGTCTATGATAACAAAACTATTGCCAGTACCGTGCATCTTTACAAACTGGATCTTATCTGTTAGGTTACTTACCATTATAGCAAAATTATATAAGTGAAAATTTTTCTTCTAATTACAGCTGTTTTGTATTCTATAGTTTTCTGTAATGTGAGTGCTAAGTCAATACCGGAGAACAGCAAAATGCTCTTTTGGCAAACTGGAGTTAGAAAGGGAGCAAATGTTTTCAATAGAAAAGTTGATAGTGACTTAATCAAAGCAGCAAAGGAATACAAAATTGGTTTTATTCGTCTTGCTCCTGACAAATTTGAAACTACGCAACGTGACTTCCTCTTAGGCAATGCAGACAATTATCCGGGCCTGATTTCCAAAGACCTGAAAGTTCTGAAAGATGTTTTAGATGCTTTTCATCAACAAAAAATACCAGTAGTATTAACGATGCTTAGCTTACCTGGATCTAGATGGAAGCAAAATAATAACGATAAAGATGATTTACGTTTATGGTCAGATCAAGCTTTTCAAAAACAAGCAGCAAAATTTTGGCAAGATCTTGCGAAAGAGCTTAAAGATCATCCTGCTATTGTTGGATATAATATCTTAAATGAACCACATCCAGAAAGGCTTTATAATACTGCAGATTCGGCTATTTATAACGTAGAACAAAGCAAAGTTCAGAAGAATCTATTTGGCTTTTATAGCAGCGTGGTAAACAGTGTCCGCCAAGTTGACTCAGAGACCCCAATAATACTTGATAGCAGCAGTTATGCTGACTCTAATACTTTTAACAAATTTGAACCAGTTAGTGATAAAAATGTTCTTTATTCATTTCATATATATGAGCCCTTTGCTTATACAAACTTAAAATTAAACCAAGGTAACTTTGCCTACCCTGGACATGTTCAATCTTTTGATGCAAAAAAAGTAGAATATTGGAATAAAGATAAGTTAAAATCATATATAGAACCTGTAAAAATTTTCCAAAAGAGGTATAATATACCAGATTATAAGATCCTTGCTGGAGAGTTTGGCGGGCACCGCTGCTCAAAAGGATTAGAGCACTATTTTCGAGATCTTACTTCTATTTTTAATGAATATAATTGGCATTTTGCTGTTTATGGCTTTCGAGAAGATACATGGGATGGTATGGACTATGAACTTGGAAGTAAGAAATTATCGTGGAAAGATTGGCAAGCAATTGAAGAGGGTAGGATGAAAAAAAATTATTTGCCAAATAATTCAATTTTTAAGATATTAAGAGGAGAGTGGTCAAGTCAGCTCGCTGGCCATTCGTCATAAAAGAATATTTCTTTTATTGGCTTTCTTTTTTTTTCTTTGACCTCAGCACCCTCTCCCTCATAACCAACTGCTATCACTGACATTATGTTAAAATCATCAGGTATGTTAAATCTTTCTACTATTTTATCCTTATCAAAACCACCCATCTGATGTGCCATCAAGTTCATCGATGCAGCTTGTAGCATTAATGCATAATTTGCTGCGCCAGTATCATGCTTAGCCCAAAAATTTTCTCCTTTTTCAGGCTTGCGAAAATTCTTAGCACTTAGGGAGATAATCAATACTTGTGCATTTTTTGCCCATTTTTGATTAGATTCATCAAGGCAATTAAGCAATTTTTCCCATGCGTTTTTATTGCTCTGTTTATTGCATATCACATATCTCCAAGGTTCATCACCAAAACATGAAGGAGTCAGCCTTACAGCTTCTATTAGAATATCCATTTCTTTCTGAGATACTGCTCTTGTAGGATCGTATGAACGTCCGCTGTGCCTTGCTTTCATCAATAATAACAGATCCCGTTTGCTTATCATTTTTAATTTATAAATAATTTATTGTAGCACAATATAAGCAAAATTTAAATTGCAAAACCTCTTAGCATATATGTATATATTATACCTAGAATTATTTTTACTGAGTAAGGTATGTTCATAACACAATCTAGCAGCAAATTAATACTGATTGAAATATTCTCTTGTACTTTACTCTTATTTCTAATGGCTCAAGTAAGCATACCATTGCAGCCTGTGCCTATCACATTGCAAACTTTAGGAGTGATGCTTATTGGGCTTAAATTTAACCGCAGAACAGCATTCTATTCTGTGCTTACATATCTATCACTTGGTGCAGCAGGATTTCCTGTTTTTGCGAATTTTTCTGGTGGTCATCACATTTTTCTCGGGCCAACAGGTGGATATTTGATTGGCTGTTTAGTTGCTGTTGTAATAATGAGCAGAGTAAATGAATTACTGAACTCTAAATATAAATCATTTATGTGTAATTCTTTAAGTTGTCTGGCGGGTACAGTCGTAATCTTTATTTGTGGTATTAGTTGGCTTACTATTTACGTGGGTCTGAAACAAGCAATAATGGTAGGTGTTTTACCATTCATCCTTCCTGGTTTGGTAAAAATTTTTCTACTTGTAGCAGCTTTGCAGTATTTGAAAAAGTGATAAGGTTTCGTCCTCATCATTTTATGTGCACTCTTGCATTTCAAGGGTATGGATATTCTCAGAGCTTTGTAGAAAATTACAAAAAGATAGCAAGTAAAGTAATTAGTGATTCTAATACTAAAATTGAAGTAGTTGATAATCTTGACACTATTTGTAGTGTTTGCCCAAACCAGACTAAACAAGGTAAATGTACCACACAAGCTAAAGTTTTAGAGCTAGATAGAAGGCATATGGAAATTTTAGGAATAAAAATTGGCGAGATTTTGACCTGGAGTGAAGCAGTAAAAAGAATTAGAAAGAAAATGTCTTTAGAGAAATTTGACTACGCATGTGAGGAGTGTAATTGGCAATCATATGGAATGTGTAGAAGTGCTCTTTTAACTCATTCTAAATAGTATCTGCCAATTAATAATATCTTTATTATTATATTAGATAAGTAATTTAGCATTTATGAATTTGTAATGTGTTGCGTATAGTTCAAAGAAATAAGATTTACTGGTTACGCGCTGCAGCCAATGCCACAACACTAGGATCTATGTTTGTCTGCATGTTAATTTGCGTTGTGATTTTATGGAGGTCTTCTGTTATCTATGCTAGTGAAAATTTGGAGATACAGAAGGTCTTTGGTAGTGTTGTCAAGCATATAAAAGCTGATAAAAAATATAAAGATCTTGATGTTATCGAGAGAAAAAGTGACAAATTTAATATCAAAATTTCGCAGAATTCTGGCAAGAATTTTGACATATACTCTATTTTAAAAAAAGCAAAAGATTCCTTTGAGTTAGGAGATAGTGAAACAGCTACTTCTCTCCTCAATCAGATTATCGCAAAATTTCCTTATCATGAAAGTGCTTTAATTGGACTAGGGAATATCTATTACGCTAACAAAGAATTTAAAAAAGCTGTAGAGATTTACACAAGACTGTTAAAAGAATATCCTAGCAACCCTTATGTATTAAAGAATTTTCTGACGATAATCTCACAATATGATCCTAATTTAGCATTGAGTGAAATGTTGAAATTGTATGATACACTCAGAAATAGCGCCTCTTTATCAGCAAATTTAGGTTTGATCTATATGAAAAAAGGGGATTACATAAAAGCTAAAGAATATATGACGGCAGCAATTTCTCTAGATCAAAACAATGTTTTTTATACCTATAATTTAGCTATTATTCTAGATAAGCTCTCAGATTTTAAAAATGCTACAGTATTTTATTCAAAGTTGTTGAACATGTCAAACAATGCAAGTGAAAGAATACCTTTATATAAAGTAGCAGAAAGACTAAAATTTATACAACTCCATAGTGCGCACCCAGCGATTCCATAAGAGTTGCTTGTATCGCTATTTTTGTTTACAACAACAACATTGAACTATAGAATTATATCTAGAGGGGCAATTAGCTCAGCTGGTAGAGCATCTCGTTTACACCGAGGAGGTCGGCAGTTCAAGTCTGTCATTGCCCATTAGCCTAGTTGAATATTAATATTACAATTATTTCAATCAAAGTATAGAAAATGCAAGACAACATAGTACCAGTTTCAATAGTGAAAGAGCTAGAGGATTCTTATCTCTCCTACGCAATGAGTGTGATCATAAGTCGAGCTATACCTGATGTGCGAGATGGATTTAAACCTGTTCATAGGCGCATATTATATGCAATGTCGAGGGCTGGGTTCGATGCAGGTAAGCCATATAAAAAGGCAGCTCGTATAGTTGGGGATGTAATGGGAAAATATCACCCACATGGTGACATGGCTATCTATGACTCCTTGGTCAGGATGGCTCAAGATTTTTCTCTTCTTTTACCACTTATTGATGGGCAAGGTAACTTTGGTTCGATAGATGGAGATCCGCCAGCTTCAATGCGATATACAGAAGCAAGGCTCCACAGAGTGTCGCATTTTTTACTAAATGATATTGACGAAGATACAGTTGATTTTAGGCCAAACTATGATGGAAATGAAACAGAGCCTGTTGTACTGCCTGCAGAATTTCCGAATCTATTGGTAAATGGTGCAAGCGGTGTTGCAGTTGGTATGGCAACCAATATTCCTTCTCACAACCTTGGAGAAATAATAGATGCTTGTATGTTATATATAGATAATCCTGAAGTTACTTTGGATGAGTTACTTGAAGTGATACCAGGACCGGATTTCCCAACTGGGGGAACAATTCTTGGAAGGTCTGGAATAAGATCAGCATTTGCAACGGGTCGTGGATCAATTGTTGTGCAAGGCAAGACTCACATGGAAGACCTGCCACAAGATAGGCAAGCAATAGTGATTGATGAAATACCTTACCAGGTAAATAAAGTAAAATTAATTGAGAAGATAGGTGAGCTTGTAAAAGAAAAAAGAATTGATGGCATAACAGAAATTAGGGATGAATCTGATAAGTCTGGTATTAGGGTAGTAATTGACCTCAGAAGAAATGCTGAAGCAAGTTTTATACTTAATCAAATATTGGGACTAACTCCACTAAGAAGTAGTTTTAGTGTTAACACTTTAGTCCTCAACAACAACAGGCCTGCTTTGATGTCGTTGAAAGAAATTATAGCTGCTTTTATTGATTTTAGAAAAGAAGTATTAATCAGGAGAACAGAGTTTCGTCTGAGAAAAACGAGGGAAAAAGCTCATATATATATAGGGCTCTACATTGCGGTCTTGAGCATAGATGAAGTGATGAAAATCATCCGTGGTGCAAAAGATCCTGCGGAAGCAAGTAGAGAACTTTTAAATAAAGAATGGAAAACTTCAGCTGAGATAAGCACAATTATTGGATTAATCTCAGACAGCACGAGCTTTTTGAAAGACGGAGTATATAGATTAACTGAGCTGCAAACGAAAGCTATTCTTGACATGAAATTGCAACGTTTAACAGGCCTTGAAAAAGACAAATTAGAAGCTGAGCTAAGTTCAATGATTAACCTGATAAAAGAATATATCGCTTTTCTTGGCTCAGTAGAGAAGTTGATGAAAGAAATAAAAAACAATCTACAAGAAATAAAGAACAGATTTACTGTGCCGCGAAAAACTTCAATAGAAGAATCAGATATGGACATCGAAGCTGAAGATCTAATTCCACAAGAGGATATGGTAGTGACCGTAACTATGAATGGTTACATCAAACGTGTGAAACTCTCTCATTATAAAACCCAGCATCGTGGTGGAAAGGGAAAGCTAGGACAGGGATTAAAAGAGGAGGACGTAATCACAAAATTATTTGTTGGAAATACTCATACTAGCCTTTTATTCTTTTCTAATATCGGTCGAGTTTACAGATTGAAAGTTTACAAACTGCCTCTTGCAGAACCAACTGCACGTGGAAGAGCGCTTGTTAATATATTTCCACTTAGCGATGGTGAAACTATAACTAACATTATGCCGCTTCCAAGTGAGAATGATGAAAATCAAAATATAGTTTTTGCTACTGCTCATGGGAACATAAGGCGTAATTCCTTGGCGGATTTTCACTATATTCCAAGCAATGGAAAAATAGCAATAAAGCTTGATGAAGGGGATAAATTAATATCAGTTAAAGTATGTAGCGAAATTGATCATGTTCTACTTTCAACAACACTTGGAAAAAGCATCAGATTTGTTGTAAGTGATGTGCGTCAATTTAAGAGTCGCAATTCAGATGGCGTAAGAGGTATCAAACTTGCAAAAAATGACAGCGTGATATCCATGACCATACTAAACGGCATAGGTATTGCAACAGAAACAAAAGAACTTTACTTAAGAGTTCCGCTTGCAAAAAGGCTGGAAGCTGCAACCAACAACTCAATTGATTCTAAATTAGAAAAAACTTTGAATGATTTAGGAATAGAGAACAAATTATTCTCAAAACTCGCACTTAATGAGGAATTCATATTAACTATTACTGAAAATGGCTTTGGCAAAAGAACTTCTGCGTATGAATATAGGGTAACAGGTAGGGGAGGTGTTGGTATTACGAATATCCTTACTACCAGCAGAAATGGCAATGTTGTTGCTAGTTTCCCAGTTGAGCAGGATGATAACATGATGCTTATTACAGATAAAGGAAAGTTAATTCGCATTTCGGTTAATGAAATTAGAATTGCAGGACGTAGTACTCAGGGAGTTACTCTGTTTAAAACAGAGAGTAGAGAAAAGGTGGTGTCAGTAGCGAAAATTGAGGATCCTGATTCCACTGAAGATAGTATTTCCGAAATTGAAAACTCTGTTTCTTCTTAACTGTATAGCAAAGGTTAAGTAAATAGTGCAAATTTCTATTGATTAATCTATAGTATTTAAATTAAAATATATGTCTATGTTCAAGTAGAGATTGATGGATAAGAAGTTAACTAAAAATAAAAAATCATTGACGAATGAGAAGAATAAAAAAACATCTCTTGTTAAAGATTTTGCCAAAAATAAGAGTAGAAGAGATTTTATCACATTAACTACGTGTGCCATGGCAGGTATAGGAGCTGCAAGCGGTCTTTGGCCATTGGTTAAGTCTATGAATCCTTCTGCTGAGGTTTTAGCGATGTCTACGGTTGAGGTTAATCTATCTGATATTCAAGAAGGACAAGGAAAAAAGGTAAAATGGCAAGGTAAGCCAGTATTTATCCGCAAGCGCACAAAACAAGAGATTGAGGCTGCAAGAGCCATAAATGCAGAAAATTTGAGAGATCCTGAATCAGATGAAAAAAGAGTATACAAAGGGAAAGATGAATGGTTAATTATGATTGGAATATGCACCCATCTTGGATGTGTACCAGTTGATCACGCTACAAAAGACGGCAACGGTTGGTTCTGCCCTTGTCACGGTTCATATTATGACACATCAGGCCGAGTAATTGGCGGTCCTGCACCAAAAAACATGGCTATACCTGACTACTTTTTTCCAAGTGAAAATATTGTAGTAATTGGCAAGAAGGCTTAACGGATTTTCATAATTAAAGTAATAAAAGTATATTGCATTTCAAGAAGCACACTGACTTCATAGGCAAAGCTCTTGAAGTCTATCAAGCTAATTTTATACTATACACATATTCGGGTGATAATTAAGAAACTTGCCTACCAAATCTTCAGAGTTGACAGCTAAATTTAAAACTTGTTCCTTTGCGTCAGAAAAATTCTGACTAACTTGCTTAAAGTTATTTTCTAACTCTTCGAGGATGGAGCTGAAATTAAAAAAACTTTTCTGCATTTTATCAAGATTTTGAGTTAGATAGCATAAGTGCGACCTGGGAGTCATGAAATCGTGATGGTTAAATTCCATCCACCATAACATCTGGTTGAAATTGTAACCCATATTTTAAAGATTGGCAACCTTTAGGATGCAAGCATGGGTTAAAAGGAGGTAATACCAAACCCAATGGTAAATCCCTTCAAGAAGAAGTTAGATAAGGTTACGAAAGGAACTTATGTTTTGAATTGTCGTTATCGAAGATATGCGAAAAGGTTGATACGCATAAATAAAGGTACGGAGAAAATAGGTGATCAATGTTTATGCGATTGATCAAGATGTAACTTGTCTCCCGGCAAAAAGTAGAACCTAAGTCTAACATGAAACAGTTTTATGGAACAGGGTAATCTCATAAAGTTCTTATTATCACTTTAGTGTAATGAGCAGGTAGCTAACCGCAAGCTTCTATGTGAAAAGTTGTCCAAGAAGAAATACTAAAGGTAATACTTAGGATATGCTGACGTGGACACTATAGTTTGGAAAGGTAAAGTTGTAAGTAGTGGTTAATATGTTATGAACCAGCAAAATGTTAGGTATGAATGAACGAAACCCCCTAGCGCAAAGCGAAATCTTCGTTTAAGCTACAAAAGCGAATTTACCGAGCTAAAATGTAACAATATCAAAAGATGCACAATCAGGTTATTACTAAAAAATCAACAAGTGCAAGAATGCTCGCTGTCAGAAAAATGGCAAGACAATAGGGAAAAAAAGACTGCAGGTATTGACAGGAAAAGCTAATCTCAATCCAAAGGCTGCAACTAGCACATTCTTTAGATATTAGAGAAAAAGCAAAACCATCAAGACGAGTCTGGATTCCAAAACCCTAGCAAACCGCTGGAGCAGCGTCCACTTGGGATACCCACAATAACAGATCGAGGCAAACACTTGTTAAGATGGCAATAGAACCAGAATGGGAGGCAAAATTTGGGCCAAACACTTATGGTTTTTAGACCTGAAATTAGATCATGTCGGGATGCGATAGAAGCCATATTCATCGCACTTGGAAGAAAACAGCATACATACTTGATGCTTTGATATTTCCTAGTTGCTTGTTGATAGCATTGATCATAACGCACTGCTAAGAAAAACTCAATACCACACCAACTTTGAAGAAAATAATAAAAGGATGGCTGAGAGCAGGAGTTATGGAAGATAGAAAGGGGACGAACCCACTAAATGTGTGGGTACAATTCAAAAGGAGGGACAATTTCTCCGTTACTTGCAAATGTTACGTATGGGTTGGGACAGCACATCAAGAAAAACAGGAACTTTCAATTTGCAAAAATGAAATATGGTCACTTATCATATAAAAATGCACAAAAACAATAAGCATAATTGCGTATGCTGATGATTTTGTAATTTACATGAGTGAAAGTTGTTTTTGAAAACAAAGGTTTTAGCTGGAAAATGGTTAAAAACCATAGGATTAAGAAATTGAACCTATCAAAAACAAAAATTAAGCATACATTAAAATCTGAATATAGAGAAACCAGGTTTTGATTTTCTCGGTTTTACAATACGACATTATCAGAAAACGGCATAAGAGACCATACAAGTTAATAATAAACCCAAGTTGTAAATCTGTGAAACAGCATACATTAGATATTAAACAAGACTCAAAGAATGCTTGGAATAACTCAAGAAGCTGTAATAAAGGCATCTTAATCCGGTCGGTGGATGGTGTCGATATTACAATTCAGTAGTATCAAGTAAGATCTTTAAATCTTTGGATAATATTATGTTTAACAAACTTTGGAAATGGGCGGTATTTAAGGCACAATAACAAAGGAAAGTTCTGGATCAAGATAAATACTTTAAAGGTATAAGAACGATAACTGGAGGTTTATATTAAAATAACGGAATGTATCTTATTAATCCACGGAACCATGCTATTAAACGGCACATCAAAGTCTTGCAAGACAGTCGCCATATGATGGAGATTGGTTATATTGGGGAAAACGGCTAAAGTAGAATCTCAGAAAATCACCAAAATAATAAAATTACTGAAAGATACAACAAAGTAAATGTAAACGTATCCAACTACTTTTTAGGTATGATGATGTATAAGAAGTACATCATCAAGATAAAAGTAGAAATAACAATAATATAGAGAATTTATCTTTGTTACATGGGCATTGTCATGATCAAGTACATAAGAAGTGTGCATGACAAGCACCAAATTACAGAGGAGCCGTATGAGGTGAAAGTTTCAAGTACGGTTCTGAAGTCGAGTGAGGAGAGGTGACTTTCCTCACTTAGATAACTACATAAAGATAGAGACAAGAGGAGAAGAGATATGGTAAAGCAAGAAAAAGCTGAAAGTGAGGGAATAAATGGAGTCACCATATCAATATGAATTAAGGGAAAGAGTGATTTCAGTGGAATCGGGAGTCGCAATAGTAAAAGTGAAAGAAATCTTCAAAGTAGAACTATCCCCCAAAGCTGCACATGGACATAGAATATCCTTTATCAGGGATGGACGTAAACATTGAAGATCTTTCCCTAGAGCTGGATATAGATATAAAGTCATTTATACCGTTCCCTATATTCGAGAAAAATATCACATGCCAAGAACCTTGTCAAAATTATATAATCTATCTCTAGAGCAGGTTATTGAGAATGTCAATCCACATAAAAGAGCCAGGTATTCCTAACACCACTAAACTCACAAATTCATTTGCTAGAGTTTGTAAGTTCTTGTTTATAATAATTTTATTATATCGTAAAACCATCTATATCGGCTTATTTAAACAGTATTTTACTTTCCTTAAGGATTTTTTAAAGATCACCTATTGAATTCTATGATATTATTTTTTGTGAGATTGTTATACACGTTATGGCAAGGAAGGCAAAGAGATTTGTTAAGTAGTTTTTGCATCTATATGAGCTACTTGAATAATGGTTACAATATTTGTACAATTGTACAGCATGAGCTGAGTTCGCTTAGCCCTTATCTACATATTCAGTTCCACCAACAGTTATTGCATCGACCTTGAGTGTTGGCTGACCAACTCCAACAGGCACATTTTGTCCGTCTTTTGAGCACGTACCAACACCAGGATCTAACTTTAGATCATTACCAATCATTGATACTTTTTTTAGCACTGTTGGCCCATCACCAATTAGCGTTGCTCCTTTGACTGGTTGTGTAATTTTACCATTTTTTATTAGGTAAGCTTCCGAAGATGAGAAAACAAATTTTCCTGATGTTATATCAACTTGTCCACCACCAAAATTTACTGCATATAGGCCTCTCTTTACACTGGATATTATTTCTTCTGGTGTATATTTTCCTGGCAACATATAGGTGTTTGTCATGCGTGGCATAGTAACTTCTTTGTAACTTTCTCTTCTACCATTACCAGTTGGATTTACACCCATAAGTTTAGCGTTCATATGATCTTGCATATATCCTTTTAGAATTCCATCTTCTATAAGCACATTATAGCCAGGTAAAGTACCCTCATCGTCTATGCTAATAGAACCACGCAAATTAGGTAGAGTTCCATCATCAATTACAGTAATGTTACTGGCTGCCACTTGTTTACCCATAGAATTTGAAAATGCCGAGATTCCTTTACGGTTAAAATCACCTTCAAGTCCATGACCTACAGCTTCATGCAATAATATTCCTGGCCAACCTGAACCTAAAACAACTGTCATCTCTCCAGCCGGAGCTGGAATTGCCTCAAGATTTACTAGCGCTTGCTCTAACGCTTGGTT
This sequence comes from Wolbachia endosymbiont of Tribolium confusum, assembly GCF_020405475.1. Taxonomy (NCBI): domain Bacteria; kingdom Pseudomonadati; phylum Pseudomonadota; class Alphaproteobacteria; order Rickettsiales; family Anaplasmataceae; genus Wolbachia; species Wolbachia endosymbiont of Tribolium confusum. Next base: position 281,010 of record NZ_JAIZNT010000001.1, on the reverse strand, counting down.
TGCAACTTCTTTCCACTTCTTCTCAGAAACAAACTTACTATAAGCGTCTCTTCCACCATGCCCTGCAGAACCTTTCTCCGCTCGGCCATTTTTTTCTACGATGACTAGTACATTAAAACGTACCAAAGGCCTAATATCGCTTAACCTGTGATCATCTTTTATTATTTGTACAACTTGCCATTCTCCACTTAGAGTTATTTTTACCTGCTTCACGCAGTTATTCTTCGACCTTACATACTCATTAACCTCATTGAGTAGTTTAATTTTTGAGCTCAGATCCATTTCATTTATGGGATTAATCGTTGAATACAGGCTTTTTGCCTCCTCATTTAAGTTTACTGAATTTGTTTTGCTTAAAGATGCTGAACTTTTTACCATAGAAGCAGCTTTACTAATTTCTTTTTCGCTAATCTCAGAAGAGCAAACAAAAGACGTACTATCTTCACAAAAAGACCTTAGACCAAATCCTCTTCTGATATTTAAATCCATATGTTTTAATATATTATCATCAAAAATTAGGGATTCTGATTGGCAAAACTCTAAAAATAGCTCACCACCATCACTATTGCTCAAAGCGTTGTTGACTATTTTATATACATTATTAATATTAACATTGTTCTGAGCAAAAAATATTTGATCTAGATTTGGCATTACCTTTGAGCTAAAAACTATTTGAGTATATTATTTTATTTTAACATAGTAAATCACAAAAAGCCCGGGTGGCGGAATTGGTAGACGCGCTAGCTTCAGGTGCTAGTAACTTTTCAAGTTGTGGAAGTTCAAGTCTTCTCTCGGGCACTCTGTATTGATTTTCAAGTCAATTAATGTTATGATATAATATGAATTTACTGCTAAGTTTATGGGTTATGAGAAAGAGAGGCTTATTTACAGGAAAAAAATACGAACTTATTCAAAACGCTTAGTTACTGCACTATCTATTGCTTCTTTGATGGGGTATACAGCAGCATTAGCCCTAAATATTTCTTCCTTAAGCTTGTACTGTACTATTGTCAGCACTATGCTAAGTGCACTTTCGCTTGCTTTAAATATATGGTCATTAACTGATCATTTTAGGCAGTGTGGCCTTAATAAGCAACTCGATACCTCTTGGCAAGATAAATTAATGAAGATCTGTCTTGATATTGCATCCAGTGCTTCATTTTTAATAGGAGGAATTATATCTATATTACCTATTGAATTTCCTATTACCCCCTTTATTTCCGTTGCTTTTTTTATTCTAGGTTGTACCTTTATGGCAACCAATTTCATTCGAACTATGATTAGTCAGCCGCAAATAGATGAAACCAAAACCTCAAAGTTAGTGATCATTTGAACATTCAATCTGCAATAGCTGCCTGATTATTACATGTTAATAAGTTAGCTTATTTAACTTGACAAATTACGCCATCCCCCTTACTATGATAGCAAGAGTATTTATCCTTGTTTTTAATCTCCGCGGATTTAATAACAAAATTCAGTAAAAAACTCAGATATTTATTGGCAAATTACATAAAAATTATAGCGGCTGCATGTCTTTTAAATTTTTTCTACATTCAGCCAAATCGCGCTTTAAATAAGCGTTAGCACATTATTACAACGCCAATTTAAATTATTATAGGGTCAAAACTCGCTATACGGGGGTTCTTTTGTCTTTTTTTTATTTAGTAAATTTCTTAGTATTTGTAGCTAAAGTAATTTAAAAGAGCCAGCGTGGGACACACAACCGCACTAACGTTTATTTTTGAAGGTACTATTTATATAGTAGATGGTCACTGGAATCCAGCTTCTTTTTTTCTAGATTCCAGTGTCAAGCACTGGAATGACACCATAGAGGCACTGGGATGACATCCTTCCTAGTGGACTCAAATCACAATGTTCATACAGTTGTGGGCTTAACGGTATCTTTGCAGATACTATGGTAATTTATTCGGGAGATTTGCTAAGTGGTAAGATTTGTCCTGATATGCTACAATCTTCAGAAGCAAGTTCCACAAATTTGTCTGTCAGTTTATCAGGTGGCACCAATTCAGATATATCTTTTCCCGAAAATGCTTGCTTATACATTTCACTATCGATAGGCTCTTCCGAATACACGGCATTTATGCATAAGTTCGTATGTTTTGTCTCAGATGCATATATCTTCACCATTGCTTCTAGTGCAGCCTTACTTGCAGCATATGGTACCCAATATGGATAAGAGGAAGGAGAAAGTGTTATCTCTGAGGTCATGAATATCGCTCTTCCAGCATTAGACTTTTTTAGTATTGGACCCAAATTTTTTAGCAAGTACCAACTGGCAGTAAAATTTGTATTCATTACGTTCTGTAGATCTTCAAGCTCACAATCATGAACAGAGCTCAACTTACCTAAAATTTCAGTGCATGTAATCAGTATATCAAGTGTTCCAGATTCTGATAATTTTGGGCTTTCTATCATATTTGCCAGTTTTTCTACGTTTTCAAAGTCTAAAAGATCAAGCTGAATTAGTTTCACAGAGCCTTCTTTAAGCTCTTCAATTTCGTTATACAATGGCTTGAGATTATCAAGAGATCTGGAAATCAGAATTACACATGCACCTTCTTTTACAAATCTTTTTGCAACAGAAGAGCCTATTCCACCTGAAGCTCCGGTAATTAAAGCTATTTTACCTTCTAAGTCACCCATTTCTTTCTCCTTAGCAAGATCCATTGAAATATTTTAGCTGAAAATTAAATTTTGCTCCATATATAAAAATCAAACTTAGCACATAAAAAAATAGTAACGATACTACCACACCACCTAAGCTTCCATATATCAAATTCAGTTGGTCAAAGGAAGCTTTTAAGTATTGCTTGAAAGCTGAAGCAGAGATCGTCCAAAGAATAACAGCCACACAAGATCCGGGAAATACGTCTGATAAGTTTTGTTTTATGTTTGGCAATGTGAAATATAGCCAAGATACTATAGTAAAAAGCACAAACTCAATAAGTAAATATCTAGTATAGCTTAGCCCTTGGTAAGAAAAATCAATTAACATTGGCACTAATGCAAAAAATACTATAGTCAGAGTTGTAACAAGCGTAATTACTAAAAATTGTAATATACTGAGCACCCTTCTCCATATATAAGGCGATGAAACCGGAACTTTATAGGCCTTATTCAATATCGTTCTAAATCCTTCAATTGTCGATGAGGCAGTCCAAACAGCGCCTACAATTGCCAAGGTTAATAAGCTTTGCGGAGGGCCTGATATTATCTCCCTAATACGTGGCATCAAAGATGATAAAATATCCTGTGGCATGTTATCAATAATAAATGCCCAGCCGACATTGTATTGATCTAAGAAATTTGCGAACGTTGATGCCATGGCTATTAAAACAATAAGAAAAGGAAATATTGATAACAGGATTAAAAATGATAGATACCCTGCGTGCTCCACTCCATCATTATAAATTGTGTCAATTAAAGCACGATAAAGGCAATAAACGATACTATAAAATTTCTGTAGCACTTGTAATATAAATAAACTAAGAAAAGTATTCTAAATGAAATAAAGCATACCTTTAAGCAAAAAAATCCTCACCATTTACTTAAATTTAATCAAAATGATAGATAATCCAGCGTTAAATAGAAATTATCGGAGGCATATGAAAAATTTTCTTTTACTTGTAGCTTTAATTCTTTCCTTTGCGTTTGATGTACATGCTGATGAAACATCAGCAGTGATATGTAAAATAGTGGACTATACTCAAAGTATAGGTGGGCCAATGATCACGGTAGTGATAATAGGTGCAGCATTGCTGGCAATATTTGGCAGAATGCCATGGCCAGCACTCTTTGCACTCGGCGCATTCACTGCTGTGTTTTTTGGTGCACCCAAAATTGTAAACGTGATAGCACCAGGTGTAGCAGGAGCTTGCATGAGTTGTCCTAGTGGTCAGGAAATGTACGGTAGTACATGTGTTGCAAAATGTCCTCAAGGTAAACGACGTGATGGAAGCGGGAATTGTGTTTAGTGATTTGAGACAGTAGAGTAAAAATAGTGCTTTCTTTTAAGCACTATTTTTACATTATAACATAAATCTTTGTTGAGATTCTCTTCACTTGAAAGTGGCTAAAATGGCCACTTTCAGTATCTATAATTACCTAATAAATTCTCTTTCTGTAACCATATCAGTTAAAGTTTGGATTCCAGTATTACGCGCTGCCTTTGTGTTTGCATAACTGCACGAACTTGTGATTAAGGCAATTTTCGCCATGAGGGGTGTTATTCGAGTAGCTCCTTTTCTGTCATTCCAGTAGCTGACATTGATTCCTTTATGATGTTGTCATCCCAGTGCTTGATGTTGGAATCCAGGAATTTTTTGAGCATGAAAGTTATGCTAAGTTTTTGTTGGTAAGTAAAGGCTGGATCCCAGTGTCACGCACTGGGATGACAACATCATAAAGGAATCAATGTCAGCTACTGGAATGACAGAAAAGGAGCTACTCGAATAACACCTTTGCTATCTTCAAAAATGAATGCTCGTACAGTTGTGTGTCAACTACTTACATAACGCCTCTCTAAAATTACTTTAGTTGCAAATATTAAGAAATTTACCAAATGAAGAAAAAAGGCAAAAGAATCCCCGTGTGACAAGTTTTGACCCTATAATAATGTAAATTGGCGTTATAATAATGTGCTAACAAGCGCGTTTTGGCTGAATGTAGAAAAAATAAAAAGACATGCAGCCGCTATAATTTTTGTGTAATTTGCCAATAAATATTTGAGTTTTTTACTGATTTTGTAATTGAACCTGCAGGTCAAAAATAAGGATAAATACTCTTGGTATCATAGTAAAGGGAATGACGAAATTTGTAAAGTAGTTTTCACTCAAATGGCGCCCAGGCAAAAACTATATGGTTATGCAAAAAATCTATTTTTAAAACTGTTAATATAACATAGAAAAAACCTCACCTTTATTAATAATAGATTACTTACCAATTGGGTAGTCACCAGTGAAACAAGCATCACAATATTGCGGTGTAGCGTTGTTACGTTTTTCTTCTTTAACAGCCCTGTATAGGCCATCAATACTCAAGAAGGCTAGGCTATCTATTCCTATAACTTCCTTAATTTCCTCTACAGATTTATTTGCAGCAATTAAATCTTTGCACTCTGGCGTATCTATTCCATAAAAACAAGAGTGCTTAATTGGTGGACATGAAATCTTTAGGTGAATTTCTTTTACTCCTGCATCTTTTAACATAACTATTATACTTTTGAGCGTGCTACCACGCACTATACTATCGTCTATTAAAATTATGTTTTTACCCTTTAAAATATGCTTATTAGCATTGAACTTTAATTTTATTCTAACCTTACGTATTTCAGGGATTGGCTGTATAAATGTTCTTCCTATATAATGATTACGAATTATCCCCAGTTCCATAGGTAATCCTGAATGCTTTGCATATCCAATAGCTGCAGGTATTCCAGAATCAGGTATTGGTACAATCATATCTACATTGTTCTTTGGTGGACTTTCCTTTGCAAGTATTCTTCCTATTTCTTTTCTTGTATCGTATATAGACCTATTCTCCATTATGCTGTCTGGTCTTGAAAAATAAACGTATTCAAAAATACAAAAACTTGATTTTTGCTTTGGGAAAGGAAACATTGAGGCTAGCTTACTATCCGAACTGATGGTAACTAATTCGCCTGGTTCTATTTCTCTAATAAACTCTGCATTTATTATATCAAGAGCACAAGTTTCAGATGCAAGAACGTAAGAACCGTTTAACTTTCCTAAAACAAGAGGCCTGATTCCAGATGGATCACGTACTCCAATAACTACTTCTTGATTGATTGCCACAAAAGAATAAGCACCTTGTATTTGCTTTAATGCATATATAAAACTCTCTAAAAAGCTATCTTTTTCACCGCTTGCTGTCAGATGCACTACTACTTCTGTATCAATATCTGACTGAAAAACACACTCTTGTTTAATTAATTGTTCGCGTATCGGAGAAATATTAATTAAATTACCATTATGTGCTATGGCGAAATCCCCAAATTTGCCACTTTTGCCAAACATGGGCTGCACTCCAAATTTACTACCACTGGTTGAGTATCGAACATGACCTATTGCACAATCTCCAGGTAAGGATTTCTTTATTTCATCTATATCATCAAATACGCTGCTCACTTGACCTTGAAAGTGATAAGAGAGCAGCTTATCGTTGTTACTGGTTACTACACCAAAAGACTCTTGACCTCTATGCTGCAAAGCGTGGAGAGCAAGTATAGAGTTAAAAGCAGCACTTTGGTTGCAACTTATGCCAAATACCCCACACTCCTCATGTACTTCATCAAGCATGAAAAATATTAAATAAAGCCTGATTGTACTTTAGTAGAGGCAAAGTACAAGAATTTTATTTGTTAATCCCTTTCAAAGTTGAAGCTTTCTACGGTAGTTTTGATGTATACCAGAAAGTAGGTTATATGCAATTAACCAATTTTGAGATTTTTGACAATTTTTTAGCACTGAAGAGAAAAAGATATTTTTATTGACTTATCTATGTATTGAAGTAATCACTAAAAAGTTTTAGTGGTTATGGTATATAATATGTCTAAGCAAGTAGGTAAACAAGGTGAAAGTAATCTTATTTTAGAGCCTGAACAGTTCTCTAACAGCTTCTTCAATAGTCAACAGAGTAGTTCATCAAATCCAAAATTACCGACTATAAGTCGTAAAGATAGGCATATGGATTTAACCAAGAAAAGGTACGCAAGAAACAAAGATGTTGCAGAATATCTAAGGAGTTATGATTTTATTAAAAGAGCAGAGGAATTGTCAATAATTTATCTTTTTGAGCGAGACTCATCTTCTACGAAATTGCAAATACCATTGACTAAAGATGAGCAAATTCTAGTTAAAAAATTTTGTGATGAGATGATAAAAGGTATAACAGAACACGATGAGCAAGAAAGCGTTTTAAAGTACATGGAACGCATAATAGAGGGTTATTTAAATCAAGGAATAAGATTAAACTCATATTACGGTAAGGATAATAAGACTGTAACAAATTTTATATTTGAAAAAATGGAAGAATTAATTAATCGCTTTCATGCAAATCCACACAATTCAACTACAAAAAATATCATACAAAAGATCACTCGTAATTTAGTGTTAAAAGGTGGGGTAGAAAAAGGATTATCTTTTTATAGCGATATTGAAGGCGGATATTACGGCTCTAATTATTTAAATGATCTTAACGAACAATGTAAGAGTAAGAAAAAAATGCTAGAGGGTCTAGCATATGAAGGTATTGTGAAAGAAAATAATAAGCAAATTGATGAATATGATCTTGAAGTAGAAGTAGATAATAAATATTTTTATATTAAGTATCCACAAGGTAGTATTGTTGAAACTGCAAGAATTTTAAATAATGAAAAAGCTAAGGATTTAGAAGTTGGCATATTTCAGATTGAGGAAAGTATAGTAAAAGTTGAAATTACAGAAGATGGAAAAAGAAATTACACAGATATCTTAAAAGGTGGTATTGAAATATTTTTTACTACTAAACTAGGAGAGATTAGTATTTATCTACGGAAAGATGGTAACAAAATGGTAGTAGAAATTGATGAGGAAAGTAAAATAAGGTTTAGCAAGTTAGAAAATAAATTAAGCTTTGGAGGAAATTGTTTTATAGAAGGGAAAAGTATTTCAGAAGTCATAGGCAAGAGTTTTGAGAATGTTCCATCTACTAGCCTTATGCAAACGTGTTTGCAGCAACAAGAAAACTCAGGTAGGGGATTAAATTAATGTATTTTTCAAACAAGAAACTAATTATAAATATTCATATGCATTGAATTAGAGCAGAGGATGTGAGACAGCAATTAGCACAAGAACTAAATGTGATTGTCAAAATAGTGATTGATTAAATCAACTTGGATAAGTAAATAGCAGCTTTACAGCTTGTTTTTATGAATGAAGATAAAACGTTGTAGCCAAGTGCGCTTTCAGCATTGTGCTGAATTGCAATATCTCTGTGTTCTAACTCTTCATCGCGAAATTTACTTATAGTTTCTCTTAATTCCCCATCTTCTAAATGTAAGACTTGTTCCTTATAGTGCTCTCCGATCACTTCTTCAACTGCAGCAGTGCAAGCCATAGCAGCTTTTTTACCCATTATGGCAGTTACAACACCAAGTGACACCCCTAAAACATGCCAAATTGGCAACAAAACAGTAGGACGAACTCTTTGCTCCTTGATTTTCTCATTAAAATAGTGGAAATGTTTTTTTTCCTGTTCCTCCATTTCAATTATTTTGTCAATTATGGAAGATTTTTTAAGAATAAATTTTTGACCGGAATAAATGCAAATGGCTCCATATTCGCCAGCATGATTTACTCTAATTGCTTGTTCTAAAAAATTTCCTTTCAATTTTTTTATATTGTTTTCCAATGTCTCCTCCATTTATTTCTGCATCAGTACTACTATAAACTAACATATTGTAGAGTAAACAAAATTCCATGCGTGCATTGCACCAGCATTGTGATTACAGGAACTCAAGCAGCTATAGCAACGGCAAGAATTAATTGACGGACTCTGCCATTCTTCTTAAAGTAAGGGTGAAGATATATTATTTATCTTCAGTCTGTGCAGATAAAACGACAAAAAGCTCAATATACTTGATGTTTAATTTTTTGCACTATGTGCACTCTATGTCTTTATAAAACTTTTACCCACATAAGCTAAAATGCGCTTATCAAAGGATTTAACACAATGAAAAACGCCAATAAAAAAAATAGGTAGTAGCTGATAGATTTTCTTTTGCCTTTTTCTCTGTTTAGTAGATTTTTCAATATTTAATTCAATTAGCCAGTACTGAGATGATAATGAGTAGTAAGCTAAACGTCCGTGTAGTTATTGGTATTATCAAGATATTCTCTAATCTTCTTCAAATCTTCCCAAGCTAAGCGTTTTTGTGCTGGTTGACGAAGTAGATAGGCTGGATGAAATATAGCGGCTGTAGTAATTGAATGAGATAAATATTGGTTAGTATAAGTATGAAATCTGCCACGCAAGTTCGATATAGTCTTTGTGTTATCAAGAAGGCTATAACATGCAATTCCTCCGACAAAAATCAGAATTTGCGGTAAAATAAGAGCAATGTGCTTCTCAACAAATGGTCTGCACATATCAAGCTCCAGATCAGTTGGCTTTCTGTTACCAGGTGGACGCCAAAACACGGTGTTGCTTATATATACCTTAGTGCGGTCCAGATTAATTGCACCGAGCATCTTATCGAGTAGCATTCCGCTTGCACCACAAAATGGTATGCCTTTCAGGTCTTCATTTGCTCCTGGTGCTTCACCAATAAGCATGATTTTTGCATTCGGATTACCATCAGAAAAAACAGTATTAGTTGCAGTTTTTTTTATTTCACAACCCTCAAATGACTTAACTGCACTTCTTAGTTCGTCTACACTACTACATTCACTTGCAAGCTTCCTTGCTTCAATGATCCAGTCACTTGGGAACATGGTTTGTTGTTCTTTTTTCTGCTCGATGACAGAAGATTGTGCAGCTCTCTCATTTTCCATTTTTTTTTCCTCTTCACTTTCAGTTAGTGTGCAATCAACTCCTACTTCATGATAGAACTTCAACAATTCTAGGTCTTCATTACTCATAGTTCTTTTTAACCTTCTGTGCCCTTCTCATAGCCATATCATATTTCAATTTAGACAAATGTCTAATGTATAATATACCATTTAAGTGATCTAATTCATGCTGAATACATCTTGCAAGCCAACCACTAGCTTTTAGCGTCTGTTCTTCATTATTTAAATTTTTATATTTCACAGTTAAATACTTTGGACGCTTAATTTCATGGCTTTGCTCTGGAATTGAAAGACACCCTTCGCTCATAATCACTTGTTCATCGGATAATTCCTTAATTTCAGGATTAATCATGCAAAACTTGCCAACTGAATCATACCCTACTAGCTCATCTTCTTCCTTCTCTGGACTAACGTCCATGATAAAAATTCTCTTCAGTACTCCCACTTGAACGGCAGCAAGACCAAGACCTTCCGCATCGTACATAGTTTCGAACATGTCGTTTACTAATTCTTTAATTTTATCGTTTATATCTGTTACTTCACTGGCACGTGTAGTTAACCTTTCATCGGGTGCAATTACAATTGGCAATTTAGACATAAAATTTTGATTTTATGTTTTATTTTTCCCTTTGTCCAGGTATATTAAAATGTTGCTGTATTTTTAATAGAAATATAAATTATTAAAGGAAGCTACAATTTAAATGAAATCGCATCATAAGGTTAACTAATGTACTCTGCAGTAATAACAAAACCAAAGCAGAATGTTTTCGCTGTTTTAGACGTAGGTACAACAAAAATTATCTGTCTCATTGTTAAAATCAATAGCAATTTTAGCTATGAAATAATAGGAGTGGGTTATAAAAGTGCAGAAGGTATAAGTGGTGGATCAATAACTGACGCAAAGCATGCAAGTTACTCTATTTCATCAACTCTAGGTTTAGCTGAGCAAGTATCAGGAGAAGCTATAGACCAGATATATGTGAATGTGGCCGGATGTGGAATCTCATCTTTTAACGTACATAACGAAATAATTGCAGCTAATCACGAAATTTCAGACCGAGATATAAAACGTGTAGTCTTTCAGACATTTGAGAAATATATCGAAGAAAATGTTATAATTCATAATATACCACTTAAATATCACCTAGATGACATGACTGACATAAAGGAGGTTAGTGGATTATATGGAAAAAGATTATCTGCTGACGTTAATGTCGTCACTGCTTCGCGTCCAGCCCTTACCAATATTGAAAATTGTATAACTAATAATAGCGGGATAAGTATGGTTGGTTGTGTTGCTTCTGCATATTCTGCAGGTCTTGCTTGTCTAAGTGAAGATGAAAAAGAGCTAGGGACTGCCATTGTTGACATAGGAGGTGGATGCACTGCAATTGGAATTTTTAAGAGAGGAAAACTTGTGTACACAAGCAGCATTCCAATTGGTGGCATTCACATCACTCGAGATATAGCTTATGGACTATGCACAAGTATAGAGCATGCTGAACGCATAAAAATACTATACGGTAGCACTATCGTAACTTCAATAGATGAAAATGAATATATTACACTGCAAAACAATGAAAATGATGAACCAACTCGAGTACTCAAGTCCGAACTCATTGACATCATAAGACCTAGGGTTGAGGAGATATTTGAACTAGTAAGAGAGCAATTTCAAAAACAAAAAGATCCAATCAATAAAGTAGTGGTCACAGGTGGAGCTAGTCAACTCACAAGCATGAAAGAAATTGCAAGTTATATATTCAACAAACAAGTCCGTATTGGATGCCCTGAGTCTTGTAACGGTCTTGATGGTGAATATGATAAAAACCCTGTATTTTCTGCTGCCATAGGTTCTATAAAGCTAATAGTCGATACCTTTTATAAAAACAACTCTGGAATGCTCGGTCAAGATGGTAAAATGAGTAAATTGTATAATTGGGTTAAATCAAAAGTCACAGTCTAGATTTTTGTCTTTATCTCTTAATATACAAATTGCTTGATCTAGGAGCTTATTTTTATAGTATTATTACACTGATGTATCCGTAAGAGAAGCAGAAAATTACAATAAAAACGTAAGAAACATGAACGTAACTATACATTCACAAGAGGATTTCGAATTCATGCGCAAAGCTGGCAAACTTGCAGCTGAAACCCTTGATTTCATTGCACCGTATGTAAAGGTAGGAGTGACAACTAATGAGTTAAATGATCTATGTCATGATTTTATAATTAATGCAGGTGCAATTCCAGCGCCACTGAACTATAAGGGATATCCGAAATCAATTTGCACTTCAAAAAATGCTGTTGTATGTCATGGTATTCCTGATGATAAACCTCTTAAAGATGGAGATATTTTAAATATTGACGTTACAGTGATTTTAAATGGCTGGTATGGTGACACAAGTCGCATGTTTTGGGCTGGTAAACCCTCAATAAAAGCAAAGCGTTTGTGTAATGCTACTTATAATGCGCTAATGGAAGCAATAAAACAAGTCAGGCCAGGCAATAAGTTAAATGAAATAGGACTTACTATAGAAAAATATATTGAAGATTTTGGATATTCTATCGTACGCAATTATTGTGGACATGGCATAGGAAAAACCTTTCATGCACCACCAAATGTAGTACATTTTTATGATGAAGGTGAGGATCTTATCTTAAAAGAAGGCATGTTTTTTACGGTAGAACCAATGATCAATGCTGGAAAACATGAAACTCTGCTCAGCAAGCTAGATGGCTGGACAGTGACAACACGTGATCTTTCACTTTCTGCACAGTTTGAGCATACGCTTGGAGTAACAAAAGATGGCGTTGAAATATTTACGTTATCACCTAAGAATTGGCATTTTCCACCTTATGATTAGATTTTTTTTGATTTTCGAAAAAATCTAACTCTTAACTTGTGATATAGCAACCAACCCAATTAGTGCACAGAAAATCATGTAAAAACTTGCTAAAGTTCCTTGCCCTGTAACTTTGATAATAGTTGTGCATATAAATGGTGCAAGGCCACCAAAAAATCCCGAAGCTATATTTCTTGATAAACCAAATCCACTGTATCGTACCTTTGTTGGAAATAATTCGCACATAAACGCGCTAACAGGACCAAGAGAAGCAGCTATTGGGATTATAAAAAGAACGTGTGCCATTATTGCTAGAGAATTATTACCACTTAGTATCATTGAAAAAACTGGATAACTTACTACTATAAAAGTTACAAATGCAAATTTCATGACTTTCTCTCTTCCTATCTTATCAGAAAGTATTGCAAATAGTACAGTTAGTCCTCCAAGTGCAACCTGATTCAATATTTCTACTGCGTGATTAAAGTGAGTGTTTATTGTTGATGCAAGTAGATTAAAAAACACTAAATATATGTAAAGAGATGCATTTTCAACTATGTCAACTCCAATTGATATTAGAAAAGGTTTTTTATAGCCATTTAACAGTTCTTTTAACGGTAATTCATGTGGCTTTTCCTGCTTTTTATATTCTGGACTTTCATCGAGTATATATCTCATATATATACTAATTAATCCTATTACAAAACTGAAAATAAAAGGCAATCTCCATCCCCAAGATTCAAAATCGGATACTTTTTTGCATATAAGCACCACTATAAGACTTAATATTGAGCCAAGAATTGCGCTCAATACTTCAATACTGCCAAAGAATCCTCTTTTATTCTGAGGAGCATGCTCTATTAAAAATGGCGCATTTCCTGCCTCTCCTCCAAGAGATATACCCTGCAATAATCTTAAACATACCACCAGTATTGATGCTAGTACTCCAATTTTTTGATAACCCGGAACAAAGGCAATGAGTACAGTTGATAGAGTCATCAATATAATAGAGAGAAAGAGAGCAATCCTTCTTCCATATTTATCGCCGATGTGGCCAAATATAGCAGCACCAATTGGTCTTATTAGGAATCCTACCGCAAATACTCCAAAAGCTTTAAGTATGCTGACTAATTTATCATCTGATGGAAAAAACACACCTCCAATTATGCTTATTAGATGACTAAAAAGCATATGATCATACCATAACAAAGTATTACAAATTAAACTTGATAGTATTACTTTTGTTATTTGCTGCACAAAATCTTCTATAATTTGTTTGGTATTATAGTAATATTACTTACTTTTTCAAACGTGAATTATGTAAATGTTATATTAATAATATTATCTTATTAAATTTTTATATCATTGATTATATTTAAATATTCTTATACTATACCTATATATTTCCATATATTTTTTGGCGAGAAAGTTATTTTAATTTAAGTGCACAAAGTCTCTTGATATGACACATATTCCAGTTTTATTAAAAGAGATGCTACTGCAATTAGCACCACAAAGTGGTGGTATATATGTGGATGCCACGTTTGGAGCTGGAGGATATAGCAAAGCAATATTGGAATCCGCTGATTGCAAAGTGTATGCAATTGATAGGGATGAAACAGTTACCAAATTTTATGATGATCTGAACATTAAATACCCTGATAGAATAAAATTATTTATTGAAAAGTTTAGTAATATTAAAAGCATACTAAGTAGCGTTGGGCCACCTCCTGTCATCCCAGCTGGGATCCAGAAAAAAGATAACTGGTCACGCGCTGGAATGACATCAAGTGGAGTGGATGGAGTGGTTTTTGACGTTGGAGTTTCATCTATGCAGCTTAATAATGGAGATAGAGGATTCTCATTTCTACGTGATGGCCCACTTAACATGAGAATGGATAACTATTCTCATATGAATGCTTCGACGTTTGTTAACGCTTTACGTGAAGAAGAGATTGCGAACACTATATATAATTATGGGGGTGAGCGTCATTCTCGTAGAATCGCAAGAGCGATAGTAAATGCGCGGAAGAAGAAAATTATCAAAACTACATTTGAACTTGCGGATATTGTACGTTCTGTAGTGTTTCGTGGAAAAAGCAAGATTGACCCTGCAACTAGGACATTTCAGGCAATCAGAATATGGGTAAATGATGAGCTAGGAGAGCTTGAAAAGGGTATTAAAGCTGCATCTGAGATTTTAAGTGAAAACGGCAAATTAATTGTAGTTACTTTTCATTCTTTAGAAGACCGCATAGTCAAAACTTTTTTTAAAGATTTATGTGAATCAGGATCTACTAAAACATTCTCCCTTTTAAATAAAAAAGTGATTAAAGCAAGTGCAGAAGAAATAAATGCAAATCCACGTGCGCGTTCAGCAAAATTAAGAGCTATACAGAGGTTGTCATGAGAACCTTCTGTATTATTTCAATAACTATGTTTTTATTATAGGGTTATTTAAGGTAAAATTACATGTCCAGTCACTAAATAAAGAGCTAACATAAATAAAACGTGAAATTAATTTAGTGCAAAGCGGCATAAAAGTCCTGCGAGCAGAGTGGAGTTATTTGAGCAATTCAAAAAAACTTGCAGTCTTATGGAGAAATACCTAAAAAATAACTTTTTGATACTAGCTAGCCAGGTTCAACTCTCTAAATAGCCGCAGTGCGTTAGCACAATTTAAAACCCAGAGTAACAATTAGAACCTATCTTGAAAGGAAAAAAAGAAAAGAATAAAGCAAAAAATAGGAGGGTAACAAGTGATATAAGTGACAAGGCCAAATGTTGCACAAGGAGCAATAGGGAGAGCAAAAACATAATATCAGAACAATTATTAATGCGATAAAATATATAATGAGGGAGTTTAATATAGTTATGCAAGAGGCCTAATTTGAAATATTAACGTAAAAAATTGCTTCCATATATTTTAAATCTGATTATAATGATAGTTAGAGATACTTTTAGAGCTCAAAAACTTATCTTTGTCTGCAGACTTTTTCTACTAAACAATCAAATTAATTAAAAAATGTATTCTTCAGTGTATACACGTATACTTAATTTCTGTCGTATGTGCGCTGCACTTTTTTCTAATCTTTTTTACACAGGGGGATTTTATGTCCAGAATTCCAGATATTTGACCTTTACTTTAGCTAAAAACCAATAGGCGCCTATTGTTTAACGCTAATTAAAATAAAAATTTTTCTAATATATAGAAGAATTACAAAATCACTGTTTACTGAAAACGGAGCAAGAAAGCTGCTAATGTCAAAGAATTTTAGGTAAACATTATTTGCTTGACGTATGAGCGTGCTCTCCTTACTGCAAGAACTCTTTAATATATGCTTAACCACTTAAGTCCTTTCAAGATATGTTCTTAGATTTAAGCTTTTAGGTAAACACACTACAATAAAATTTACTTTAGTATAAAATTATTTGCATAAGATTTTGGCAGTCTTTTAACATCTTTTGGCATTTCAATTGTGTACTTTGTGTTGTGTTTCTTTGCGTAAGATACTGCTTTTTCAAGAGAATCAAACTTTAATACAATCTGTTTTTTTGGGTCTTTTGAGCCAACCCAACCCATCAAAGGTTCAATATAGTAAGAACAAGGCTCAATTTTTAGGTACCAGAATTTTGTATTACCTAAGCCAGATTGTGTTGCAGTTTTTGTTGGCTTATAAATCTTAAAAACTACTTGATCGTCAATACTCATAGCTCTTACTAAGTAATCTTAAGTATATATCTAAATAAATTTTTCCACAAAGAATTAGTGTGAAAGAATGAAGTTTGAAATAAATATTTTTATGTTATATTATTAAATTATATAAAAAGGATTAGCTGAATAGGAGTAATCGATGGCACAGCAAGAAATGGTAACAATTAATGCAGAGTTACGTGATGTAAAAAAAAAGAAAGCGATGCAGGCTCTGAGGGAGAAGGGAAGTATACCTGCAGTTATATATGGTAAAGGGCATGATAACGTAAATTTGACATTGTCTGCAAAGGAATTTACTAAACAATATAAATCAGGTGCTCTTTCTGCACATTTAATAGAACTAGATATTTCAGGGAAAAAAGAATATGCTCTTGTTCGTGATATTCAATGGCATGTAGTAAAGGATACTGTGCAACATGTTGATTTTCAGTTTGTTGATAAAGGTAGTGAAATAAAAATAGATATACCTTTATCATTCATCAATGAAAGTAAATCACCAGGAATCAAATTAGGTGGAGTGCTTAATGTTTTGTGTCGTTCTATTACTGTCAAATGCTCTCCTGAGAAAATACCTCAAGTCATAGAAATTGATTTGTCTGGCAAAATGATTGGTCAGTCTATACATATCAATGATGTAAAACTACCCGAAGGTGTTAAGTTTGTAGCTCATGAGGAAGAAAATTTCACCATTGTAACAATCTCTGCTGCTGATAGTGATGTTGAAGAGCCTCAAACAAAAACAGAGGAGTAGTGCATTTAATAGCTGGGCTTGGTAATCCTGGTAGTCAATATGAGTTAACTCATCATAATATTGGTTTTATCGTTATTGACGCAATCTACAAATATTGGAATTTTCAGTCATTTTCTAAGAAAGCCGATTACTTGATAACCTCCGGCATAATTAATAATAATAAAATTATGTTGATAAAGCCTTATTCATTTATGAATAATTCAGGTATTCCTGTTGCAAAAATAAAAAATTTTTACAAATTATCGCTAGATAATATTGTTGTCATACATGATGATGCTGATTTGAAATTTGGAAGAATAAAAGTAAAAAAAGGTGGTAGCTCAGCCGGACATAATGGACTTAAGTCTATAGATAGCCTTATTGGTAATGATTATTGGCGTTTGAGATTTGGAGTAGGTAGGCCTGAAAATCGGAAAAGCTTAGCAGATTATGTATTATCAAAATTTGAAAATTTTGATAATGTTATCCTCTTAGTGGAAAAAATAGCAAAGAATATACACCTAATGCTGCAAGGAGATACCACAGCTTTTATCAACTCAGTTGGGAGAGTGTGAAATATAGCAATTGAACAGGACATCCTATTCAATATAAAACTTGTATCCGTTCAGCCAATGGTGTCAACTTAAGGAAAAATATCAGCGATAGTGTATAAAATTTCTCTCTAAAGTTTTTACCATTAAATCACCCAAAAGCTGCAATAAACAGTACTTTTGTTTCTGTTTTATTTCAACAAAGAAGTCTAGAATGTATCCTTTTTAGGTGAAACATGCAGAAAGGAAAAAATCTTATTCTACAAATTAAAAATATAATATACTCGAAAGCTTTTCAGAGAATCCATTGTGTTGGAAAAAACAGTTTCACGCGAACAAGAAAACTCCCTTTTACGACAGTATTTTCTATGATTTTAAAGTTAATTAAGAAAAGTTTAGGAATAGAATGTGAGCTCATTGACTTGTAAAGTTCCACCCTCAAAGCAAGCTTTTTCTAAAGCAAGATATAAATACAGGTTTTAAAGAATTATTAGAGCTAAGCATCCAAACAGCCTATCAAGATGAGCCTGAGTATGGAACTTGGAGAGGCTATAGGCTTATTGCAGCAGATGGTTCTGGTATTCGATTACCGAGCTCTGAAGAAATTGTATCCGAGTTTGGCCGTTTTAAACCAAATGGAACAACAGGTATAATGCCACCATTAGCAAGGGTTTCTTTGTTTGTTGATTTATGTACTTCGCTGATTTGCAGTGCTCGCCTTGCGGCTTGGAATGTGGGTGAGCAAACGTTAGCAGAAGAACAATTACCTGAAGTTGTTACTCAAATGCATTCATTAAATCAAGATAGATTATTATTTATCTACGACCGTGGCTATCCTTCATTAAAGTTCATTCAGCAGCATTATGAATTGAAAGTAGACTTTATTTTTCGCTTGCAAAAAAGAAATTATAGCAAGCTATGGGAACGAATTTCATCTGGTGAATTAGATTTTGATTTTGTGCTAGAAAATAAAACGGAAAGCCAAAAAGTAAGAGTAATAGTGATTACATTAGCCAATGGGGAAACAGAGGTATTGATTACTTCACTTTTTGAACGAGAAAAATTTACTTTGGAAGATATCAGCAAAGCTTATGTATTAAGGTGGCATATAGAGGAGTGCTATAAACGACTCAAAATAGGTGCAGAATTAGAGAATTTTTCTGGAATAAATTTAGAGGCTATATTACAAGAATTTTGGGCAAACTTAGTTATGTGTAATATATTATCGCTTCACATGTGTGATTCTCAAGGGCCTTGGAACCCAGACCAAATTACTGAGTATCGTTTAAATTTTTCAGTTTTATTTGGTGTCATGAGGCAGAAACTCTATCAGGTGCTTATTGGAAATTGTTCGCCAAAAAACTTTCAAGCCCTTTTTGATAGAGCAAGTATACGCGCTAAAGTCAAAATCCGACCAGGACGATTGTATAGCCGCGATAAGGTAGATAAGCCCAAACGCCATCATGTCTTTAGGAGAGTTTGCTAATCGAGGCTCTTAAGTTGACGCCATTGTCCGTTCAGCAGGGTAGCAAAATAAGATAGACAAAAATATAGGAACAAATAGTCAGTGTGCAAACACACAGCTATACGAACATTGTGACAATTTGCGTAACAAATGGTGTCATCCCAGTGCTTGACACTGGGATCCAATTTTTCATTTAAGCTCATTAATTTAGCATAAGCTTACCGAATTAGTTTGCCTGTGAATTTTCTTAGATCCCAGTGTCAAGCACTGGGATGACACCAAAAGGGCTACTTAGGCGACAAGAAAAGAAGCACTGATTTCAACATTTGCACATTAGCCATGCATCTGAATGGATACTAAAACTTCACCCTAATCTAGATTAGAATACTGATTC
The DNA here is from genome assembly GCF_020405475.1 of Wolbachia endosymbiont of Tribolium confusum. NCBI lineage: Bacteria > Pseudomonadati > Pseudomonadota > Alphaproteobacteria > Rickettsiales > Anaplasmataceae > Wolbachia > Wolbachia endosymbiont of Tribolium confusum. The sequence continues at coordinate 261,719 of NZ_JAIZNT010000001.1, read as the reverse complement.
TTCTAGAAGTTGTTCGCGCTCTTCCTCTATTGCGATAGAATTATCGTGATTTTTAAATAAATCTCTGATTTTTGTTTCTATTTCATTTGCAATTTCTTTATTTGCCTTGAGGTAACTTTTTACATTTTCTCTTCCTTGCCCAAGACGCGTATTGTTATATGAATAATAAGCGCCTGCCTTTTCAAGGACACCAAGTTTTGCTCCTATATCTATTATTTCTCCAAGTTTTGATATACCTTCATTGTACATTATATCAAATTTTGCTTCTCTAAATGGGGGAGCGACTTTATTTTTTACAACTTTAACTCTCGTTTCATTGCCCGTGATATTCTCCTTATCCTTTATCGCACCAACTTTTCTTATATCAAGTCTTATAGAAGTATAGAATTTTAACGCATTTCCACCGGTGGTAGTTTCAGGATTTCCATATACTACTCCTATTTTCATACGGATTTGGTTGATAAATATCAATATACAGTTTGCTTTTGAAACTACAGAAGTTAGTTTCCTGAGTCCATGGCTTAGAAGCCTTGCTTGCAATCCCATGTGCTGATCGCCCATATCCCCTTCAATTTCAGCTCTTGGAGTTAGTGCTGCAACAGAATCAATAACTATTACATCAACTGCACTAGAACACACTAAATACTCAACAATATGCAACGCCTGCTCTCCAGTGTCTGGTTGTGAAATTACCAAATCATCAGTTTTTACTCCAAGTTTACGAGCATATATAACATCCAGTGCGTGTTCCGCATCGATAAATGCACATAATCCTCCTTTTTTCTGTGCTTCAGCAATTACATGCAAAGCAAGAGTAGTTTTACCAGAACTCTCAGGGCCAAATATCTCAATTATACGTCCTTTTGGCAGTCCCCCAACACCTAGAGCTGAATCAAGTGCAATCGACCCTGTGGATATCGTGTCTATTTTTTCTATAGGGTTTTGCTTCAGCTTCATTATTGCACCTTTACCGAAAGCTTTTTCAATTTGGCTTATTGCATTATCTAGTGCTTTTTGCTTATCATTATTTCTTTCTTCTGGATTATGTGCCATGGATCATTTATTAACTTGTATAGTCTCCATGGTAATTGAACGTAAACAATCTGCCAAGGGTTTTTTAATAACGAAGAACGTTAGTGTAAATTATATTAAGATAGATAGACTTTGTAGTGCGATACAAAATAACGATAGAATACAATGGTAGTGGTTTCTCTGGATGGCAGAAGCAACGACACTCCGCTAACTCAATTCAGGAGACTATAGAAAACGCTATATTTAATTTCAGTGGCGAGAGAGTCTCTTTGCATTGTGGTGGCAGAACTGACACAGGGGTTCATGCTTTAGGGCAAGTTGCTCATTTCAATATGGAAAGGCAATTTGAGCTTTACAGAATAAGAAATGGAATAAACTATCACTTAAAAGCGATTCCTATAGTTGTGCTTAGTGCAGAAGCCGTAGATGATGCATTTCATGCGCGATTTTCAGCAAAAAAAAGATATTATGAATATAGAATAATTAATCGCTACGCTCCTACAGCTCTCGAAACTGGTTATGTGTGGCGGGTGCTTAACCCACTTGACGTAAATGTCATGCGTGGAGCTGCTAAATATCTGCTTGGAAAACATAATCTTTCAAGCTTCCGCTCAAAAGATTGTCAAGCTACAAATCCGGTCAGAACAATCGATGATATTGATATAGTACAAAGTGAAAGTCATATATACATCAAAATATCTGCGATTTCCTTTTTACATAACCAAGTGAGGATTATTGTTGGCACTTTAGTTGAATTTGGAAAAAATAGAACTAATCCACAAGAAATGTTAAATATATTAAGTCAATGCAAAAGAAACGCCGCTGGAATCACAGCACCGCCTCACGGCTTATACTTAGTAAAGATAGATTACTAGAGCTTAAGTCCTCATTGGCATCACTATATATAGTGCACTTGGATCATCTTCATCAGTGATAATTGTAGCGCTATTACCATCTGATAAGCTGACCTTACATTTGTTTTTTATACAAGATAAAGCATCAAGCAAATAACGAGAATTAAATCCTACTTCCATAAGAGCTCCATCGTAATCCACCTCTATAGATTCAGTTGCATCACTGCACTCTTGGGAATTTGAATGTAGAGTTAATAAATTCTCTTGCAATGAAAATTTAATTGATTTTATTTTATCGGACACAACAACGGAAACTCGGTCTATAACACTAGCAAGTTTGCTACTCTCAACAATCATTTGTTTATCTTGAGACGTCGGAATAACGGCTTTGTAATCTGGAAAAGTCCCATCTATCAATTTTGATATTATAATATACTCACCGCATGTGAATTTGATTTTTCTATCTGAAAGTTTTATATTAACCTCACTGCAATCACCCAATACTTTCAGTAATTCCATGATAGTTTTACGTGGAATGATCACACCAAATTCGCCGTTGATATCTTTAGATTTAGGCCTTTTTATACATGATAAACGGTGGCCATCAGTTGCAACGCAGTACAGAAATTGCTCATCTGTATGCAGATATATCCCGTTTAAATTATACCTTGTATCATCCAGCGACACAGCAAACTTCGTTTTAGTCAACAAGTCTACCAAATCTGCACTTAGTAGAGTGAAATCGTATTGATGATCACCTTCTTCAAGGACAGGAAAGTTATTTGAAACTACATTCGGTAAAGAAAAGTTTGCATTCCCACAGGATATCAATAATTTTCCTTGATTATTCATTTCGAAATTAACATCCAAATCAGTTGGCAACTTCTTCACTATGTCATGTAAAGTATGTGCTGATATTTTCACTTCTCCTTCTGCTGATACATTTGCAGTAAGTGAGGCAAATATTGAAATGTCAAGATCAGTAGCCTTTAGTTTTATGCTACCATATTGTGCTTTGATATTTATACACGCTAAAACATCTATTGCGTTGCGCCTTTCAACCACTCCACTTACCCTGGATAGCGTATTTAAAAGGCTTGCACGACTTACACTAAAACGCATTTGTTCACACACAGAACTTTGTTCTTTGATTCCTATATCTACAATTTTTGACATATTAATTCTCAAAAATATATTTTAAATGATATTCATATTCTATGTAAAGTGATATCCATATTTTTGTCTGAGAGACAAAACAGCCTATCTTATACTTTAGTAATCAATAATTTACTTTGTATGGCATAAGTCATGCATTTTTTGGTAAGCTTTTTGAAAGCCAAGCAAGGAATAAGTATCATCAACATTTGCTGTTTTTACTTTTCCATTAACTACCATTGATAATCCCTGCTTCATTTTTAGAATCAAATCTTGGTCCATTTTTGTATCATCTGTCCACGCAAGACTTCCTTGTATTATTGGCAATTGATATTTAATTTTTTTATCGATATTGAGAACTACAGGCTCATTATTATACTGAAAGCCAGAAGTGACACTCACCTCATCTGCTTTTTTATCAACGTAACTGACCATTACATACGGCTTGCGGTCGGCTGTATAATGTTCACTTTTTTTCTTAGGATGAGATACAATGTAACACACTTTTTCACCATCTTCCAATGCAGTATACACAAGCCAATCTTTATATTTTTCGTTCAGTTGTACGTTACTAACCGATGCAAGAGTACCTATTGAAAAAAATATTAGAAATACAAAAAGACTACGCATGTAAACCAAGTTTCAAACTCTCTGATTTTACATGTTGTTTTACCTTACTCATTGCTTGCTCAGCCAACTGTCTTATTCTTTCTCTTGAAACACAATATTTTTTGCTAAGCTCATCCAAAGTCTGAGTACTTTCAGATAAATATCTGCTAATGAAAATGTCTCTTGATCTTTCATTAAGACTTGCCAGCGCATTGCTTAAAATTGTTTCTTTTAATGCCTTTTCTTCATGATTCTGGTAAGCTACTTCTTGACTAACTAAATTACACGGAATCATATCTTGTAACTCCTTTTTAGAGTCATCACCTATTTTTATACAATTATTTAACGACTGATCCTTACAAGCCAAACGATAGTTCATTTGTACAACATCTTCTTCAGATACAGAAAGCTCATTTGATATTGCTTTTATTTCTTCGTTACTCAAAGTTTCTCTGTTTGTGTATTGTAAAATTCTTTTTTTTATTTTACGTAAACTAAAAAACAATCTCCTTTGTGCTTGCGTTGTACCTATTTTTACAAGCGACCAAGATTTTAATATAAAGTCTTTCATTGAAGCTTCAATCCACCATACTGCATAAGTTGAAAAACGAAACCCTAAATCGGGATTGAACTTTTTCACTGCATGCATTAAACCCATATTTCCTTCCATGACCAGGTCCATCAACAATAGCCCGTAATTCTTAAATTTCATTGCAATTTTTACTACCAAATTCAAATGGCTAGTAATCAACCTGTGAGCAGAAGAAATATCCTGGTATTCTTGCCAATTTTTTGCTAATCGCACTTCCTCTTCTTGGGAAAGCATAGGAAATTTTCGCACTTCAGCAATATATTGCATGAGATTAGTGCTACTATTAACACATAAATTTGCTACTGGGGCCAACATAACAACTTAAATTAAAACTTCATGTATATAATATATTGATTTTCAGCAAAAAATTCAAGCTTTAATTAAAAAAGCATAACTTTATATCTAGTTGAGATCTTAACAACAGCTACCTAAATGTAGCATTAAAATTGCTAGCGTGTAACGATAAAAACTACATTAAATAAATAATGTGTTATTCCAGTGCTCAAACACTGGAATTCACATTTCTTTTTTCTAGATCCCAGTGTCATGCTACTTGAATGACAAGAAAAACCCACTGGGATAATAAAACTGAGATAGACTAGAAATTAAATGCTACTCCAGCTTCTGCACCAACAGTGCTGTAAAGAACATTTTTGATACCAGCATCATCCTTAGCCGCCTTATCAAAACTAGCACCATAAGAACCGAAGTAACGAGCTCCAGCAAAGAGTTTGATTTCTGGAGTTACATCATAGCTAACACCAGCTTTTGCTTGATAAGCAAAACCAAATCCTTTTTGATCTTTAACTGCATCAGCTTTTGAAGGATTGCTGATATATGCTGCACCAACACCAACACCAACGTATGGAGTGATAGGCATATCTTCAATCGCTATATCGTAATAAACGTTAACCAATCCTGAAAATGCTGTTAAACTGTCTGCAACATTTGTTTCAGAAGTATTTACTACAGCTGTATCTTTAGCCAATTGTGAGTAAAGCCCTTCAACATCAACTCTAATGTCGTCCATTTTATAACCAAATGCACCACCACCAGCTATAAAAGATCTTGTTAAGGGACTATCTTTTTCTTTACCTGTTACATTTGTAATACCCTCAACTTTTGTATAAAGAGGTAAAATTTCACCGTTGTATTGTAAACGAACATAGTAGCTAGTTTCTTCATCACTTATTGGACCAATAGGATCTGATGAAAAAGCAGAGTTTGATAGGCTTAGCAACGTCACTAAAGCAGCTGCCGAAAAAAACTTTTTATAATGCATAATTGCCCTCGTTAAAAAAATTAAAATTCCACTTTAGCAGTCTAAATAATAACTAAAGTTAAGTCAAGTGCTAACTTAATAACACAAAACCTTCTGTATCTTAACTAACTTTTAGGAAAATACAAAGATTTTATTAATTAATAAATAGAGTTACTCTACTTTTTTTACTCTTGATCTTCTGACACCTATTTCACTAATGTCTTTTTATCTTCTGATCTGCATTCATCATTGTGAATTGCTTCATATTCATGCAGTAATATGAATGTACTTCATGGAAGTACTAGTATAAAAGGAAAACACTTAGTTACTGCATTAAGGCAAACTTCAGTAGTAAATTTAAAAAGGAAGTTTAAGTCCAGGCGGTAAACCCATCATACCTGCAAGATCAGAAGTTGCATTTGCCATATCTTCTTCTGCTTTTTTGATGGCATCATTGAATGCTGCTGTCACTAAATCTTCTACTATATCTTTTTCTTCATTTCTCATAAGCTCTAAGTCTATATTTACCTTTTTAGCTTTATAGCTACCTATTTTTATTACTTCCACTAATACAGAAACTTTACCACCACCAGAAATACCTTGAAACTCTTTTCCAATATACTTTTCTTGAGCTTCCGCAAGCTTTTTTTGCATTTCTTGCGCTTGCTTCATTATTTGACTGAAATCCACAACCTACTCCTTATTTTCTATATTAACTACCTTTGCACCTTTAAACGTATTTAATATATCCTTAACTGCAGGTGCATAATTTAAATTACTCACTTCCCTATTCATATAACTCGTATCAACTATAATAACCCACTCCTGCTTAGTAGCTTGACTTAAATAATTTTTCAAGTCATTACAAAAATTACTGTTCAAGTTAGATACAGCTTTTAATTTTAAATACCCAAATCTACAATCTATTAATTGTAGATTACTACACAGTTGTTTGTAAAGATAAATTTGGTTACTCTGCCTTAATAGTTGCAAAATCTTATCAAAATCGTAATTTTGTTGTTTATTTTTCACATGGATCCCAGTGTCACGCACTGGGATGACAGAGTGGGGGTTTTCCACATATTTTTTTGGATCCGAGTAGTCAGCTACTTGGATGACAGAGGGGGAAGGTGCAACAGGTCTGCCCTGTCTATTTCCTTGCTCTACATTCTGTGAAAGAATTTTTTTGATCACCTGTTCCGGAGAAGGTAAATCAGAAAGATAACAAAGGCTAATTAATATCATTTCAGCGGCAATTTCATTGCATGTTGAAACCTTTATATCTTGAATACCCTTAAGCAGCACCTTCCACAATCTCGAAAAAAATATTAAAGACTTTTTTGCACTCAAATCTTTTACTCTGCTCTTCTCATATTCTGTATCAATTTCTTTTGTAATTAAAAAACGGCATACTAACTGGAGGGTTTGCAGCAGATCTTCAAAAATATTGAGCGGATTTGCTGTCTTTACCGCGTTGTCGAATACTGACAAAGCCTTCTGTAAATCACTATCTAATACTGCTTCCAGTAGATCAAATATAACGTCTCTATCTACTAGACCAAGTATGTCTGTAACACTTTGAGTGGATATTGTACCATCTTTGCTATATAGCACTGCTTGATTCATCAAAAATAAAGCGTTACGCATTGAATTATTGCAGTGGTGAGCAATTAATTCCGATGCTTCTTTTTCAATAAAATAATTTTCTTTTTGTGCAATATCATTTAAACGCTCCATTATCTTAGCTGAAGGAATGTTATGTAAGTCAAACCTTTGACAACGTGCAATAACAGTTATTGGTATCTTTTTTATTTCTGTAGTTGCTAGAATAAACTTTACGCTAGATGGTGGTTCTTCTAGAGTTTTAAGTAATGCATTAAATGCACTACTAGATAACATGTGTACTTCATCTATAATGTAAACTTTAAATTTAGAACTTATTGGTAAATAGCAAATATCTCCCAAGATCGCTCTAACATCTTCAACACTAGTGTGACTTGCTGCATCGATTTCAACTACATCTGGATGGCTTGAATTTTTTATTGCCAGACAACTTGTACATGATCCACAAGGTTCAAAAGTTGGCCCTAATGAGCAGTTCAAACATAAAGCTATTATTCTTGCAGTGGTGGTTTTACCAATTCCACTGCTACCAGAAAGCAGTATAGATTGTGGAATTTTGTTGAGAGTAAAAGCATTTTCTAGTATACGCACCAATATATCTTGACCTACTAAATCTTTAAAGCTACTAGGACGATATTTTAATGCTATGTTCATAGCCTAGAATAAAACAAATAGTACAAATAGGTATGCAACCCAAAAAGATTCTGATATGGTTGCTTCATTTCTGACCTGACCAAGTTACAGAATTTTTGCCTGCATACCTTATAAAAGGTTATACTTTTTTTTTTTTTTAGCAAGGTATATTCTATATTAGTCTTATAATTTATATGTTAGACCTTTTGCAACATTACTTTGGAGTAAACAGCTGTTACCTAAAATACTCTTCTTCTGTCATCCCAGTGCCCAGACACTGGGATCCAGAAAACTTAATTTTAAATGAATACATTAGGTTGTTGTATAATAAGAACTGGATTCCAATGTCACGTGCTGGAATGACAACATATAGGTATTGGAATAACAAAAGAGGAATATTATGATTTTATATCATTTTCCTCTTTGTCCGTTTTCACGAAAAGTTAGAGCTCTTCTCAAGGAAAAAAAGCTGAGTTGTGATTTGGTATATGAAAACCCATGGGAAAAGCGGAATGAATTCATGAAGATCAATCCAATCGGGCAAGTACCAGTATTAATAGATAATAACTTTGTAATAGCGGATAGTAATGCCATTTGTGAATATATAGAAGAGACTTACAATAGCGACGTCAAATTACTTGGTTCATCCACTATTATTAAGTCTAAAATACGCGCTTTAATCAATTGGTTCGATAGCAAATTTTACAATGAAGTTACTAAGTATATTATGAATGAAAAAGTAATTACTAACCGCAGCCCTGACTCTAGATTTCTTCATGCAGCTCAGCATAACCTGCCTTGCCATATGGAATACATCGAACACTTAATTAACAAGAACGTTTGGCTTGCAACCGATAAGTTCACTTTAGCCGATATTACTTTAGCATCACATATTTCTATAATAGACTACGTAAATAGTTTCCCATGGGAGAAAAGTAAGATTTTAAAAGAATGGTACTCCATTGTTAAATCAAGGCCTTGTTTTCGCGAAATATTATTAGAGAGAATTTTTGGCTTAACTCCCCCTAGACATTACGCTGACCTTGATTTTTAACTTGCGTTAGTTTTAAAGCTACAGTCATTCCTTCATCAGTAGGAATCAATATGGAGAAATATTTTTTTTCATCTGACAATCTATCGTTAAACTCTCTCATAGCATGCCATGACTTTTCTGATATTTCTTTTGGAGGAGATTCTAAAAATACTGTATCAAATAATAGAGTGTTATCTGCAACGATTAGCCCATCTTGTTTAATGTATGACTCTGCCCAATCTAAATACTTAGGATAACTACTTTTGTCAGCATCGATGAATATCATGTCAAATGGTGCCTTTGCTGATAATTTATTGATTTTTTCCAGTGCATCACCTTCTATTAGAGTAATTTTATCACTTAGATTAAAAGCACTAAAATTTTTTTTTGCTATTCTTGAGTGTTGAGGATTATTTTCTATTGTATATATATGACCATCTTTCGGTAAAGCTTTTACCATACAAATTGACGAATAACCATATAACGTGCCAATTTCAACTATGCTTTTAACTTTATGGATTTTGATAAATAAATTTAATAATTTTCCTTCTTCAGGAGTGATTTGAATACGTTGTTTCTTATCAAGAGTACAATGTTCTTCTATTTTTTTATACTCTTTTGCAAATAAGCTTCTTATGTACAACGATTTTCTGCTAAAGTTATGACGCATTAAGTTTTATAATATAAACTAAGGAGGTTTAATCTATATAAGATTTATAAATATAACAATAGAGTTAAGAATAATAAAATTTTTTATTTTAAGTTGTTATTTTATAAAGTAAAATTTTAAGTGACAAAGATTATTATATATTTTACTATGATTAACTAGTATAATAACCAATTGTTATACTAGAATTAAGGGATCGTTTATTTACATCTCTCTTAAAATGTAATTTTTCTAATCAATTAGAGGGGGTTATATGTCTTATAACATTGCTAACGAAGTTGAAACGTTAAGCAAGAAGTCTAATAATAATGAAGGAGTGAAATTACTGCACAATCCAGCTTATCGCGAGAAGTACAAAGAACGCTTTAACGAAGCTCAGAAAAAAGTTATGGATATGGTCCAATTTTATGATGGAACGATAGTATTAATAGAGAATAAAATTGCTATGTATTATTATACTTGGCACAGTAAAAAAAGAGAGTTTGAGCGTAAAAAGCAACAAACAGTATCAAAAAATAATGATTCAGCATAGGGTTTTTATATGGTAAGCTACAGTGTTATTACTTCACTATAGCTTTTCCATATAGCTCATCTATTACATTAGCGAAGTATTCCAGCTCTCTATATCCTTCGTGTTTAATTTTACTATGATCTACGTATGATTTATCATCATTAAGCTTGATGAAAAATATCGGAGTAGCTGTGATATCAAGTTTATTAATTGCCAGTGATTTATCATTTATAATTTTGTCCATCATCTTTTTATCATTAATGCATTGATTAAATGCATCTTGCTTCAAATTGCTTAGTGCAGCAATTTTTTGTAGTATAGTTAAATCACTAAAATTAGAGTAGTTCCACGAGTCTATTGCATTAAACACAGCTTTGTTAAAATTAAAATAGTCTTCTTCTTTTTCATAGCAATAACTTAGCATTGCAGCTTTTAATCCTCTGTAATCTAGAGGAAAATGACGGAATATGTATAACAGCTTACCTGTATCTATGTACTTCTCTTTGATTTTAGGAAAAACTTTCTTATGAAAAAGAGAACAGTGATAACAAGTGAGCGAGGCGTATTCTATCATTAAAATTGGTGCTTTTCGATCTCCTAATAATTTATCATCAGGCAATAGGGACAGTAGTTCTTTTGGTGTTATTTCATCAGTTTTTTGAGTGTTGGGTAAGTTTTGTTCAATAGCTGCATAAGAACTAACACTTATAAAAATAAGTAAGAACAATAATCTAAAAATCATTACAATGGAAATACTGAACTTATTAAAAAATTTATGCATTTATACAAACAATGTCAAGATAACTTTTGTTTAGCAAGGCTTTCTACTCTGTCTTTGAATGCAGTAATTATTTTATTTTGTGCATATTTATACACTGAGTTTAATAAAGTGGAAAACAAGTTGGATTTAAATTCAAACTCTATATAGAATTCTACCATAGTTTTATTTTTGCTCATAGGAGTGAATTTCCATTCGTTGTATAAATGTTTAAATATTCCATTTGAGGACACAGCTTTTATCCAACTTTCATTTATTCCATTTGGAGCAAGGGAGGTCACTTCTGATGTGTAACTTCCTTTAATGCCATGAAAAGCTGCAAGGAGATTCACAATCATTTGGCTATCAGTTTTTTCTTTTATATAAACAGCTTTGCACCAAGGAACAAAATCAGGATACTTCTCAACGTCAATTACAACTTGAAACACCTTATGAGATGAACAGAAAAAAACACCTTGTTCTTTATATTGGTGTAACATAAACCTGAATAATAAAAATGGGATCCATATCTACCGTCAGTCTTAGTAGATTCCTGAGACCTAAAGTTAAGGTGGGCATCACGTACTAATTTCAATGAAATTAACAGAGGCAATCCCCTTGATCAGAAATTATCGCTCGGGAAATTTAACTTAACTCATAACGTATAGCACAGACCCCAGTTAATTATAGATTATTTATATAGAGTATGTCTATAGGTATGTTAGAGCTAACGACTATTATTTTACCTTTGTTAAATTTTGCATTTTAAGTATCATAGCTAATAAATATATCTTATGAATGTTATTAAGCTCTTAACCATTTTTATTTTAATATCCTCAAGTGCTTACGCGAGTTGTATAGGTCACAGAACTTTTGTGCTTGCCATGAAGCAGCAAGTAGATAATACGTCTATGAAAGGGAATAGAAAAAATTCAGAACATATACACGAAAAGCTTCGGAAGATCATTCAGAATAATGTTAACCTCAAAGAAATATCTCGATTTGTAATAGGGAAATATTGGAATTTATCTACTCAGAAAGAAAAAGAAGAGTTTCTAAAAGAATATGAAGTATATCTCGCGCGTTTGTGCGCTAAAATTTTGTATAAATACATAAATAATAGTGAAATGATCATAATGAGTACAAAAGCAGTTGACGATGAAACTTGTCTGATAGGAACAAGATTTTCTTATGGTGATGAGGAATTTACAAATATTGACTTTAAAGTTACTAAAAGTGACAGTTCTTTCTTAATAAACGATGTTGTAATGAGTGGAATAAGTATTGCTATTAATCAACGTTCTCAATTTAGTGAAAAGATCGACACGAATGGCATGGCAAGTGTAATAGATGAATTAAAACGTAACAATAATTTATGATATACATGCCTCATTGGCCTAAGCCGATTGGCAGTAGGCCAAAGGATTTTTCTCTTAATCGCATAAAAAGCTTTCTAAATAAATTGGGTAATCCCGAGAAAAAAATACCGCCAATAATTCACATAGCTGGCACTAATGGCAAAGGATCAACGCTATCGTTTATAAGATATATAATGCAAGCAGCAGGGTATAAAGTTCATACGTACACCTCTCCATATTTAGTGAATTTTAATGAGAGAATAGTTGTTGCAGGCACTGATGTCGATGATAGTGAATTACACAACTTACTGGAAGAATGCCGTATAGCAGTTGCGGAACAACCTATCACTCTATTTGAGGCCACAACAATTGCAGCTTTCTTAGCTTTTGCTCGTCATAAAGCGGATATTACTTTAGTTGAGGTGGGTATGGGTGGAAGGCTTGATGCAACAAATGTTATAGATAATCCGATCCTAACGATCATCACTTCCATTGCACTTGACCATACAGAATATCTTGGTCCTACCGTAGAAACCATAGCAGGTGAAAAGGCTGGAATAATGAAACCTAATGTTCCTTGCGTAATAGCACCACAAGAAAAATCTATAACGAACACATTAGAACATCATGCAATAAATAAGAAATCTCCTCTGTATAGAGGAGGACTTGAATGGAATTGCGAAAAACAGAATAACAGGATGGTCTTTCAATCGACTATTCAATCAATAGAATTTCCTTTGCCATCTCTGAAGGGTGAACACCAAATAATCAATGCAGGAAACGCCATTGCAGCATGTAGCATTTTAAGTGGGAAATATGGATTTAACATTGGAGAAGAGGAGATTGCTTCAGGTTTACAGCGCACTTATTGGCCTGCGCGGCTAGAGTCTATAAAAGAAGGTAATTTAATTTCTTTATTACCAAAAGATTGGCAATTATTTCTAGATGGCGCGCACAACAATGATGGTGCCAGAGTGTTAGCTAGGTGGATAAAAGACAATTTTGCTGAAGGTGTTTATATGATCTTTGGTGTTACTCGTAACAGAAACGTCGCAGAGTTCTTAGAGCACTTAAAGCCATATATCAAACTACTATGCGCAGTTTGTGTTAAATCTGAACCTCAAGCAACAAGTACGGATTTAATTAGAGAAGGAGCTCATAATATAGGAATCAATGCTATCGAATGTGAATCAATCAGTGATGCAATATCAAATTACATATTGAAAGCCTCTATTCAAAACGTCAAAACCATACTAATCTGTGGCTCGCTATTTTTAGCCAGAGATTTGAGTATGGAGAATAATCAACCTACTTGATGAGCCGAGACGTTAAAAGCACCATCAGGATTTACAATGCTGCTTGGCTTTTCGGTTGATGCTCCTATAGGTACATTTTGTTCATCACCTATTCCTTCAATTTTTACAAGATTTACAACTTTTCTCTCGTAGATTTCACTTGCTAAGTGTAATAATAAACCACAACCTAGTACCGCAGCAAATCCAATGAGTATTTTACTGTCTACGCAACTAGATTGATACTGTAATGCCAGACCTGCTACTAATAAAATAGGGGGAAGATGACCTGAACATTGGGAAGTAAGAATTAGATACTTAAATCTTTTGAACATTTCATCTTTTAGCTCTTCTTGACCTAAATTTTCACCTTGTTTCTGTCGAGAATTTTGCAAATCCATAGCCTCTTTAACTACAGAAGATATCAAATAAACAGATAAGAAAAAAGTTGTAACAAATGTTATTAGGCTCGCACTAAACAAAATGCCAGGTGCATCAGTAAAATTAGCAGCCTTATATAGCTTAAACCCCAAGTAAATATGCGACACTAATGACGAGATGAACAGTAGGAAGTTTACCAGACTAAAAACAACATAATATTTTGTATGCTTATCATTCTGACCTTGCTGAATTGATTGTAAATACCTTTTCCATTCCTCAGGAATGATTAATCCCTGATTCTTTTCACTTAGTGGTTTAATATATTGCAAAAGTGCTGCCTTATTTCTGTTAAGGGCCTGTATTTTTTCATTGCTACCTCCTGGTTTATCTGGGTGACACTTTATTGATAACCTTCTATAATTTTTTGCTATTATATTAGATATTTCTCAGAAGTTACGACCTTCTACTTCTTGTACTTGAATACCTATCTCTTTAAATAAACTTTCATTATAATTATATTCTCTTTTTCTTAACTTATACCCCATATCTCCACCTAATAAATTAACTAACTATTAATACTTTATAATATATAAATTTCCAAATCATGTCAATTATTTCATTCATGCTTATTGTATGAATTATTTCTTTCACGACTACCATGACAAGTGTATGAAAATTATCATTTAGTGCATAATAGTGCTTCAATGTTTAAGGTTACAGTTTTCATTGGTCATTTGAGTTACTCAAATCCAATTCATGCCAATTCTATCTATCTTGTCACTTAAGTAGCCCTTTTTGTGTAATCCCAGTACCCTCATCTTTGATGTCATCCAAGTAGCTGACACTGGCTTTCCGTAATCTCACAAACGTTGTGTTTTAGCATAATTTTGTGCTCAATATGCTTGTTTATAGTAAAAATTTCTGGATTTCAGCATCAAATGCTGGAATATGGGTATCATTCAAGTAACCCTTTGTTTTCATCCCAGTGCTTCGATACTGGGATCCAGGAACCAGCGTCACGCGCTGGCTCTTTTAAATTACTTTAGCTATAAATATTAAGAAATTTACTAAAAAAAAAAGACAAAAGAACCCCCGTATAGCGAGTTTTGACCCTATAATAATGTAAATTGGCGTTGTAATAATGTGCTAACAAGCGCGATTTGGCTGAATGTAGAAAAAATTTAAAAGACATGCAGCCGCTATAATTTTTATGTAATTTGCCAATAAATACCTGAGTTTTTTACTGAATTTTGTCGTTGAAACCGCGCATATCAAAAACAAGGATAAATACTCTTATTGATATGGTAAGAAAAGTGGGAAGGTTTGTCAAGCCGCTTCTATATACCTGAGCATTGATCATACGGGTTCCATCTGTTATATATAATCTTTTTGAATACGAAGAAAGCTGATGAATGAGTATGATATTACAGTTATAGGCAGCGGTCCTGGTGGTTATATAGCAGCAATTAGAGCGGCTCAGTTTGGGTTTAAAACTGCAATTGTTGAAAAGGAAGAAAATTTGGGTGGTATATGCTTAAATTGGGGGTGTATACCAACAAAATCGCTACTTAGAGCATCTGAAATTTATAGGTTAATAACAAGATCAGAAGAATTTGGCATAAAAGTAAAGGATGCAAGTTTTGATATACAATCAATAGTGAAATACTCAAGAAACGTTGTTGATAAATTGTCAAGCGGTGTTGCATATTTGATGAAAAAAAATAACATCAAAGTTCATCAAGGCTTTGGTAAACTTGCAGGTAATCGTACTGTAAAAATTCTTAATGACAAAAAGGAGGAGGAAATTTCTTCCAATCATATCATTTTAGCAACAGGTGTAAGGGCAAGAAATCTTCCTGGAATCGAAGTAGATGGAGATTTAATATGGAATGCGCAGCACGCTATGACTCCAAAGAAGTTACCAAAATCTCTACTAATCATAGGTTCTGGTGCGATAGGAATAGAGTTTGCAAGTTTTTATAGTACTTTGGGAGTTGATGTAACAATTATAGAAGTAAAAGACACTATTTTGCCGCTGGAAGATAAAGATATTTCAAATTTAGCACAAGAAATATTCACAAAACAAGAAATAAAAATATATACGAGCAATAGTGTAAAAACTTTCACTAAAAATAAAGACTCTGTTCAAGTGCAGCTAAGTAGTGGTGATAATAAAGAATTCGATAGAGTAATTGTTGCAGTTGGCGTTCAAGCAAACGCTGAAAATATAGGTTTAGAAAATACAAAAATTAAGTTGAGTTCTTCTGGTTTTATTGAAACGAATGAATGGTATGAAACAAGTGAAACAAGTGTGTATGCAATAGGTGATGTCGCTGGTCCGCCATGTTTAGCGCATAAAGCAAGTCATGAAGCTGTGATCTGTGTTGAGAAGATTGCTGGTAAAAATGCTCATAAGTTAAAAAAAGAGTGCATACCAAATTGTACTTACTCTCATCCGCAAATAGCAAGCGTTGGCCTTACTGAAGAACAGGCAATAAAAAGTGGATATGATATAAAAGTAGGAAAATTTCACTCCAACTTTAATGGTAAATCTATTGCACTAGGCGAAACTGAAGGGTTAGTGAAAACAATTATAGACAAAAAAACAGGCGAACTTCTTGGAGCTCACATGATAGGAGCAGAAGTAACAGAGTTAATTAGCAATTTTGCTCTTGCAAAGCAACTAGAAGGAACAGACTTTGACATAAAATCCACGATTTTTCCTCACCCAACCATTTCAGAAATGATACACGAATCAGTACTTGTTGCAGATGGTGAATCGTTAAATAGTTAAGCTAACGATTTATTGTTTTAGAGCTACAAGTATCCTGATTAGGCGATTCAATTCTAATAGATTGATTACCAATATCAGATTTTTCTAACTTTTCTTTTAACCCTTCAGCTGCTTCTTTCACTTCAAGCTTTTTTTCCTGATTAAGATCCTCTGGGCTTTTTCTTTTACTGTCTAAACCTTGTTGTCTATCAATATTTTTATTGAGTTGTTCTCGCTGAGGTAGATCAACAACTGAGTTAAAAAGAGCTTTTGTTATGCTTTTTAACGATCCTATAAAACCTCCGCTTCTGCCCTCTCTTTGTTTTTGAGGGTTGTTTTTCACGTTTTTACTGTTGCTGCTTTCAGGCATTTTTAACTCGACTATCATAAAGCTTAATAAAATTTTACATGCAAATTATTAAAAAATAATTAACAATCTATTATCAAATTACTACTTACAGATGACTATTATTCTAGCAACAGGCGGTACAGGTGGACACATTTTTCCAGCTATAACCTTAGCAAGGGCACTAAAGGTACAAGGATACAATTGTATATTATTTACGGATCAAAAAAACATCAATGTAGAAAGTTATATTTTACCATTGTGCAAGCCAAGCGGCAACAAATTGAAATTTCTCTTTTTGTTAATGTATAGTTGTGCACTAGCAATATATAGAATCAGGAAATTAAAACCAAGGCTAATCATTGGTTTTGGTAGCTATGCTTCTTTTCCAACTCTTCTTGCAGCAAAGATTCTTTCTATACCTATAATTTTACATGAACAAAATATAGTTTTAGGGAGGGTAAATAGATTCTTTTTCAAGAGTGCAAAATTAATTGCAACTAGCTTTCCAGAAACTAAGTATGCAGAAAGTAGTAAATGTATTTTTACGGGAAATTTTGTTGATATCGAAGCACAAGGCTATTCTAGCGCTGAAACAGTTTTAAACGTGTTAATAATAGCAGGCAGTCAGGGTGCAAATTTTTTTGATGATGTAGTGAGCAGCGTAATTTGTGATCTACCTGTTGAAGTAAAAGAGAGGATTAGAGTAACGCAGCAATGTACGAAGAAAAATATAAACAAGGTCAAGAGTCTATACAAAAGTGAAGAAATTGATTGTGAGTTAAGTGAGTTTTTCGATGATATGGAAAATAAACTGGCCAATGCTCATTTGGTAATTAGCAGAGCTGGGGCAACTTCAATAGCAGAGATTACTCTTGCTGAGCGTCCTGCTGTATATATTCCTTATCCTCACTCAAAAGATAACCATCAATTTTATAATGCAAAACATATTGAAGATTCGGGAGCAACTGTAATGGTTGAGCAAAATAGTAACGCGAAAAAGAATCTAGGAGAGTTGCTAGTTGATTTATTGCAAAATTGTCAAAAATTGCGTGATATGGCTAATAATACTAAGAAAACAAGAATAAGGAATGGAGTTACTGAATTTATTAAGGCAATAGCTCAAGAACTTAGTTGACGAATTGCTTTTTCTTCAAATGCATCCCATAGTTCTTTTTCTAGTGATTTACTATACAACTTATTGATATAAACTACTCCCGTAGGTGAGGTAGTATTAATTTCGAGCAGGAAGTCATCTATAATATCAATACCAACAAATATTAGCCCTCTTTTCTTTAGCTCAGGACCAATTTTATTACATATTTCAGTGTCTCTATCATTCATTTCAATAGATTCAAAACTTGCTCCAAGCCGCATATTTGTTCTGATTTCTCCACTTACTTTTGGAATTCGCCTCATTGCTCCTATTGGTTTACCATTTAGCAATAGTATCCTCTTGTCTCTGTCTATATTCTTGCAAAATGCTTGTGCAATTACAGGACATTCATATTTTGCAACCATGAGCTCTGCTACTACTTGAATACTATTTTTGTCCTGTATCCTTATTACGTCATTTCCTCCATAGCTATATAATGGCTTCAGAATAATATCCTTATGATTGTTGCAGTAAAAATCTCTAATCATCGATATATTTTCAGTGATCAAAGTTGGAGGAATTAACTCTGGAAATAGTGAAGTAATTAATTTTTCAGGACAATTTCTTATCTCCGTTGGATTATTAATTACCAATACACTGGTTTTTTCTAAGATATAGGTAGTTGTGATGTAACGCATATCAAAAGGTGGGTCCTGCCTAATAAGTATGATATCAATTTCATTCAAATCGATGTCTACATCTCTCTTAGAAGTAAAACCAAAATCATCAATGCTGACCTTCTGAGCAAGAGCGATTGGTTGGTTTAACTTGAGTGCTAGATTATTAGGAACATAGACAAAAATTTCGTGCTTTCTCCTCTGCACTTCTTTTATTAATGCAAATGTAGTATCAGTTTCAAAGTTTATACTTTCATCCATTTGAAAAGCTACTTTCATTTATCCTCCCTTCTTATTACAATATACTATAGTACCATAAAAGTGTTATTAATGGAGCAAAGTATGGAATTAACAGTAGGAAATAATGCACCTGATTTTAGTTTGCCAACAGATTCTGGTGAGATTTTATCACTGAGTGAATTTTTTGATAAAAAAAATGTAGTTCTTTATTTTTATCCTAAAGACGATACTCCGGGCTGTACAATGGAGGCAAAAGGCTTTAGGGACAAAATAGAAAATTTCTCTTCTCTTGACACAGTGATAATTGGTGTATCAAAAGATAGTGTTAAGTGCCACGCTAACTTCAAAGCAAAATATTCTCTGCCGTTCTCTTTAGTTTCTGATGAAAACGCTGAAATGTTGGAAAAATATGGTGCTTGGGTAGAGAAAAGTATGTTTGGCAAAAAGTATATGGGAATAGAGCGCACTACTTTTTTAATAGATAAAAAAGGTAAAGTAGTGAAGATCTGGAAAAATGTAAAAGTTAGTGGACATGTTGATGAGGTTCTAGAGGAAGTAAGGAGAATATAAATTAAAGAATGACTACCCATTGCTATATAAAAAAACTGAAATTATATAACTTCCGTAGTCATTCAAATTTTGAACTGGATTTAGACGATAGACCAGTTGTGATAACTGGCCAAAATGGTATTGGAAAAACTAATATACTTGAAGCAATCTCATTGCTTGCTAAAAGCAACGGAATGAAAAAAGCAAAAATCAGTGAGATGCAAAATAGACTCAGCAATGAAGATTGGGTAGTGTACTATGATTTTTTTAATGGAGCAGAGCTTAGCTCAATTGGTATAGGAAAGAATTTTAATAAGAAATTAATACAAATTGATGGGAAAACGCAGTCAAACTACTCATCTTTGTATAGAATATCTAATGTAATATGGCTAATTCCACAAATGGACTATATTCTTCTTAATTCTCCAAGCGACAGGTTAAAGTTTTTAGACCGTATAGTTTCACTATTTGAAGAAAATTACACCTATTGCTACATGCAATATAGAAAAGCTAAACATGAGCGAAGTAAATTGCTTAGAGAGAATATTTTGGACGAAAGTTGGCTCTCTAGTCTTGAAAACGTAATGGCTACCAATGCAATTGATATTTTACGTATGCGATTGTCTGTTTTAAAAATACTACAGGGCACAATTGATAACCATTCTTGTGAGTTTTTTCCAAAGGCAAGTTTGAAATTTAGCAGTCAGCTAACTTTGAACGATACTGCAGAATATTTTCAGAATCGTCTAAAGGAAAACAGAGAAAAAGACTCATTAACTGGTAGAGTAACCTTTTCTGTACATAATGATAATTTTCGGGTTTTTTGCCAAAAAGGGGACATGCCAGTAAATCTTTGTTCTACTGGAGAGCAAAAGTTATTGTTGCTTTCTATTGTTTTATCCAGTGTAAAAGCAAGGTGTATTTATTATAATAAGGCACCACTTCTTCTGCTTGACGATATAATGTCGCACTTGGATAAACATTACAGAAAGGCGTTAATGGAGGAGGTGTTAAGCATTCAATGTCAAACTTGGATAACTGATGTAAATCAAGATAATTTCAATAACTACCTTTGCTCTTTCAAGTTTTTTGAATTATCAAGTAAATAAATTTCAAGCGTGCTGGTATACATCAAGCTCATATTCAGTATGTAAATCTCTAATTAAAGCCTCAGCGTGTTTTTTTTGAACAACTATACTGATCTTGATTTCGGACATTGTGATAGCAAGTACTTCTATCTTTTTTTTGCTTAAAACCTTGAGTGTGCGGTACATCACTTCAGTGTTAGACATAACACCAATACCAATTATTGAAATTTTAGCTATATTATTGTTTACGACATAATTTTCATTTTTGTTCAATAACTTTGTCATTAAATCAACATCAAATTTGGAAATCAAAAAGCTTGACCCATGTATCATGTCAATTTTAACGTTTGCTCCTGCTATATCTCTTAAAGTATCCAGAGTATTTGCAAAGTTAGTAAAAGTTACAAGAGCTTCGTGAGTGCTACAAGTTATTCCAGTAATTAAGTATCTTTCCAGTACATCTTTTTCGTGTAGTACTGTAGTGCCTTCTACTTCCTCAAAAGTGGATAACACTTGCACCTTAATATTATGCTTCATTGCAAGTTGTACTGAACGATTATGCAATATTTTAGCACCAGATGACGACATCTCCAATATTTCATTGTAAGAGATAGATTTAAGCTTGCGTGCTCTTGGAACAATTTTTGGGTCTGCTGTATATATTCCGTCAATATCAGTAAAAATTTCACAAGTTCTAATACCAAAGACTACTGCAAAGGCAATTGCTGAGATGTCAGACCCTCCTCTACCAAAAGTAGTGATTCTATCACCGTGTATACCCTGAAACCCAGCAATGATTGCAACAGTATAACCCTCAGCAAAAGATCTTTTTACATGGTCAATTTTTATCGTTTTTATTTTAGACTCAGAATAAAAATTATCCGTTAGAATTGGTAACTGCCAGGCGAGCCATGATTTAGCATTAACTCCAACAGACAGAAGAGTGATAGCTAATAACCCGCAAGAGATTTGTTCTCCTGCTGAAAGCAGGACATCATACTCTGATAACTCTTGTCTACAATTTAAATTTGAAATTTGCCTGGCTTGAAAAGCTATTTGGTCAGTGAATCCTGCAGCAGCAGATACAACAGCAATTACATTATAACCTTTTTCAATATCGTTTTTTATTAGATTTGCAACTCGATTTAAGTCAGTTAGCGAAGTACCACCAAATTTTTTTATTATTATTTTGTTCATAGTTACAATAAGGTCAATTTCACCTTTCTAGAGAGTATAGTTGCTTAATTAAATGTGTTTTTCTGGTCACTAATTGAAGTGATAGAGGATTATTCATCTTTATCACTACCAAGGTCTTTTAACATACTGTAGTTGCCTTTTCTAAATTTACCTTTTAAAGATGTAACTCCGCTTTCGCTAATACCACTTAAACTTAATGCTGCTCCACCTAGCTGCAATCCAATTTCAGACGTTTCGGGAATAATTTTACTAGCCCCTAGATCTTTATAAACCTCCACATTATTCAAATCTGGTAAACGTATTATAATATTTACATGCGGGAAGTTTGTTGCAACTAGAGAAACTATTTTCTTTATAGTGACTTCGTTCTTTATTGAAACCACAAGAGCTTGAGCTCTTTCTATTCCTACTGATTTTAAAATTTCATATCTTGTAGCATCTCCAAGATATATAGGGAAACTATCATTTTTTCCTTCTTTCACTATTTTTGATTGAATATCTACAACAACATAACTTAAATGCTCCGCAGTAAGCATTTTCGTTACCATATATCCCACTCTACCAAACCCGGCAACTATTACGTGGTTATAAAGATCTTGTGTGTCTGTTTCGATTGCTTCATCGTCTAGTATTATTTTTTCAGTGCTAAATGAATTTGCTATCCAGTCTCCAATTCCCGATAAAAGAGGAGTAAAAGCCATAGTTACTGTAGTTACCATCATAAGCACTTGAGCGATTTCACTTGATAGTACATCTAATTCATCTGCTAAACGGAATAAAATAAATGCAAATTCACCGCCTTGTGCAAGCAGTAATCCAGCTTGTATTGCAGGTGCACTTCTAAATCCAAAAAATCTACACAATGTATATATAATGGACGTCTTTAAAACGATAAGGATAATTGATAATAAAGTAACGAGTGGTAACTTATTGAGTAAAAGGTCAATATCAATAGACATGCCAACAGTCATAAAGAATAAACCAAGAAATAAGTCTTTAAATGGCAATACTGCATGTTCTACCGAATTCCTGTGTTCTGTTTCTGCAACTAGTAACCCAGCAACAAATGCGCCTAATGCCATTGATAAATGAAATTGTTCAGTAATAAATGCTGATCCTAATATTATCAGAAGTGTTGTTGATATAAAGATTTCATTACTCTCCATTTTGGCAATAACCGAAAACAATGGCCTCAGTAATAACCTACCAGTTACAAATATCAACACCAATGCAATAGCTGCTTGCACTAATGAGCCTGCCAACGAGCTTATTAAGCTGTGTTCAGAATTGCCAGTAAGCAGGGGCACTAGTACTATTAGAGGTACCACTGCAAAGTCCTGCATTAGTAGCACTGCTATTGACAATCTGCCAACTTGGCTTGCTTGAGAACCCTTTTCTTGCAGAACCTGCAACACTATTGCTGTTGAGGATAGTGCAAGTCCACCCCCAATAACTGCTGCCATGTTTGTACTCACTCCAAAGGCAAGAGCAATACACCATATTGCTATCATG
The DNA here is from genome assembly GCF_020405475.1 of Wolbachia endosymbiont of Tribolium confusum. Lineage (NCBI taxonomy): Bacteria > Pseudomonadati > Pseudomonadota > Alphaproteobacteria > Rickettsiales > Anaplasmataceae > Wolbachia > Wolbachia endosymbiont of Tribolium confusum. The sequence continues at coordinate 238,483 of NZ_JAIZNT010000001.1, read as the reverse complement.
GTAACTATAACTTGAAGGGAACCAAATCCAAACACATGCATACGCATGGCGATAAGGCGTTCAAATGTCAATTCAAGACCTATAATGAATAATAGAAAAACCACGCCAAATTCTGCAAAGTTATCCATTATTTCAGCTGAATGTATCAGATTAAATCCATGAGAACCAATCAATGCACCTGCAACAAAGTAACCAAGCACCGGGCTGATATTCATTTTCCAAAACGCTATGACTATAAACACAGCAGCAGAGAGTAAAATTATAATATCAAACAAATGCTGAGAGCCACTGTGCATGATATTTACCCTGTAGAATTAGACCACTTGATTGAGCAACCAATACTTGATTTTTGGTCAATTGGAGGATTGCTAGTTTTTGCAATAAATTTCATCGCTTGAAATAAATCACTACTTCCTATTTCATAATTTTGAACTTTCTCTTTTTTTGCATTGTTAAAACGTCCACGATAACGAAGTTTTAAATCAGCGTTAAACCCAAAGAAATCAGGGGTACAAACAGCACCATACTCTTTAGCTACTTCTTGGTTACTGTCAATTAAATATGGAAATGTAAACTTATTTTTCTCGGCAAAATTAATCATGTTTTCAAAGGAGTCTTCTGGGTACTTATTCACATCATTTGGCATGATTGCAACAGTGTTTACCTGATAATCTTTTTTCAACAAATTAACATCGCTTACTAGATTGCTAATAATTGATTGAACGTAAGGACAGTGATTGCATATAAACATTACAATAAGACCATTTTCCCCATAGCAGTCACTTAATGTATAATATTTGTTATCCACTCCCAAGAGATTGAAATTCTTTGCAGTAAAGTCTAAATCTATCTTAGGAGTGTCTAGCGTAACCATAGCTCATAGAGAATTGTATACCGTATATAATTTATGATCTTATTGCTTAAATGTCAAATGGTTTCTATGTACACTGTTTGCATTTAGCATTGTAATTATAAAATTTATGTTCATAACCTTCGAAGGAATAGATGGTTCTGGTAAAACAACACAGTCTGAGTTACTTGCAAATTATTTCAAGCAAATTCAAGATGAAAATAATGTCGTATTGACTAGAGAACCAGGTGGTACTGATTTTGCAGAAAAAATAAGAGGATCACTACTTAAGGATAATATTGATCCCATCTCTGAACTTTTATTACTTACCTCAATGAGATATGAACATATGAAAGAATTAATACTACCAGCTCTTAAAGAGGGAAAGACAGTTATTTGTGATCGATTTATCGATTCAACTATTGCGTATCAAGGATATGGGCTCGGTGTTGACTTAAGGCTAATAAAAGACTTACACAAATTAGTGGGCATTAAATATCCAGATGTCACATTTATTCTAAATATTGATGTTCAAGTTGGGCTCAGCAGAGCAAAGGATAAAAATAGATATGAAGAGATGGACGTTGATTTTTATAATAAAGTTCGAAAAGGATTTCAAGAAATAGCTGAAAAAGAACCCAACAGGTGCAGTGTTATTACTGAAATTGAAACAAAAAGTGACAATCACATACACAATGAAATTATTGATAAAATTACTATTGCAAGGGCTTAGGTATACTTATTGAACTTTTGCTAATTTAAACATTCACTATATTAACTTGTGGTAAAAAATTATCAATTTTAGGTGACGTTATTTCATATGAAAGATTCTCTTTTTGATTAGCTAAAAAACTTTGTATTTCATCTTTAGGTTTTTCACTTATTGTTCTATATGTTCTTGCGCAATTAATTAGCTCATTTCTACTATTCTTATTGCTTACTTCAGTTATGGTAAAAAATTGATCAAAGTGACTTAAAAGATCCTCATTCTTTATTAAAGATGCAATATCATCAATGTCTTTTACGTATAAAGCAAGTTTGTGCGCTTTGCTACGATCCTCAAAACAAAAGTATGTTACAAAATTTATTTTTTGTGGTATCTCTTGTTTTTGCTAGCAAAGATTCGATCTCGTCTTGGCAACGCATTCTCTTAACTGACTCAGCAGATACCTAGAACATTTTCTACTACAGACTTTTCTCACAACCAAAAAGAAACGTATAATATCCCATAGACAGAGTCAAGAGAAGGAATATAGCTGGAAGCAAGAATGGAGCAAGTACATTTTGTGATTCAGGAAAGATAAACCAGACGGCAGTTGCTGCTGACACAGCTAAAAATAATCCTGACATAACGAGTTTTATTTTTCTTCTGTATCCGTTATCAATAACTGTATTTACGCCAATAAAAGCTACATCAACTATTGCTCACACCTCACTAAAAGTAATATTAGCTTAATGATAGCATTCTTGTGATAAAAAGTCAATATTGTGAATATTTTAATAAATTTATTAAACAATCCAACCAAATAAAAAAAAGGCAAAAGAACTCTCGTGTAGCGAGTTTTGATCCTATAATAATGTAAATTGGCATTGTAATAATGTGCTAACGCTTATTTTAAGCGGGTTTTGGCTGAATGTAGAAAAAATTAAAAAGACATGCAGCCGCTATAATTTTATATAATTTGCCAATAAATGTCTGAGTTTTTTACTGAATTTTGTTGTTGAGCCCAAAAACAAGGATAAATACTCTTATTGATATAATAAGAGACTGGTAAAGTTTGTCAAGTGATTCTTCTATCCGAAATCACAATGTTTGTACAGTTGAAAGATGGTTGCGGGAGTAGGATTTGAACCTACGACCTTCAGGTTATGAGCCTGACGAGCTACCGAGCTGCTCCATCCCGCGTCGTTGCTTATTTATTATTATATGCGTAATAATAATAAATAAAAGAATAAAATCACACTATTACATATATTTATATATCTATTAACCTTTCTTAGCATGATAGTAAATTATATACATAACAATCTGTGCAATGAAAAATATAACTTGATACTTTGGGTTCCTATTTTTCAGTGTATAGGGATCTTAACCTACTTTTCTCTAAGCTTTGAACCAAGCTGTGCTTTCACTATATCTATTTTTCTCTTGCTTTCACCTATACTAATTCTGATTGTAATATTATACAGGAAATACGCAATATTATGCATTTCTTTAATTGCAGTGCTCGTAGGATTTACAGCCAGCAAATTCAGAACAGATTCAGTTAATACTCACATTCTTGATAAGGAAAGGTATGTGAAAGATATTGTTGCTACAGTGAAGGATATTAATAACAAGGGCTCGTATGAGCAATTTTTGCTTTATGAAATAAAAAACACGAAGTTTAAGTTAGATAGCATAAGTGCGACCTGGGAGTCATGAAATCGTGATGGTTAAATTCCATCCACCATAACATCTGGTTGAAATTGTAACCCATATTTTAAAGATTGGCAACCTTTAGGATGCAAGCATGGGTTAAAAGGAGGTAATACCAAACCCAATGGTAAATCCCTTCAAGAAGAGTTAGATAAGGTTACGAAAGGAACTTATGTTTGAATTGTCGTTATCGAAGATATGCGAAAAGGGTTGATACGCATAAACCAAAAGGTACGGAGAAAATAGGTGATCAATGTTTATGCGATTGATCAAGATGTAACTTGTCTCCCGGCAAAAAGTAAGAACCTAAGTCTAACATGAAACGGTTTTATAAACGGTAATCACATAAAAGTTCTTATTATCACTTTTAGTGTAATGAGCAGGTAGCTAACCGCAAGCTTCTATGTGAAAGGATTGTCCAAAAAGCCAATGCCTAAGGTAATACTTAGGATATGCTGACGTGGACACTATAGTCGGGTATTGCAAAGTTGTAAGTAGTGGTTAATATGTTATGAACCAACAAATGTTAGGTGAATGGAACGAAACCCCTGGCGCAAGCTGGGGGAGAAATCTTCGTTTAAGCTACAAAGCGAATTTTACTGAGCTTCAAAATGTAACAATATCAAAAAAGATGCACAATCTTCAAAGGTTATTATTAAAATCAACAAGTGCAAGAATGCTCGCTGTCAGAAAAGTAACCTTATTAGGGGAAAAAGACTGCAGGTATTGACGGAAAAGCATCTCAATCAAAAGAAAGGCTGCAACTAGCACATTCTTTAGATATTAGAGAAAAAGCAAACCATCAAGACGAGTCTGATTCCAAAACCTAGCAAACTGCTGGAGCAAACATCCACTTGGGATACCCACAATAGCAGATCGAGCAAAGCAAAACACTTGTTAAGATGGCAATAGAACCAGAATGGGAGGCAAATGAGCCAAACACTTATGGTTTTAGACCTGGTAGATCATGTCAGGATGCGATAGAAGCCAGTCTATCGCACTTGGAAGGAAAACAGCATTACTGATGCTGATATTTCTAGTTGCTTTGATAGCATTGATCACAACGCACTGCTAGAAAAACTCAATACCACACCACCCTTTGAAGAAAATACAAAAAGGATGGCTGAGAGCAGGAGTGGAAGATAGAAAGTTTGAACCTACCAAATGTGGTGCCAACTATGAGGGACAATTTCTCCGTTACTTAAAATGTTGCACATGGGTTGGGACAGCAATATCAAAGAAAAACTTAAGGAAGAACTTTTCCAATTTCTACCAGCCAAAATATGGTCACTTATCATATAAAATGCACAAAACAATAAGCATAATTGCGTATGCTGATGATTTGTAATTTTACATGAGAGTGAAGAAGTTGTTTGAAGAAAAGATTTTAGCTGGAAAATGGTTAAAACCATAGGATTAAAATTGAACCTATCAAACAAAATTAAGCATACATTAAAACTCTGAATATAGAGAGAAACCCAGGTTTTGATTTTTCGGTTTTACAATAACAATGACATTATCCAAGAAAACGGCATAAGAGACCATACAAGCTAATAATAAACCTGGTTGTAAATCTGTGAAATACATTAGATATTAAACAAAAGACTCAAAAGAATGCTTGGAATAACTCAAGAAGCTGTAATAAGGCATCTTAATCCGGTCATCGGTGGATGGTGTCGATATTACAATTCAGTAGTAATGCGGAGATCTTTAAATCTTTGATAATATTATGTTTAACAAACTTTGGAAATAAAAATGGTATTTAGCACAATAACAAAGGAAAGTTCTGATCAAAGATAAATACTAAAGGTATAAGAACGATAACTGGAGGTTTATGTCAAATAACGGAATGTATCTTATTAATCACGGAGACCATGCTATTAAACGGCACATCAAAGTCTTGCAAGACAAGTCGCCATATGATGGAGATTGGTTATATTGGGGAAAACGGCTAAGTAGAATCTCGAGAAAATCACCAAAATAATAAAATTACTGAAGATACAACAAAGTAAATGTAAACATTGTCAACTACTTTTTAGGTATGATGATATTATAGAAGTACATCATCAAGATAAAAGTAGAAATAACAATAATATAGAGAATTTATCTTTGTTACATGGGCATTGTCATGATCAAGCACATACAGGGCAAAAGTACGACAAGCACCAAATTACAGAGGAGCCGTATGAGGTGAAAGTTTCAAGTACGGTTCTGAAGTCGAGTGAGGAGAGGTGACTTTCCTCACTTAGATAACGAATATCAGTTAGAACCAAAGCGGAAGAAGGCATTAAAATAGGGGATCAAGTAAAATTATCAGCAAAACTCTTTCCTCCAAAAATTGCGCCTTCGGAATATGCATATGATTTTGCAAGAATAGCATATTATCAGAAAATAAATGCAACAGGCTTTGCAACAAGCAAAATAGTCCTATACAAAAAGGCTGAAGCAAGAAAATTTCAAGAGTATATAGAATCTTTCCGTCAATATATCTATGAAAACCTACAGCAAAATACCAAAAAGCCACACGCGGACATAATCTCTGCATTATTAGTTGGCAAAAAAGACGGGATAGATCAAAAAACTATGAATGCGATACGAGATTCAGGTATAGCACATTTATTTGCTATATCTGGTTTACATTTATCGTTTGTTGCTGGTCTATTTTTTATAGCATTCCGTAATTTATTTGCAATATCTGAAACTTTGACTCTTAAGTATAACACCAAGAAAATATCTGCATTCCTTACCATTTTGCCAACCACGTTTTATCTATTGATCACTGGTATGCAAATTTCCGCTCAGCGCGCGTATATTATGGTGATTTTGGTACTTATTGCAATAATCATAGAAAGGAAATATCGAGGATTAATAGCAATTGCGTTTGCTGCTTCGATGATACTCATAATGGAGCCAGAAGCAATCTTAAAGCCAGGCTTTCAAATGTCATTTTCTGCTGTCTTAGCACTGGTTGCCAGCTATCAGATCAATGCCAAAAAATTTTTAAAAATAAAAATAATAGAATATTTTGTGTCGATAATGATAAGCTCAATAATAGCAAGTTTAGCAACAGTTCCATATACAATATATAATTTTAACTATTTTTCAATCAGCAGCATTATCACAAATTTAGTTGCTATACCAATAGTTACACTCATTATTATTCCATTTGGAATAATCTATGTTTTATTGATTCCTTTAGGTACTCAGTGGATTATAACGCCTCTCATGGAACGCCCAATTGACAGCGTTTTATATATAACAAACGCAATTGCCAGTCTTCAGTATTTGGTTATTCCTATTCGCACTTTTCCTGGCTCATCAATTATTATAATAACACTTGGGTTATTGTGGCTATGCTTGTGGGAAAGGAATTGGCGTTTTTTTGGAATTTTCTTTATTGTGCTGGGTATTTTCTCTAGCGCTATGTATAGAACCCCTGACATCCTGGTCAGTATTGATAATCTTGCTGTAAAAGAAGATGACAATTTACTATATTCCCTTACTAGAAAAAACAGAAATTTTGTTGTCAAAACGTGGGCAAAGCAAAACGGGCAGAATCAAATTGTGAATCACGCTAAATACAACAACTCAAACAAAAGGCTAAACTGTAGTGATTACAGCTGCGTATATAATAAAGGAAATAATAAGTCAGCGTTGCTAGCTCACAAAAGAGAAGATATTTTAGAAAATTGTAACAATGTCGATCTAGTAATTCAGTTAAGCAAGTTTAACTATCCAGCTTGCAATACTAAAATCATCAAATATGCTGACTTAGAGGCATATGGCACACACTCTGTTTGGCTAACAGATAGTGGTATAAAGGTTAGTAAAGTGCGTTCTAATCGTCCTTGGCATAAGCCAAAAACTTGTTTTTAAAGTATCATTTATATATAATTACTTAATTAGGATGTAAGGAAATTTATGCCTTTAGATACAACAAATCCTTTTAATGTTAAAGTAGATCATAATTTTGCCAAAATAGATGATGCTATTGGTTTTTTTCCTAGATTATGGCGTGCAACAAAGAAATATTCCGTAAGCAACACTCTACCTATAGCAGCTGTAAATACTTGGCTTCAATTTTCTTTGGCTTATGTAGCTGCAATAATAATAACCCATAATGATCTAAGGTTTATTACAGATATTTTTAACCCAACATTCATGCCAATTTACACTTTGGTTTCTATTATTCTTTTAACAACTTTTGTAGCCTCTTCTGCTATGAGATATATGCATAAGCAGGAGGTAAAAGAAGGAGAAAAGTTGATAGAGGAATTAATAAATGATAAAATTAGAGGTGGCAAAGACAACGAGATAAGTGAACTTGCTGAAAATGCTCTAAAAATAGAGATAAAACCAAATTTAAGTCTTATAGGTCACAAAAAAGCAAACTTTTCAATAGTTTTACCAATTTCTGAAAGTCAGAAAAAGATATTAGATAGTCAGAAACAGGAGAATAAAAATAAGGCCATTTTTCTTACCATACCATATATAATTAGCACTGTAATTATAGTTGGCGCATTAATACAAAATAGATTTAGCTTTGCCAATGTTCAGGATTTGGAATGGGCCATAGTTGCACTGGCTAGTATCATTGCTATTGTTGGGATATGTATAACATTCAGCAAGCTAAAAAACAATGAGATAAATAATAATCATAATATTGTTAAAAAGTTTAACAATTTGGATATTCTCTTTCCATTCAGAAGAGGTGGGGTTGTGTCGGTAATGGAAAAAAAGACAAAAGATGAGGAAGAAAATGATTCTATATCTCGATTGATAAAATTACTTGATAAGCACTTGACTGATTTTACAGATAAAATTGTTGACTCACTTAATAAGCACCTAGATGAAGCTGAAGGTCTGCTTGATAATAGCCTTCTAAAACCTGCAAACAATGAAATTCAAGAAACACTTGTTCATCTACGAAGAATTAGAGAAGACATAAAAAAAGATTTAGATGAGTTGCACAAGGAAATCTCGCCCATTTTAAGTGAAGCTAAAGGGCTGACAAGAAGAGCAAATTCACTAAACATTGAAAGTATTTTGTCTAGTTTAGAGAATGCTATTAAAATTGCTGAAGATAAGATTGAGCGATTTGAACCAAGCCGATTTGTTGGCTTTTTTCAACCTAGAGAAAGAACAATTAGCGATGATCCTGAGTTCATAGATATATTGGAAAAACAAAAAGAGGAAACAGAAAAGATAAAAAACGAATTAGAAGAAGAACTAAAAAAAGTAAAAGATGAACTAGAGGAATTAAAGAATAAACAAACAAACGAACCTACTAGCAATGAAGACAGTGCTATTCCTCCTTCTCCTCTTGAAGAACAGCAAGATGAAGAGAGAAAAGCAATAGAGAAAAATAGACTATTAAAATCAAAAAAAAGGACAAAAGAACTGGAGAAAGAAAATGCAAAATTGGAAAAAGAATTATCTGAACAAGAAAAAGCAGATGAATGGAAAAAAAAAGTTAATGGCAAAGCAAGTGAGTTTTTCTTCTATTTATTAGAATCTATTAAGTTGGAAGAAAAAGATGATAAGGGAGAAAAAGTCAGTGAGGTAACATTAAGAAATTTTGATAATAAGGTAATAATCCACTGGAAGGATGGCTCTCAAATGACTTTTAATATCCAGAAACAAGATGGGCTTCAAGCTCAACCTAACACAAAAGTTGATTTTGTGGATCCAGATGTTCATGCAGCATTTGAAGTAGCTTATTCAAGGTAGCTACTATAGATATATAGTCTTAGATATTGTTAGTAATGAAAAGGCTAGATACCTACATAGCTAAAAAGTGTAACATATCACGCAGTAAAGCACAAAGATTGATACAAGATGAGCGGGTAACATTACTTGGCACGCCGATAATTAATAATGACCACATAGTAAAACCAGGTGAAGAGTATATAGTACATCTCGTTCAACCTGACATATCCACATCAATTGAACCTAACTATAATATAAAGCTTGATATCATCTACGAAGATGGGGATATTATAGTTCTGAGTAAACAAAGTAGATTAACAGTACACCCAGGTGCTGGAACAAACAATGATACACTCCTGAATGCAGTGATCGCTCACCTTGGCAAAATTCCATATACAAATACAAGACCAGGAATTGTTCACAGGCTTGATAAAGATACTAGTGGACTCATGGTAATTGCAAAAAATGAACAATCCCACAGCTTCTTGTCTGAGCTGCTATCAAATCGTAAAATAAAACGGGAATACTTAGCAGTAATTTGGGGAGCATTACCTAATCTGCAAGGAACAGTAAAAACCCATATTGCTCCAAAACGCAGTAATAAAGAAATGATGTGTGTCACAAAAACAGCAGGTAAACTAGCAATCACTCATTATTCAGTGAAGAAAATTATAGGGCAAGCAAGCCTGGTTAAATGTACTTTAGAGACAGGCAGAACACACCAAATTCGAGTACATATGAGCCACATAGGACATTCTGTAGTAGGTGATCAAGTTTACGGAAAAAATAGTAGTAAAAGTGCAAAATATGCTAAAAATTCTGATTTTATCCGCAGCTTCAACAGACAGGCACTACATGCTCACACGCTGGGATTATATCACCCAAAAAGTAAGGAATACATGGAATTTGTTTCTGATGTACCACAAGACATGCGGGTCTTAATCGGTGAATTTGAAAATATATCTTAATAAAATTCATATCAATATTATCATCCATGTTATCAAGAAGTTAATTAATGAGAGAAAAACTGCCGCACTACCTAGATCTTTCACTTTTTTTGAAAGTATATGTTGTTCACTGGAAATACGCTCAATTGTTGTTTCAAAAGCAGTGTTAATAATTTCTACAATTAACACCAAAAATAGGCTACTTACCATTACTGCACGTTCTAAATTACTTACATCTAAAACAAACAAAGTTGAAACACATATTATAAAAAGCAGTAACTCCTGTCTGAACGCAACTTCTGATACAAAAGCTGATTTTATTCCTTCACAGGAGTATTGAATTGCTTTTATTAGACGAGTAATGCTTTTCTTCATTATCAATTTTGGAAACTCAATGAATTATACTTATTGCACTCAGGTAAAAAATGCATGAAAACACCTTTCAGTCGTGATCACTTACAAAGATTTTTAAGTTAAAGTCTAGCATATTGTTTGAATCAAGAAAATTAGTACAAAGCCTTTCAACAAACGCTTAAGGCAGTTATATATTGATACTGACACAAAAATCCTTTAATTAAATTTCTCTTGCCTTAGCTTACACGATCCTCATTTTGAAATAAGTAATAATTTATTATAGTCTTGATATTTAAACATTTTGTATCTGCTGTAATGATTTCACTTCCAATTTGCTATTCTTTACATATTGAATTGCAAGCGCTAACGCTTTACTCCCAGAAGCTGTGGTGCTATAAGCTATATTTTGCAAAATAGCAGTTCTCCTGATATCTTTGCTATCTGAGACTGATTTCACACCTTTTGAAGTATTGATTACTAGATTTATTTTTCCATCTTTGAGCATATCAACTATGTGGGGTCTGCCTTCTCTCACTTTATTTACAGCTTTTGCAGCAATGCCGTTATTGTTCAGATACAAAGCTGTGCCTTTAGTGGCATATATTTCAAAACTCAGTTCTTTCAACATTCGTACAACAGGCAACATATACTCTTTATCATCATCTTTTACTGAAACCAGAGCTGTTCCTTCTGTTGGTAACTTGTATCCTGCAGCCATGTGCACTTTTGCAAGTGCAGCTCCGAAAGATAAGTCAATTCCCATCACTTCTCCTGTTGATTTCATTTCAGGACCAAGTAAAGTGTCAATTCCCGAAAAACGCGTGAATGGAAAAACAGCAGCTTTAACTGCAAAATGATTGAAAGGCTTGTTTTCCTGATTCAATTTTTTACCCAAAATAACCTGAGTGGCAAGCTTTGCAATAGGAATATTGATTACCTTGGAAATAAAAGGAACTGTACGGCCAGCCCTTAAATTCACTTCAAGTATGTATACATCACTCTCTTGAATAGCAAACTGAATGTTTATCAGACCTTTCACTTCTAGTGCAAGAGCTATTCTTTCAGTTTGGAGCTCGATCTCTTTTATTACTTCGTCACTCAATGTATTTGTCGGTATTGAGCATGTTGAATCGCCAGAGTGGATACCAGCTTCTTCAATGTGCTCCATGACCGCTGCAATGAAAACTTTTTTCCCATCACATACAGCATCAACGTCAACCTCAACTGCATTGACTAAAAATTTATCAAGAAGCAGTGACCCGTGTTCAAAAATTTTGGTTTGATTCAAGACATACTCTTTAAAGCTCTGAGTATCGTGTCTAATCGACATAGACTGACCGCCGAGGACATATGATGGCCTAACTACTAGTGGAAACCCCACCTTTTCTGCGTTGGTTAACGCTTCTTCTACTGAATGGCAGATAGAATTTTCAGGTTGTTTTAAATTAAGTTGCAAAGCAAGGTTTTTAAACCTCATGCGATCTTCTGCAAGGTCAATAGAATCAAACGAAGTTCCCAGAATTTTGAAACCTCTCTCGTTAAGCACTTTGGCTAACTTTAAAGGTGTTTGACCACCTATTTGAACTATTACACCAACCAGTGTGCCATTTTCTTGCTCTTTGCTTAGTATTTCAAGCACATCCTCTGCAATCAGTGGGGCGAAATATAAACGATCAGCGGTATCATAATCAGTTGAAACGGTTTCCGGATTACAGTTAATCATTATTGTTTCATACCCCATTTCTTTGGCGGCAGAAGCTGCATGTACGCATGCATAATCAAACTCAATACCTTGACCAATGCGATTTGGACCACTTCCTAAAATGACAACTTTTTTTTGATCCGAAATATTCGCCTCACATTCCGTTTTATTTTCAACATCACCCTCATAGCAGCCATACATATAAGCAGTGCTCGATTCAAATTCAGCTGCACAGGTGTCTACGCGTTTATAAACTGGATTAATGCCAAATTTTTTTCTTATTTCTTCAATTTGCTCTACTTTCTTATTGCTTAATTTTGCCAATCTTGCATCTGAAAACCCCATTTTTTTCAGCTCTAACATTTCATATGCAGTCTCAGGAAGGCCGTTTTCCTTGATTTTTTGTTCAGCTAATATAATTTGCTGTATATTCTGCAAAAACCATAAGTCATATCCCGTAATCGAATTTATTTCTTCTATGCTTATTCCATGACGCATTGCGTCAGCAGCAATCAGTAATCTGTTTGGCAGCAATTTTGCTAATTGAGATTTAACATCTGTGTCTTCAGAAAACACTTCATCAAGTCCTGTAAGACCAGTTTCAAGTGAACGGAAAGCTTTCTGTAGTGACTCATTAAAAGTGCGGCCTATAGACATCACTTCCCCCACTGATTTCATGGAAGTTGATAGTTCACAATTCGTCCCCTTAAACTTCTCAAATTCAAAACGAGGAATTTTAGTGACGATGTAATCAATCACTGGTTCAAATGCAGCAGGTATAACTAGAGCGCAATCATTACGTATCTCATCGAGTGAATAGCCGATAGCAAGTTTAGTTACAACTTTTGCAATAGGATAACCTGTTGCTTTTGAAGCAAGTGCAGAAGAGCGAGAAACCCTTGGATTCATTTCAATCACAACGAGGCTTCCATCTTCTTTAGGATTCACTGCAAACTGAACATTTGCACCACCGGCACTAACATCAATTTCTCTTAGCACTGCTATAGATGCATTTCTCATCTGTTGGTATTCTACGTCACGCAGAGTCAAAGCAGGAGCAACCGTGATACTATCTCCGGTGTGCACTCCCATTGGATCAATATTTTCTATCGAACAGACTATTATGCAGTTATCTTTACAATCACGGATAACTTCCATTTCATATTCTTTCCAGCCGATAATTGATTCATCTATCTGAACTTCATTTATTGGCGAAATTTTGAGAGCACTTTCTGCGATATTGAAAAACTCCTCTTTATTATATGCTATACCACTGCCTGCGCCACCAAGAGTGAATGATGGGCGGATGATTGCTGGTAATCCAATGTAGTCCAAAGCCTCTTTTATTTGTTCTTGATTTTTTATAATGATACTTTTGGGGTATTTCAGTCCTATTCTATCCATGGATTGGCGGAATAACTCTCTATCCTCTGCTTTTTTTATTGCTTCTCTATTTACCCCTATTAATTCTACGTTGTATTTGTCTAACACTCCATCATCTGCAAGTTTTATTGCGCAATTGAGTGCTGTTTGCCCGCCCATTGTTGGCAATATTGCATCTGGCATCTCCTTGATTATAATTTTCTCTATGATTTCAGGCAGTACCGGCTCAATATAAGTTGCATCAGAGAATTCAGGATCTGTCATTATAGTTGCAGGATTGGAGTTAACCAAAATGACTTTATAACCTTCACTTTTTAATACTTTACAGCTTTGCGTTCCGGAATAATCAAACTCGCATGCCTGACCTATAACTATTGGGCCTGCTCCTATTACTAATATAGATTCTATATCTGTGCGTTTTGGCATAATTACAATAATAGTCTCGACTCAAGTAATGTTACCAATCTTTCCTGTGTATGTGAATTTTTATTAAACCTAACTACCTTTAGGCTTAACGTATAACTGTATGAACATTGTGATTTGAGTCCACTAGGAAAGATGTCATCCAAGTAGCCCCTATTTGTCATCCCAGTGTCAAGCACTGGGATGACTTTGTTGCATCGCTCTTTGGATAGTAGATAATGTATAATAAATTCATGAAGCTATCTCAAATTTAGCGACGCCAATTTCAATAAATTTATTGAGTAAGTAGCATTTTATTAGCAATTCTTTTTCACGATTTACTTCGGATTTATTTCTAAAGCTAAACCCAAATGTTTGTTTTAGTCGCGAAAAAAAACTCAATATATGACCTCTTTCCATAATTTACTTTTTCTTTCCACTTCTTCATACCATCTTACATTATGTAATTTGATTAACCTAATAGCAGTGTTCCTATCAGACATGCAGTCTATTTTTAAATGCTCTGCTGCACAGGTTTTTGGTAGAATTTTTGCTTTTATATTATATTCTTTGCATAATTTATAAAGTTTATGCCTATCGTACGCCCTATCGGCATATAGTACTTTTACGACATGCTGAAACAACTTTTTTTAGCAGATCACAAGTGATCAGAGTAGACACCGTTACTGTATTTTACAGCTATGGCGTTTTTGCTATTTATATTCAACATTACATGCAATTTTCTTGTCTGTTCATAGCTGCGATACTTTCTATCTTTACTATTTTCCTGACTGTGACCAGGTATTATCTGATACTTGTACTGTCTATGGCAATTTCAATATCTTCCATATTGTTTTTGTCAACTCTGCAATCATTGATCTTAATATTGAGCTTTTTAAACCTTCTTGAAGCCTGCGAATAGCTAATGACTGCTAACTACTTGCTGCAAATATCCTTTTATAAACCCTACCGTTTGTCTTAAGCCAATTCTAAAGAGACTAGCGACTATATGCACTAAAATCACAACTTTATCACTGTAAATATTGTTGCCACCGAATACTTTTGGACCATGTTCGTACCAATTTTCTATTGCTTCATTAATAAAATGAAAAATATTTCCTCTCTTTCTTGGAGAAATTTGTTATATTCATTGCAGTTACTGACTTTCATTTGCTGTGGCATATTTTTTCTTCAATGGTTAAATGGCTATTCTATAATGAATTTTGTTAGTAACTGACAGTTTTTTTCTCTTGAGTGATGCAACAAAGCCATCCCAGTGTCACGCACTTGGATGACAGGAACATGAGATGACACCGAAGGGGCTACTCGCATCTTTTTAGCCCAAATCACAATGTTCGTATAGCTGTGACTGGGATGACACCTTCCTTATATCAAAATATAATTTTGATATAAAAACTGGATTTCAATACTGAGATTACATCCTTTCTAGTGGAGATTGCTCTCAAATCACAATGTTCATACAAATATACTTTATGAATTGCGTCTATAATCTCTAAGCACTTCATCAATAGTGTGCCAAGCTTCAACAGCGTTCGTGTTTGTGGTGATATCAGCAAGAGCCTTCCATAAAGCCCAGGCTCGGCCACGAGTCCAAGTGCTGGCATCCAACGGAAGCATTGCACGGAAGATTTTTCGGCTTTCTCCTCTAAGCAGCGTCCAAGCAATTTTTAGATCGCAAGCGGGATCACCGATCCCCAATCCTCCAAAATCAATGACGGCACTCAATTTTCCTTCTTGCACCAATAGATTGCCAGCGCTAACGTCGCCATGGACCCACACTGGCAAACCTTGCCAAGTGCTTGCCAGCGCTGCTTCCCAGAGCTCGATTGCAGCATTGGCATCCATTCTATTTTTCAGAATGGCAACTGCTTGCTTTGTCTCAGCATTATAGGTTGTTAGTGCCCCTCCACGATAGAAATTATGTGGTCCGGGGAGAGGCCCATCTGTAGTATCTATGCGTTGTAAAGCAGTGAGAAATTGAGCAAGGCTGGTTGCAAAGTCATTCAGATCTGCTATGTGCACAGATGCAGCGATGTTGCCATCAATCCATTGGTAAATAGACCATTGCCACGGGTAACCCTCACACGACTCTCCCATTGCCAAAGGCTTTGGAATTGAAAGTGGCAGTAAAGGTGCCAACCTGGGCAACCACTTTTGTTCCTTTTCCACCTGCATTGCATACTTTGCAGCGCTTGGCATACGCACAAGCATGTGATCACCCAGACGAAATGTTCTATTGTCCCATCCACCGGGCACAATTTGGCAGATAGATAAATCTTTAAATTGCGGAAACTGGGTGGCAACTAAGCGGTGTACAAATGCAGCATCTACTCTTGCTATTTTTTGTATCAATTGTGAATTAAATTTCTTTCTTTATAATATATCTTACCTGATACAAACAGGGCTACTATAAGGTAAATAAGATTCCATGTTGCTAACGAAACACCAAAAATATAATGAGGTCTGTCACAAGATGGAGAGTAGTTAGGGTTTAATAGATTATTTCTTAGCTCTTCTATGCTAACGTTACCACTTGCTTGCTCTGTACAGCCTAAAACATCATGAAATAAGTGGAGTTCAAGACCTACATGATAAAAAGATATTATTGCACCAATGAGATAGCTGCAAAACATCGCATAGATTAGGATTTTGTTGTCTTTGAACATGTACGCAACTGCAAGTAGCCCTGTAACATAGTAAACTACTCGCTCGTATATACATAACTTACACGGTATCATATTGAAAAAATACTCTAGCACATATGCAAAAATTAAAGCGACAGCGCTTGATAAGAGAAAAATTATAGAACTGTTATTTACATCTGACATAGTTAATGAATTACTACAATATCTGTGAAGAGTCAACTCTTGTTTGACAACGTTTCATGTAACGATAGAACACTAAGTACTATGTTACTACTTTTACACCTCTATACATATGCTCGCCGTTGTATATTGGTTCAGTAATCAGCCCTTTCATATCAGTTGCAACTCTAGTATCACTATCTATTTTTGCAATTTCTTCTTTGGTATACAATTCATCCTTATTTTTCGTCCAGCTATTGTCATATTGAATATCAACTTCTCCTCCATTGGTTTTAAACCCAAATGTTTCTTGCATAAGCAATCTTGCTTCTTCCAAACGTCTATTGTAACGTTTGTTAGAATCTTGATAGCTAGATATAAGAAGAAGAACGTCATTAGAAAGAGTGAAATATACTATCTCTTCCATAATTTTGTAAATCTCATGTTCTGATAGCTTAAACAAAGGATAATCTTTTTAAAACTTATTCTTTACTTCATTGTAAATTTCCATAATTTTTACTCTACCAGCATCGCTTAGAGCAATGATAGCATTTTCAATACTTGCTATACCATCATAGTCATAACCTTTTCTGTCATTTTCAGCAACCAAAAAGCCATGCACAGCCTGAATCTCACCAACTTTCTTATCTTCTTTAGGTAAGATATCAAAATCAAAATAGATCATAGGAGACTTCAGTGCTAACAACATAAATATACGCATACTGTCTATCTCAACACCAAATTTACTTTCTGGAATAGAGTATAGATCTTTGAAATATTGAGATACAGTGTATAAAGGACATTTAGATAGTTCTGTTTTCTTATTTGGTTTTAAGTGAAAGCTGAATTCATACTCTCCTAAATCCAGCTCATTAAAATCTATAAGTTCTGTATTTTTGTTTGGGTTAAATTTTCTGTTTGATATTTTATTCTCCAACTCTTTGCGTTGCTCAGGAGTAAAACCAGATCCATTTATTACTAATTTCACTACACGTGTATTTTCCCTTTTTGCCCAATCTTTCCAAATATTTTTCTGGGATCGGATATCCATATCTTTTTGGAAGTCACTGAAATACTAAAGGTGTATCAACTGTGAAAGTATGTGGAAATCCAGGCCTTAAATCTTGTCCTTTATAATTCATAGCAAAAGTACTAAATAAGTTAATACTTTACTATATAATATTAATTTATTTAGTACTTATTTAAGTAACATTGTTTATTTATTAAAAATATTACTTAAATAAGATTACCTACTTTACATAGGGATTTTTGTTCTTTTTCAAAAGTAATCTGACTGGTACACCTTCAACAAAGAAGTTTTTTCTAAGACCATTAGTCAAATAACGTTTATAACTCTCATCAACACTTTCCGGGACGTTGCATACCAAAGAAAAAGCTGGAGGTTTGGTGCCAATTTGAGCAATATACTTTATTTTAATTGCTCTACCTTTTATAAGTGGGTGAGAATGTTTTTCCACGGCATCTATTAGCCAATTATTCAGTTTTGCAGTGCTGATCTTCTTGTTTAAGGATTCACTCACTTCAAGACACTTATCTATCACATCACCGCAGCGCATACCTTTCAATGCAGAAATTGTTACAGTTGGCACTTCCAAAAATAACCGAGTCACTTCCTGTTGTTTGACAAATTTTATTAACTTACTTCTGTCATCCTTACCTATTAAATCCCACTTATTTAAAACAATGATAATTCCCTTCCCCCCTTTAATTGCAGCTTCAGCAATTGATAAATCCTGCTGCTCAACGCCAAGCAAGGAATCTAGCATTAAAATCACTACATGAGAGCGCTTTATTGACTCTATACTTTTTTCAACAAATCTTGATTCTAAGTTATCAACAACATTTGCCTTTCTGCGGATTCCCGCAGTATCGATGAGAGTGATTAATTTCCCATTATGGTCGTATGAAATATCCACAGAGTCACGCGTGGTACCGGGTTTTGAGCTTACTATTAGTCTGTTTTCTGCAAGTAAACTGTTTAAAAAAGTTGATTTTCCAACGTTTGGGCGACCGATGATTGCAATCCTCAGTCTAATGGACTCACTTTCAGGCAGCTCAGTTTTTTTGTTAAAATCTTCAATAACACCAGCTAATGCATCATAAAGATCAATCATACCAAGATTATGTTCGGCTGAGATGTACACCGGACCTATGAAGTTGAAGAACTGCAAATAATCAACGTTTTCCGATTTATGACTTTCGCATTTGTTTGCTATTAGTATTACAGGTTTGTTCGTTTTTCTCTTCAGCCACTTTGCAAACTCTTTGTTCTGCTCGTTTTGCACTTTTGCATCAACAAGAAAGAAAACTACATCTGCGCTTAATAAAGAAAATTCTATTTGTTCAATAACTTGTAGTGAAAAACTGGTTTGGTCATTCCATCCTCCTGTATCTATAACTTTAAACTCTAAATCACTAATTCTTCCAATTCCTTCACGCCTATCTCTCGTTACTCCTGGAATGTCACTAACTACCGCTGCTTTTCTTCTTACTAGCCTATTAAATAGAGTTGACTTGCCTGCATTTGGAAGGCCTATTATGACTATTTTCAGCATAGTTTAAGAGCATGTTTTGTACATAATAGATTATAATCAAAATTTTTTAGTTTAACTATTGACTTGATAGATTATATATCTATCCTAAAATTAGGATATTTTATCTTAAGTTTATTATGTAAAATTGGAGGCGCTATGCATAATGCAAATGAAACTTTAATAATGAATTGCGATCAAGTTGCTCAATTAACTCCTAAAATTTATAAATTAGGGACACCTTATAACAACAGGACACGTATATATAACTATATAACTTTAGCTAAAGCATTGGAGAATCTCAATGATCAATCCCGGTCACATGCAAATAAGGAGCTTTTTTTGAGTGACAATGATGAAGAAACTAAGAAATTTCTGAGTGTAATTCGAAAAGGAATTGCTGAATATACAGGTAATGATTCTGTAGATGTGAGGTTGAGAGGAAAAGAAGATAAATCATTTACTGCATGGGTATCGTTAAAAGAAGGCAGAGGTGAGTTAAAATTTGATAACTCATTTCCTGGTAAAGCCTTGAAGGATAGTAATCTAAAAATTGGAGCTTTTACATTGGTATCTCCAGAAGATAAAAGGTTGGTGCGTGTTTCACAAAGTGATGATGGTGTAAGGCTTTATCAAATACTAAATGAGTCTTGTATAATTAAATTTAACTGGAAAGTGGGTGATAGAGATTGCAGTATTGCTTTAAATATTAGTGAAAATGGTAACGTATTTTGTACTGATTTAAGTGATAATATAAGTCCTGAGGACTTCGAGGAAAACAAAGCTGTAAAAATAAAAATTGGCTATTATGAGAATAAGAAGATGGATAAATATAATGACATGACTCTAGCAAAATTGGTCTCATTGGCTTCAAACTTACAAGGAATTGAAAGAGAAGTTATAACAATTAATCCATCAACAGGTGTAACAAGTGCAAGTGCACAGAATGTTAGTGAGTCTCAGCATTCTCAAAATATTAAATAGAAATTGCTAGCGCATTAATTATCGTACACATACACCGTTGCATGCAGCAACGGTGTATGTGTATAATCAATAGGATTTGTAAGCTCAATAAAGTTTACAACCAATTTGAAAGTTATTTTACTACATGCAAGACTCTGAAATACTAGAAACTCTAAAGATCAAAACATTAGAAGCCGAAAAAGGAGGAGGTCCTGACAGAGTTAACAAGCAACATGAAAAAGGAAAGCTAACCGCTAGAGAAAGGCTGAGTATATTGCTCGATGAAAATTCATTTCAAGAGTATGATAAGTTTGTGAAGCATCACGCAACTGATTTTGGCATGCAAAATGCTGATTTTTTAGGTGATGGAGTTGTAATTGGCCATGGTACTATTTATGGCAGAAAAGTTTTTGTTTATTCTCAGGATTTCACTGTCTTTGGTGGATCACTTGGTGCATCACATGCAAAAAAAATATGCAAAATTATGGATATGGCAATTAATGCCAGGATTCCAATTATCGGACTAAACGATTCTGGTGGGGCCAGGATCCAAGAAGGAGTAAATTCCCTTGCTGGTTACGGAGAAATTTTTCAAAGGAATGTAAATGCATCAGGCGTTATACCACAAATCTCTCTAATCATGGGCCCATGTGCTGGTGGGGCAGTTTACTCTCCAGCGCTAACCGATTTTATTTTCATGGTAAAAAATAGCTCATACATGTTTATAACCGGACCAGATGTAGTGAAAAAAGTTACATACGAGAACGTAAGCCACGAAGATCTTGGTGGAGCAAAAGTTCATACAGGTAAAACAGGAGTAGCAGATTTTGCATTCAATAACGACGTTGAAATGTTGCTAGAAATGCGTGAATTCTTTACCTTTTTGCCAGCAAACAATCAAGAGTTGCCAAAACCTGTAACAATCTGTGACTTAATTGATGATGTTGATGAATCTTTGAACACTCTAGTTCCTAATAATCCTAATAATGCTTACGATATGTATGAACTTATTGAAAAAGTTTGTGATGAAAGGAAATTTTTTGAACTAAAACCCGATTTTGCTCGTAACATCATAATTGGCTTTGGCAGAATTGGAGGAAATACTATTGGTGTTGTTGCAAATCAACCTATGCACCTTGCAGGATGCTTGGATATTGACTCTTCAAGAAAAGCTGCGAGGTTTGTAAGATTTTGTGACGCATTTAACATTCCCATCATCACACTTATTGATGTTCCAGGTTTCCTGCCAGGTACAAATCAAGAATACAATAATATAATACAACACGGAGCGAAACTGCTTTACGCTTACGCTGAAGCGACCGTGCCGAAAATTAGCCTTATTACTAGAAAAGCGTATGGTGGTGCATATATTGTTATGAACTCAAAGCATTTAAAAGGTGATATAAATTATGCTTGGCCAACCGCTGAAATAGCTGTAATGGGCCCTGAAAGTGCAGTTGAAATTATATTTAGGCATGAAAAAGGCCAGCAAACGTTAATCAAAGAATATAAAGAGAAATTTGCTAATCCATTTTTTGCTGCATCACATGGATACATTGATGACATTATAGTGCCAAGTAAAACAAGGCATCACTTTCACAAAGCATTAGAGCTACTTAAAAACAAGAAAGTAGAAAGAATATGGAAGAAGCATGATAATCTTCCTTTGTAACTTTCCTCTCAGTCTTTATTGTAAGGTCTACAGTGCCGTTACACCAAGTTGGATTACCAATAACGCTAACTTTTGGATTCTTTTTTCTACAATATATTCTTACTTTAGCTAAAAATTACTTCCACATATTTTAAATCTGATTATAACTACAATTAGAGATACTTTTAGAGCTCAAAAATTTATCTTTGTCTGCAGACTTTTTTTATTAAACTCATAAAAAAATGTAGCGTATCCTCTTCAGCGTATACACACATACTTAATTTTTGTCGTATGTACACTACATTTTTTTCTAATCTTTTTTTCACAGGGGGATTTTATGTTCAGAATTCCAGATACTTGACCTTTACTTTAGCTAATAAAAACCAACTGGTACCTGCGGTTTTTATAGCCTCAAAATTTCAATCAAAATTCAACTATCATTCAAAGAAACTTTATAGTTATTCTTAGTGTTATTACTGTAGTAACAGCGCTATGATGATAAGAACATAGAAAACTTCTATAACCTTGGTTCTTTTAAACTTTGTAGTTGATTTTAAGTAAAGATACTCGTAATTGTGTCAGCTAATTATGAAAAAGACTTTAAGTGAGAGTATGTAAGTAAGATACTCACTACTAACAAAGATATACAAAAGTTGTCTTTGTTTACTTTGCCAATTAGCAAAAAGCTTATCCAATAAGTCGTTTTTCCTGTCTTTTAGGGCTAATATTCCATCTTCTTTTGCTAATTTAAAATCTACATCCTGCCTCCAGTGCGATAAATCTACAATTACATTTTCCACCATTTGTTTTCCTATTTTAGACCTCACTAATTACTTTATAATAGATACAGGCAGCTTCAATGTCTCACAATCATAAACGTTGAATACATACAACAACATGAGTACAATTCAGTGTGCCGTTACCAAGACTCGAACTTGGGACCTCGTCATTACCAATGACGTACTCTACCACCTGAGCTACAACGGCAAGTTCACGTATTATGATAATGAATAACATAAAAAAAAATAAGGAAAAAGAAGAAGAGAGAAAAAGATTGGCAAAAGCTTTAAAGCAAAATATTCTAAAAAGAAAAAAACAGCAACAGAGTAGACAAGATGCCAGAACTCCCAGAAGTGGAAGTAATCTCTAACTTCTTATTTGATAAAATCAAAAGTAAAAAAATAAGTAATGTTACAGTCAATAATTGGAATTTGCGTGTACCAATAACGAAGAATATTGATGATTTGCTAAAGGGCAAAGTTATAAATGATATCAAGCGTAGAGGTAAATATATAATCTCGAATATAGATGCTAGTATGGCTGTAATCATACACCTTGGCATGAGCGGAAAGCTTATATATGCTGAAGACAATCAAGCACAGAACAAACATGATCATGTGATATTCTTATTTTCTGACAACACTTCACTAATCTTTAATGACCCAAGAAGGTTTGGATTAGTGATTGTTTTAAACAGAGAGCAAGAACTAAATTTTTTTAATAACCTAGGAATAGAACCCCTCACAGATGAATTTGACGGACATTATTTACAGAAGTTGCTAAAGAACAGAAAAGCAAATATCAAATCAGTATTAATGAATAATAAGCTAATAGTTGGCGTAGGTAACATATATGCTTCTGAGAGCTTATTTAGAGCTCGCATATCACCACTTAGGCTAGCACAAGATTTAACATATATAGAGTGCGAAAAACTTGCTATCGAAATAAAAAATACTCTGAGTGATGCAATTGCTGCTGGTGGTTCAACACTGAAAGATTATGCACAACCATCTGGATCTGCTGGATACTTTCAAAATAACTTTTACGTATATGGTAAAGTGCAAAAACCTTGCAGAATCTGCAACAATATCATAACACTTATACGACAAAATGGTCGTAGCACTTATTTTTGCAATGCATGTCAGAATTAAATTTTATTTTTGCATATGACACTCTTACCTGAAAAAGATCCTTTTGATTTGTTTTCAAAGTGGTATCAAGAAGTACTTAATTTTCCGTGTAAAGAGTCAACTGCAATGACGCTAGCAACGTGTAGCAAAGACTGCATTCCATCTGCAAGAGTGGTATTACTAAAGGAATATAGTAAAGAAGGTTTTGTGTTCTTTACTAACGTAAACAGTAGAAAAGGAAAAGAATTGACTGAGAACCCCAAAGCTGCACTCGTATTTCATTGGACAGAATTTTCTAGACAAGTACGAATTGAAGGAGAAGTTAGGCTTCTAAGCGGCAAAAAGGCTGACGAATATTTCTCTTCTCGAGCACGTGATAGTCAAATTAGCGCGTGGTGCTCAAAACAATCAAGAGTTCTGAAAAATTGGCAAGATTTTGAGCAGGCTATAGAATTGAAAGAGAAAGAATTTCACAATACACAAGTTTCTCGTCCTGACTTTTGGGTGGGATTTTGTGTAATTCCAAAAATAATTGAATTTTGGCAAGAAGGTGAGCATAGGAGACATACTAGATTTAGATACACTCTTGTTGAGAAAAGCAATTGGAAAATAGAGCAACTATATCCTTAATTGTAAAAAATAGCATCTGTTCAGATGCATGTGAAACCAGTGCTTCCTTTTTTGTCATCTCAGCTTCCATAATGTCATCCAAGTAGCTGACACCGATTTTCATCATTAGATGATGAAGTAGAATGGGTGTCATTCCAGCACTTGATGCTGGAATCTAGCTTTTCTTACCAATAAAAACTTAACATAAGATAGCCTCTTTTGTGCTCAAAATTTTTCTAGATTCCAGTGTCAAGCACTGGAATGACACCATCATAAAGGAATCAGTATCATCTACTTTCATGACACTATTCATTCCTATAATTGTCTTTTCTCGCCTATCTTATTTTTCCACTCTGCTTGAACAGATACGTATGGAAAGCTCTACTGTGTAAGTGCCTCTCTCTTAACTAATATACATCACTTGCTAGGTCCGGATATATTAATTTTTGATAAGTCAACTTCATCTACTGATGAGCTAGGTCTGGCATTCTTCATATGTTGTACCAAAAGCTCCATAACTTTTTTCTGCCCAAGAGATTGCTGAGATGAACGTAATGTTCCCAAATCTCCAAAACCAACTAACCCAAGAAATCTCTGAAATCCTTGTGGATCCGGGACATCATTACGCCAGTTGCTGTTTTTTGCGCTTTTAGCAGCTGCTTGTAAAGGAGTATTTCCTGAATGGTTTTTAATATTAGTATCAGCACCTTTTTCTAGCAGTAATCTTGCTATTTCTTCATGGCCCTTGATAGCTGCTACATGCAAAGGTGTATTACCAAGCCTATTGCTAATATTGACATCCACCCCTTCTACACTAAGTAATAACTCAACTATCTCCTTATGGCCATTGTTAACAGCCACACTTAAGGGATCTCTACCGACACCACAACCATTGACTTTAGCACCGTTATCAAGAAGCACCTTGGCTACTGCTTTATGCCCATTCTGAGCAGCTGAATACAAGGGTGTGAAATTATTTTTGTCTGTTGTGTTAACATCAACCTTTTTTGTACTAATCAATAATTCAACTATTTTAGTGTGTCCATTTTGAGCGGCTGCTTGCAGAGCTGTGTTACCAAATGTATTGTCTTTAGCATCAACCTCGATTTTTTGAGTATCAAGTAACACCTTTACAACTTCTGCAAGTCCATTTTGAGCAGCAATATGTAAAGGTGTTTTACTATCAGTATAGTCTTTTATATCAGGATCAGCTCCTGCTTTAATCAACTCCTCTACTATAGCTTTTACTGTAGTTTTGTTTTCACTCATAATAGCAGAGTGCAAAGGTGTACTGCCTTCAATAGTTCTTGCATGAACATCAGCCCCTTTACTTATTAGTAACTTTACTACGTCTAACTGCCCTGAATAAGCAGCTTTATGTAAGGCTGTAAATTCAGCTCTATCCTTGATATTGATATCAATTTTTGCATTAAGTAATGACCTAACTTTGCTTATTTCACCGCGAAAAGCAGCTGTATGTAATGGAATACTCTCATCTAAAAGCCATTGACCTATACTGAACATGTTTACCCTCTATTATATACAAAAGCATACTATATCAAAATAATGAATACTCAAGCAAGCATATTTATCCATTGAGTTTTTTTTCACGCTTGCTGTATTCACTAGCTTATTAAAATTTCTGAATCAGGTATTTTTTAGCTATAAATATCAAGAAATTTACCAAATGGAAAAAAGGCAAAAGGACCCCTTGGTAGTGAGTTTTAATAATTTAATGTGCTCACAAACACGTTTTGGCTGAATGTAGAAAAATTTAAAAAACCGCTACAATTTCGCCGATAAATACTCTGACTGAATTTTGTCATTGAACCCAAAAATAAGGATTTATTGTCATGATAAGGGGCTGATAAAGTGACTTTTTATGGCTTGTTGTATGTAACGTATTGTAATACTTACGCAAAATATTTTAGTGCATTCTCAAATATGAGCATTCCATCACCATATTTTGGCATAGCCACTCCTGAACGTTTACATTTTTCTTTTTCAAGAGGCCAGTTGTCCTGCTGAGTAAAAAATATTCCTCTCTCTGGGTGAGGCATTAAAGCTAAAACTCTACCACTTTTGTCTGACAAAGCTGCCAGGTCGTATATAGATCCGTTTGGATTGTAAGGAAATTGTAAATTTGCATAGTCACCATTTTCATCAACGTAACGCAGTGCAACGGAATTATTTTCAATCAATTGATTTAAAATATCTTGATCCATAAAAAACCTGCCTTCTCCATGAGCAACAGGAAGATATAGCTCACTCAGGCCCCGTAGCCAAACAGAACTACTCTGCGGATTAACTCTCACTCTAATCCAACGACATTGGTAATTACCTATATCATTAGAGGTTAAAGCTAGATTAGAGAATTCTGGAACTAACTTTACTAATATCTGGCAACCATTACATATCCCTATAATAAGCTTATCCTGAGATAAGAAATTTTGAAATTCGTCTAACAAGTTGTTTTTTATACGCAAAGCAAATGCATTACCAGCACCAGTATCATCACCATAGGAAAAACCTCCTGGAATTGCAAGTATATTGCTTAATTTCAGTTCACTTGGATTATCTATAATATCATTAATGTGAACGATTTTTACTTCAATATTATTAATACCAAGCTTTCTGCTGCACTCCATAAATGCAAATGCAGTTTCTTTTTCGCAATTTAAGCCATAACCAGATAGGATTGTAATTTTCATGAATCAAAAAACTCGAACTTTCTTTTTACAAAATTTGCTATTAAATTCAAAGCAAATAGCATTAACAATAAAGCTATAATTGCAATGGCAGCAAGCTCAATAAATGCAATCTCAGGACTACTTGACCATATGTATATTTGTACAGGTAAAACAGTTGCCGGATCGAAGAAGGATGTAGGTGTATCAGCAATAAATGCTACCATGCCTATCATAAGTAAAGGGGAAGATTCGCCTAAAATCCTTGCAATTGCAAGCACTGCACCATGTATTATCCGTGGCAACGCAATCGGTAAAGAGTGATCCAATATCACCTTGATGTGAGGTGCACCTAGCGCAAACGCTGCATCTTTTATTGCAATAGGAACGTTTGTAAAGGCATTTTTTGTTGCAATAATAATATTAGGCAGCATCATAAATGAAAGAGTCATCCCGCCAACAAACGGTGAAGAACGGGGTAACCCAAATATGCCCAAGTAGAGAGTCAGTCCTACCACACCAAATATTATCGAAGGCACTGCAGCAAGGTTATTCATGCTAATTTCTACAATACTGGTTATTAGCCTATTTCTAGGCATAAATTCATAAAGACAGATACCTGACATAATTCCTATTGGCAATGCCAACGCCAAGCATACTATAATTGTCATTAATGAACCGATAAATGCCCCTAAAATCCCTGCATTCTCAGGCTCACGAGAATCAGACTTAAGAAACAGAGACTTATTAAAAAATTTTCTTACTCTTCCCTTCTCTTTTAACCAATCAAGTAATTTAGCATAATGATCATTCAAACATTTATTTTTATATAGTGAATTGATCACACTCGATGCGGTAAACCAAATCTCATATTCACCACTATTTTTTACTCTCTTAAGAAAAAACCTCTCTAGCTCTTTGTAAGAGTTACGACTTAAAATTTCGTCACTGTCTTTAAAGTCAATTCCTTTAAACACTTTATGTAAAGAGTTATTGAGTAGGCTAATGGACTTATATCGTAAATCACCAGGATTATTAGTTAAAATAAGATCAGCATTTATTTCAACTGGCAATAAAATTTTCGTTACTGTTAAAGCACTATAAGAGTTAACTAATATACTTAGTAATATACATATAGGACACCCAATTGAGACAATCAGTGCTGTAAAAGAGCAAAAGCATAAAATGTTGTTCTTTTTATTTTTTCTTTTTACACGAGCATGTACGCGCTTAGATTGAAGTAACTTAAGGAAGTTTTTCTTTATATGAGGATTTGAAAAAACTTTCCCCTTTTTCCAGTGCTTGACACTGAGATCTAGCAGGCTTTGCCTGCAAATAATTTTTATATTTCTCATGAAAGCACAAACCAAAAGGAGAATAATGAATGCTGGATCCCAGTGTCAAACATTGGGATGACACCACAGCGGGAGGCAAACGTACAGTTGTGCGTTACACACTGGGATAATAAGAGAGAGTTTTGAGATGACACAATTGACATCACTCCCTATTGTATCTACTTAGATTTTTTTTTAACATAAGTGGTACGTTCTTTGATCCTTGCAGCTTTCCCAAATAGCTTGCACAGATAATATAATTTTGCTCTACGGACCTTTCCCTTTCTTATCACTTGTACTGAAATTAATGCAGGAGAGTAAACAAAAAATTGTGATACTATACTTTCCCCATGACTTACCTTTCTAACTGAAAAAGAAGAGTGTAATCCACGATTTCTTTTTGATATACATACGCCCTCAAATATCTGTATACGCTCACCCATACTATCAACTACCTTAAAAGTGACCTTCAAATCGTCACCAGGACGAAAGATTGGCATCTCTTTAGCTAATCTTTGTATTTGTTGTTCGTTAAATTTTTCAAGCAAGTTTGTCATTTATCATCTCCATTCAACAATTCAGGTCGACGTTCCTTTGTTCTAACATATGACTGTTCCCTTCTCCAATCACTTATTTTTCTGTGATTGCCAGACAACAGAACCTCAGGAACTTTGTACCTATTCCACTGCTCAGGCCTAGTATATTGAGGATATTCAAGCATACCACCACTATAACTAAAACTTTCTTCAGCAACGCTATCGAAATTATTTACTGCACCTGGAAGAAGCCTAATACATGCATCAAGAACCACCATCGCAGCTGGCTCACCTCCCGAAAGTATATAATCTCCAATACTTAACTCATAAGGAGTATACACATCAATTACTCTTTGGTCAACACCTTCAAATCGGCCACACAATATTGTTACATGAGGAATTTCTGTTAACTCCTTTGCAATGCTCTGATTAAATTTTGTACCAGATGGAGTCATATAAATAAATCTAGTATTTTTATGAGCAGAAAGCACATTATCAACTGCATTACCAATCACATCTGGGCGCATAACCATCCCTGCTCCACCTCCATATGGAACATCATCTATAGTTGAATGTTTATCTTTAGCAAAAGAACGAATATTTACTATTTCAAGATTCCATATTTTTTTTTCCAACGCTCTTCCAGCAAGAGAATAGTTCAAAAATCCGGGGAACATTTCTGGAAATATGGTTAATATTGTAACATTGAACGCCATTAAGGTTTATTTTAAGTTATTTGGGGCTATACTCTAAGAACAGTAAATTGATATGATACATAGTTAAATTAAATATGTCACTGAATAAAACGATATACGAAGGTAAAGCCAAAGTCATTATTGAAACTGAAGACTCATCAACTGTTATACAGTACTTTAAAGATGATGTTACAGCGCTCAACAAGGAAAAATATGAAATTATTGAGGGCAAAGGAATAATTAATAATCATGTTAGTGCTTTTATCATGGAAAAGCTTGAAGAAGCAGGGATTAGCACGCACTTTATAAACACTCTAAACGAAAGAGAACAGCTAGTCAAAAAACTCAAGATAATACCTCTTGAGATAGTGGTTAGAAACATTGCAGCTGGCAGCTTTTGCAGACGTTTTAATATCAAAGAAGGTGAGACACTTACATCTCCTATAATCGAGTTTTTTTACAAAAATGATGACCTAGCCGACCCAATGGTGAATGAAAATCACATACTATATTTTGGTTGGTTATCCCATAAAGAAATGGAAGAAGTTAAAACTACAACTTTAAAGATCAACAAAATCTTAGTCGACCTATTTTCAAATGCAAATATATATTTAGTTGATCTCAAGTTAGAATTTGGCAAATTGATAAACAACAGCACTAAAATCATTTTAGCCGATGAAATCAGCCCTGATAATTGTAGGCTATGGGATAAAAATACGCATAAAAAGCTAGACAAAGATGTTTTCCGTTTAAATCTAGGAAACTTAAAGGAAGCATACTCAGAAGTTGCAAAAAGACTGTCAGTAAAGTTAGACTAACTAAATACTACTCTATCAAGTGGAGGGTTACATGCCTCATCAAGTTTTCCAATAATCTCAATTTTTTCTCCACGCTTTTGGAAATGGCTTTCCACATCCTTCATATTATCGGGATCTACAATCAGTACTATACCTATGCCGCAATTAAATGTTTTTAACATTTCTCTCTTTTCTATTTTGCCTTCTTCTTTCAGCCATAAAAATATATCTGGCCATTTCCAAGAATTAATATTTATGTCTACAAATAAATTTCCTGAGAGAATTCTTGGAATATTGTCTATTAACCCGCCACCTGTTATATGCGCAATGCCTTTTACCTTTGGCATAATAGGCAACAAAGAATCAACATATATCTTTGTTGGCTTAAGTAATATTTCACCCCAAGATTTATTATCCCATGGAGATATATCATTATAATTTATACCTAAGCTTTTAAAAATATGGCGCACCAAAGAAAATCCATTTGAGTGAATTCCATTTGATTCTAAACCAACTACACAGTCACCTGCTTTCATTATACTACAATTTGGAAGAATTTGCTTTCGATCAACAACACCAACCACAAACCCTGCAAGGTCATAGTGATTGTTACCATACATTCCAGGCATTTCTGCAGTTTCTCCACCAACTAATGCTATTTTAGATTCCTTGCACCCTTCTGCAATGCCCTGGATTACAGACAATAAAACGTTTTTGTTTAAAACGCCTGTTGCAAAGTAATCAAGGAAAAATAAAGGTGTTGCTCCTTGTGCAAGTAAATCATTTACACACATTGCAACTAAGTCTATACCTATAGTATCATGCTTATTCACCTCTTGAGCTATTAATAGTTTTGTGCCCACTCCATCAGTTGAGGAAACAAGTACTGGATGGTCGTATTTCTTACTCAGCGAAGAAAAGTCAAACAATGCGGAAAATGATCCTACTTCACTAATTACTTCTTCTCCTTTAGTCTTTTCAATAATAGGTTTAACTTTTTTTATTAGTTCATTATATAGTTTAAGGTCTATTCCAGATTTAGCATAAGTATTCATAGCGTCTTAACAAATCGTATAATTATTAATACTACATTAATGCTTTGACACAAAAAACGCAACGAAACTTTCTCTTAAATTGACTACTACGTGCCTACCAATATAGGGTTAACTTAAATCATTTATACTTTTATCCAATGAATAAAAACATAATGTTAATAACAGAGTGCCTATCAGGACGAATTCTTCATGATTTTGCTAGTTCTATGCAAGGAATAGTGGGTGGATTGGAAGAGCTTGAAGAAAACAACCCTAATATGCAAAACGAAGCATTGTCATTGCTTAAAGAAAGCTCCGATGATTTAATATATAAATATAAAGTTATGAAGCAAGCGTATTCTCATTCATCAGATAATTGCAGCTTTGTTAAGACTAAATCCAATATAGAAAATTATTTATTAAAAAAAAAGTAAAGCTTCAGTGGAGAGTAAGTGAATGTCTTACAGAAAACTTAATTGAAAAAATAAATAAGATAATTTCCAATATGGTGATAACTATAATCAGTGCAGTGGCACAAATTGAATTAGTGTCTATTTTACTGACTAAAACAGAAGATAAAACACTACTCACTATAAAAGTAGTAAATGAACATAAATCAATAAGTACATTATTAGTGAGCAAATTAACAAAAAAAAATGATATTCGTTTGGATACAAAAGACATTATTATCTATATGACTTCTTTACTGTTAGAACAGTATAACACTAAAATCAATTGCACTTGTGAAAGTAATTCACTGAATATAGGCTTAACTATAACTTGAGATGGCTTCATATTTCATGAAAAGGACTCGATACTATAGATTTGAATCTTGGATAAGGAAAGGAAAAATTTTGTGGAGTAACCTAGACATAAAATCTGTAGTTTATTTAACACTCCCCTTTTTCCTGCAGTAATGAATTATTATGAAGCTTGCATTTTCTGTCGCTTACTACTGGGATAGCTTGACAGTTGCAGTACATGTCTATCAATGATAAAATAAAGATCAGTTTATTTTGATACTATGATTAGGTTACTCTTTGTTGCACTATTATTTTTTTGTGGTGGTGATGCACTTGCAAAACAGGAACCACGGCCAATAGCTGGTGATAACCACATAAAGGTAATGAATTATAATCCACAGGCTATACATAAGTACACGGGCTTTTATGGTTATCAATCCAGCATATTGTTTGAGCCAGGGGAGGTAATAGAGAGTCTTTCAATGGGTGATGCAACCGGTTGGCAACTTCTTCCTCAAGGTAATAGATTATTTATTAAGCCTATAGATGATATTGCCGATACTAATGCAACTATAATTACCAATAAAAGAGTTTATTATTTCGAGTTTCATGCTGAAGAAGCAAACGGGATAGATGATCCAAGGTTAGCATATGAAGTAAGGTTTCTTTATCCACTGTTCAACAGTGATGAAATTTATTCAACGAGTAACGGTGATATTCTAGAGCAAGCTAGTCATACCACTATTCCTGATATAAGTGATATTGAGGTTATAAAGAAAGGCTTGAATTTTAACTATTCCATCTCGCACGTTAAAGGCAGTCAATCAATAATACCAATTAAGGTTTTTGATGACGGAAAATTTACATATCTACAATTTAATAAAATAAACTCTGATTTCCCGGCAGTTTTTATGGTTGATTCTGCAGGATATGAGTCCTTGATAAATTTTCGTACAGTTGATGACTACCTGATAATTGAAAGAGTAAGCTCGGTATTTACCTTAAGAAACGGATCAAGTACAGTCTGCCTGTTTAATGAAAACATACCTTTCAAAAAAGGTAAGTGATTAAAGGCTATAGTATTCTTATAGGTGCAAAATTCTTTCTATGGTGCTTCGTAATTCCATGAAGGCCAATAGCGCTGAGGTGTTCTTTTGTTCCATATCCTTTATTTTTATACCAATTATATTGAGGATGTTTATTATGCAATTCTTCCATAAGACGATCTCTTGTAACTTTTGCAATGATTGAAGCAGCTGCGATTGATATACTTAAACTATCACCATTCACTACAGACTTTGTTTGCCATTTCACTTCAAGTGGTTGGTTACCATCAACTAACACATAATCTAGTTCTAAATCTAAATTTACCAGCGCACGTTTCATTGAAAGCTTTGTTGCTTGCAAGATATTGTATGAGTCTATCTCCTCTACACTTGCCATTCCTATACCAAATTTTGCAACAGACGTTATTTTTTCGTATAGAACTTGCCTACACTTAGGGGTTAGCTTTTTTGAGTCGTTTATTCCATCAATAACCGTATCTCTATCAGTAAATATTACAGCTGCAGATATCACTGGACCGGCAAGCGGACCTCTTCCAACTTCATCTACTCCTGCTATAATTCCTGATAATGTATTTTCTAATGTGAAATCTGGATATTTCATAGTTCCTATAATAAGAAAGTTAAAGCAAAAATCGAACAAACGATAGAAATTATCCAAAATTTTATAACTATTGTATTTTCTGACCACCCTTTCTTTTCAAAGTGATGATGTATTGGTGTCATAAGGAAAATTCTTCTTCCTGCTCCATATCTAAATTTTGTATATTTAAAATATGATACCTGAATAATCACAGATAAAGTCTCTATTACAAAGATTATTCCAATAACGGCAAAAAGCATTTCTT
The DNA here is from genome assembly GCF_020405475.1 of Wolbachia endosymbiont of Tribolium confusum. Classification (NCBI taxonomy): domain Bacteria; kingdom Pseudomonadati; phylum Pseudomonadota; class Alphaproteobacteria; order Rickettsiales; family Anaplasmataceae; genus Wolbachia; species Wolbachia endosymbiont of Tribolium confusum. Next base: position 204,469 of record NZ_JAIZNT010000001.1, on the reverse strand, counting down.
TTTTAATTAAAACACTAGTGAGTCCTAAAGCTGCACCGATTGATAGGCTTCCAACATCACCCATAAATATTTTTGCTGGATGTGTGTTAAACCACAAGAAACTTAAAATAGCTCCTATAAATGCAATGCAGAATAAAGTAATGTTTACATCTGTCTGAGTGATGTATGCAATTAGCCCCAAAAAAGCAAAGGAAGTAATGGCTTGAGTTGCAGCAAGGCCATCCAAACCATCTGTGAGATTCACAGCATTAGAAGAGCCGACAATTACAAATGCAGCAAACGGAAGATATAGATAGCCAAGGTCGATTGCTACTTCTCTAAATAGAGAAATTTTTGTAAAACCTTCAGCAGATTGTAGCTTAAGTATAAACATACAGACCAGAGTAACGACAAACTGAATAAGTATTTTGGTTTTTGCACTTAAACCTCGGTGGTGATTTGTCTTCAATTTTAAATAGTCATCAATAAATCCAAGTAGAGCAAAAAATAGGGTTATAAATACTAAAAATAAAATTTCTTGTGTTAATTGAGTCCAAAACAGGATTGGTAATAAAGCAGAAGTGAGTATTATTATTCCACCCATAGGTGGTATATTCTTTTTTGTTATTAAATGATTTTCTGGTCCATATGATCTGATTGGTTGTCCATCTTTACTTATCTTTTTTAGAAGTTTTATAAAATAGGGCAAGAGAATAAACCCAAAAATAAATGAGATAAAAAACGTCTTTGTAGCTAAGATCACTTGCCTATCCAAATTGACTGGGTATTATACCAAAAGCTTTACCTAACCTCAATTTATACCTTTTTAGCAGCTCATTTTATTTATGATAAATTAGTTATTGATTAATTATGACAAAGTTTGCATACTAATATTTTGTTAATGGTAAGAGGTGGCATATGTTAGATTATATTAAAAAGCTTTTGTGGGCTACTACAGTACCTGATAATGAGAGTAGAGTTAAAAATTCTTACACGCATATAGTAGAGAAACCTTCTTTTGGTGATGCAGCTTCAAAGTTGAGTAAGGAAGAAAGGTCAGAAGAGCATCTTGTTCTTCTAAAAGGTAAAAGCAATAGCTCTGGTACAACTGTAACAGAAGGATCGTCTAGTATTCAGAATGCAGCATTAGACAAAAACAAGCGTGGATATATCAAATTAAACAGTGATGAAGAATGGGATAAATTCTTTGATTTACAGAATGATCCTTTCACTAATACTACAAACAAAGAACCTTTTTCTCCGAAGAAAGGAGAATCTCACTATCATGGCAAAGAGATCATAGGTAAAATTGCTGACCAAATTAAAGCAGAGATATCGAAGGTATATACCATAGAGTCCATAATGATAAAAGAAGGCAAAAGGGAAGGTAATATTGTTTACCCCACCGTGAGAGTTGTGCTACATGCCAATAAAGAAGGAGTAGATATAGCTAAACTTCTAGGCGGTAGTATATGTAAAGAGTATGGTGTAAGAACAATTACATTTTGTCATCCTAATCAAGAAAAAAAGAGGGGGGCATGTTGCTATATTAATAATGATAGTGATAATGAGGAAAGAGTTTATGAAATAATTAGTGGGTTATATGAAATGACTTTAAAGTGGTGTGCTAATGGAAGAGAATGCAAAATTAAAGTTAACATTGATGGTAAGAATGGTGTAACTCTCCTTGAAGGCAACGGTGTTACTGCAGAGCAGTTGCGTGCAAATAAAGAAGTCAAAATAGGTAAGAGACGTGAGCCAAAATCTTTATATGAAGCGTTAGTACCGCAATTGCAACAAAAGAGCTCTGAATCAGTCAAGGTTTTACAGCAGCCTTCAACAGATGTAACAAATGTGACAACAACACCAACTTCTACTTCTCAGAGATGCTCTTGACTAAATAAGAAAAAGCAAAAATAGTATAACTTGCTTACAAATGTAAGTAACTTGTACTTCTATGATGAATAACACAATATTACCAAGAAATTTCTATGAACGACCAACTTTAACCGTAGCTGGGGAGCTGCTAGGGAAGATGCTGAAATTTTCTAATTTTAGTGGAATAATAACTGAAGTTGAAGCGTATATAGGAATGGATGACCCAGCTTGTCATGCAGCAAGAGGCTATACTAATCGAACCTCAGTAATGTTTGGTACGCCAGGGTTTTCGTACGTATATTTTATATATGGAATGTACTATTGTCTAAATATTGTAACAGAAGCAGAAGGATTCCCAGCAGCAGTGTTAATACGAGGATTAAAGCTCACTGAACCGCTTGAAGCAAATTTAGGCGGGCCAGGCATACTGTGTAAAAAATTAAACATTACAAAAGAACATAATAAACAAGACCTTACTATAAGTCATGAATTTTGTCTCTATGAATATCACCTAAAACCAGATTATGTGTGCACTCCAAGAATCGGAATTAGTAAAGGCAAGGAGAAATTTTGGCGATTTAAAAGTTGCGTTTTAGCAGAAATGCCTAAAATCACACTCAACAATAAATATTAGACCTCCTGCATAAACTAGATAAAAAGGCAAATAGCCTTTTATGTTTACCAACAATAGACTTCTTGGAGGGAGTGTTAAATAAACTGTGTCAAACCAAGAAATAAAAATATAATTGATATAAAAAAATGGAGGTTTGACATGAGTCAAGTAAACAGAACTACCGGTTTGGTAGACTATAAAGAACTGGAAGCAAATATTCTATCATCGATAAGAGAAGGAAGGCCGCTGACGGGAAGAGATGGAGCATTAACACCGTTTATAAAAAGGTTGCTAGAGGCAAGTCTGGAAGGTGAAATAGAAAGCCACATGTCAGCTAAAAGTGAAGAAAATAACCGAAGAAATGGGAGAAACGCAAAAACTTTACGCACGAGTGGAGGCTCATTTGAGTTGTTAACACCTAGAGACAGGGAAGGAAGCTTTGAACCCCAAATAGTTAGAAAAAGACAAACAAGCCTACATCCAGAACTTGAAGCAAAGGTCTTAAGCACATTTGCCAGTGGCATGGGATACAGAGATATAGCGTCACATATTGAGGAAATTTACGATCACAAAATATCGGCGGCAGAGATATCAAGTATTACTGACAAACTGCTACCAGTAATCAACGAATGGCGTAGTCGTCCGCTGCAGTCTGTATATCCGATAGTTTTCATGGACGGAATATTTTTTAAAGTCAAGGAGGACGGGCATTGTGTAAGTAAATGTATGTATAATATATTAGGTATAGATCAAAATGGCAGAAAAGAAGTATTAGGTTTTTATTTAGCTGAAAGTGAAGGAGCTAACTTCTGGTTGGGAGTACTAAATGATCTCAAAGAGAGAGGAGTGGAAGATATTCTAATTGCATGTGTAGATGGGCTAAAAAGCTTTCCTGCAGCAATAAACGGTGTGTTCCCTAATGCAGAAGTGCAGATGTGTATAGTGCATCAGATACGTAACTCACTGAAGTATGTAGCTAGTAAAGATGCAAAGAGTTTTTTGAGTGATTTAAAGAAGGTATATCAAGCTTCAAGTAAGGAAATTGCCGAGAATTATCTGTTGGAATTAGATGAAAAATGGGGCACAAAGTACCCTATGGTTATAAAATCTTGGCAGAATAATTGGGAAAACCTATCTGGTTATTTTAAGTATTCCGATCCAGTTAGGAGGATAATCTATACTACTAATCCCATAGAGGGGCTACATAGGCAAATTAGGAAATTCACCAAAACCAAGGGCTCATTTACCAACACAAACGCCTTGTACAAACAGGTATATTGTGCTATAAAAAAAGTAGAGCAAAAATGGGTAATGGCTTTGCCTAATTGGGCATTAACTATATCTCAGCTCGATATTTTCTTTCCCAACAGATTGAAAATTCAGTTGAGCTAAAAATGTGGTTTGACACAGTTTATTTAACACTCCCTTCTTGGATAACCTAAGGATATTTTTTGATCTTCTATGGGGGAGTTGAACATTCCCTTTTTATAAAACTTTTGCATACTGCTATTTAACTTTAGTAGCTCTTTATCTTCCTGAAATCTGGATGTTTTATCAATGCATCTTCTATTAAGCCGTTAGCAAGAACTTTCACTTATTCCATAGCTTTGCGCTATATGGAAATATGTACGGTATTTACACAAATATTCGAGTGCTATTAATAAATATATTTGGTTTTCCTCCTCTTGCCTTTTTCTTGGCCTCTTCCTCTATTAAAATTTCTATTATTTTTCCAATGTTTTTCTTTTTACTCCTCTTAGTCTTCGAAGCTTCTCTTCATCAAGTTTACTTACCTGCTCAAAATTTATACCTTCCCTGATATTGCTTCTACTACTTGTTTCTTAAGTTATCCAAGAAGTCTATTGTCTGTTCAGATACGAGGTAGCTGCTGCCATTTGAAATATTTTATTCACCTAAAATTACATTCTACCTATTTTAAAAGTAGTTTAAAAAACTTTATAGACTGCATACAAAAGACCTAACATCTTTAGCAATGCCTTCATAAATCCTTACTAAATCCTCACTTAGTATTGAAGGATTTCCACAATCAGAAGCACTACATATTTGCGGATCTAGAGGAACTCTGCTCAAGAGTTTGACTCCCAGCTCTTCAGACATTTTTTTTGCACCACCTTTTCCAAATATGTGTATTTTTGAATTATCTTGAACAAAATAGCTCATATTTTCCACAATGCCAATAACTGGCACGCTGAGCTTTGTAAACATATCATAAATTTTTTGTGCATCGACTAAAGCAAGCTTCTGTGGAGTTGAAACTATTATTGCTCCAGTTAAACTAAAATTCTCCATCAGACTTAAATGTACATCGCCAGTGCCAGGCGGTGTATCAATGATTAAATATTCTATATCAGACCACCTTGTTCCCATTAGCAAATTGTAAAGTACTTTTGTGATCATAGGTCCACGCCATATTGCTGCGCGGTCCTTATCAATAAAATAGCCAATTGAAATAGTATAGAGACCATGTTTCTCTATAGGCATTACTTTACCACTCTGTATTTCTGGTTTTAATTTCTCAGTGCCCAACATTTTAGGAATCGAAGGACCATATATATCTGCATCAACTAGCGCAACTTTATGTTTTAATTCTGCTAACGAAAGAGCTAGATTTAGTGCAACTGTCGACTTACCCACACCTCCTTTACCAGAAGCAACGACAATTATATTTTTCACTCCTTCGATATGAAGTTTAGCTTTTTGTTGCCTAGCTTGTTTTTGACCAGTAGCAACTACAGTAACCTTTCCTACTCCCGGTATCGCCTTAACAGCTTGCTCACAATTTTTTCTTAATTCTTCATTTTGCTCAGTAATTTCAAGAGCAAAAGCAACATCTTTACCCTTAATAACAATTGAGGATACTACACCAACATTCTTACCACTTTTCTTCTCTATAACCTTTTTTAGGCTCTCTCTTACGATTTCCTCATTAACCTGTGTAAAAATTTTCCGGAACATATGATGAAATTTTTTCTATTGGTGTATACTAACATAGAATAATTAAACTGCACTGACTTTAAAGCGAGGTTACAAGAAATATGTTGAACTGCCAAAACTTAACACAAGAACAACAAAATTTATATTTTCAGTTAAAAAGGGCCATATGGAATAGAAAGAGCATTAATAATATTTTAGAAGCAGCCTCAGAGAATGATTTACTAAAAGTTCTTACAATTGGATATACTACACGATTTCCAAGAGGTGGGAAACGCACTTTAACACTACTTAGCCTAGCCATATTCAAATGTAATGACGAATGCGTTAATTCTATTTTAATACATTCTCAAAATAACGGTACACTGCAAGAGATTATTAATACTGAAAATATTATACACTATCAAGATGGTCTGATGTACACCTTAACATCGCTTGGCTTTGCTATACATTACAATAAGCCAAGATTTATTAATGATATTTTAACAAAAGCCCAGGACAGTGGAATACTACAAGATGTTCTTGCTGCTAGAAATATTGTACAGTATTTCAATACTATGGGGTATGCTTTAACACCACTCAGTTTCTCTATATATGAAGGTAAGAAAGAATGTATCAGTTCTATTTTAGAAAAAGCTCAAAATAATGATATGCTGCAAGGCGTTTTTATTGCTGAAAATATTTTACAGTTTTCAGATGGTCTGACGCATATTTTAACACCAATTAGCTTTGCCATATATGAAAATAATCAGGAATGTTGTAACTACATTTCAACAATGATTCAAAATAATGTTGTATCGCAAGATATTCTGAATAATTGGACATACATTTTAACATTGCTTGGCCTTGCTATATATAGAAATAACAATGAGTATGTTATTTCTATTTTAAGACAAGCTCAAAATAATGGTAGGCTGCAAGAAATTCTTACTGCTAAAAATACTTTGTATTCTTTAGATGGTTGGAAGTACAACTTAACACCACTTGGCTTTGCTATATATGAAGGTAATCATGCACATATTAATTCGATTTTAACTCATGCTCAAAATAGTGGTATATTGCAAGAAGTTCTTACTGCTAAAAATACTTTGTATTCTTCAGATGGTTGGAAGTACAACTTAACACCACTTGGCTTTGCTATATATGAAGGTAATCATGCACATATTAATTCAATTTTAACTCATGCTCAAAATAGTGGTTTATTGCAAGATATTCTTGCTAATCACAATGCTGTAATATCTCCAACTGGTCAGACGTACAGCTTAACGCCACTTGGCATCGCTATACATAAAGGTAATATTGAGTGCATTAGTTCTATTATAGCACGAATTAATGACATACCACAATATATCTATGCCACTTTTTAACCAACTGCGGCGATTAATGAAAGGAATACTAGGATTAGTAGTGCATTAGATAATGTATCTATTTCTTCTAGGTATGTTAGAGAAAATAGCAAAGTTAATTAATTTCTTAAGTAACTCTTTCTTGCAAGTACTACTTTTTTATGTATCTGTTCAGGCAACGGCGTTAATTTAAGAGAATAAATTAGCAAGCTCTCCTAAAGACATTATGGCGTTTAGGCTTATCTACTTTATTGCGGCTATACAATCTTCACGTTAACTTTAGTGCGTATTTTAAAAAGGGCTTGAAAGTTTTTTGGTGCTAATAAGCACCTGATAAAGTTTCTGTCTCATTACACCAAATAAAACTGAAAAATTTAAACGATACTCAGCAATTTGATCTGGGTTCCAAGGCTCTTGTGCATCACACATATGAAGTATTGCACATGACCAAGTTTGCACAAAATTCTTGTTTCTAAATTTATCCCAGAAAAATTCTCTAATTCTGCTTCTACTTTGAGTCGTTTATAGCACTCCTCTATGTGACACCTTAATAGATAAGCTTTACTGATATCTTCTTTATTGAAATAAAATAGAAACCAAAGGTCCTATTTTTTACAGTATTTTACTCCTTAACATCTTTCCTTAAGTTGACGCCATTGGGCTTTGTTGCATCGCTATCTACGATGGATAAAAGATAAAAATGTAGAATATCAATAGCTTATTATTCTAGCATTTATAGTAAGGACAGTCAGTAAATATCTAAATTTAAGTAAAAGAAGTTTTACTATCATTTACTAATCTAGCTAGAATTCAAGAATTTCAATGCTTTAGCTATTTTAAGTAGAATTAAATTTACTAGTACAAACAATAAATTACTATTCTTAAATTTGATCAGATTGATTGCAAAAAATAAGATTTGCAATAAGCTGCTTGTATAGTTAGCCTTTCATAGATAGTGATGCAACAAAGCCCGCTGGAATCTAGTTCATATTATATATTTATCTGATAAGTTCCATGTATGTGTAATTTATTTAAATTGACTTCTTATCATATAATTAAATACATTATTGAAAATTAAAGGTAAGGTTATGGCAATGGAAATTTCAAATTGGCACGAATTATTGAGTTTAGTTAATGTTGACAAAGATTTAAGCAAAGATAACGTAATTGAAAAAATACAAAATGAGCTGAAAAGATATTCAAAGGAATATGAAGAGTGGGAAAAGTCTGGCTTTGATATAAATTATGTGTTTAAAGATGGTGAAAAAGCGACTCTTTTGCACTTGGTGGCTTCCTTTAACCTAGAAAATATAGCGAAGGCTCTCATGGAAAAAAGGGCAAATGTTAATGAAAAAGATGTAAAAGGAGATACTCCTTTACATAATACTACTTATCTTGATAGTATAAACATAGCAAACGCTCTCATAGAAAAAGGTGCAGATGTTAATGCAATAAATATATGGAGAAGGACTCCTTTACACTATGCTGCTTTATTTCGCAGTATGGCCATAATAGATGCTCTTGTAGAAAGAGGTGTCAATGTTAATGCAGTAGATATGTGGGGAGAGACTCCTTTATACTATCTTAATTGTCCAGCAATTAAGAAAGGGTGGATTGCCGGTGGAGTAACTGCATTATTAGGTACTGCTATATCTATAGCACTTTTTACAGCCTGAGCAATTACAGCTGAGTCAATACCTATAGTTATAGCAGTAGTTGCAATTACAGCAACAGCACTAATAGTTGGCAATGCTATATATAAATTGTCAAAGCCTGATACTCAAGTTGATAAACCAATCTTAGCAAATCGACAGCAAGAAACTGCTAGCGATAGTAGGGTTGCTTAGCGATTCTGCCACAGTGTCAGCAGCTTCAATGATATCCATTTGTCCCTATAATTGTCTTTTCCCGCCTACCTTATTTTACCACTCTGCTGAACAGATACAAATTCACTTTCTTACTTCACTCACTAAAATTTTAATATGGCGTTTCTTTCCTGCAGACAATTTTATGAATGACTGATCTTTGAAGCTCTCAGAATTTATTATATAGTTAACATCATTTATAGTATTATCATTAACTTTGCATCCATTGCCCTGTATTAAACGCTTTGCCGCACCTTTTGAAGGTTCAAAACCGGTGTCATGAAGCAAGTCTATCAGGAGTATGCCATTTGCAACTTGTTCTCTTGTGATAGTGTAACCAGAAAGCAATGAACTGTCTTCATTTTCAAAAGCAGAGATTGCAGCAGATCGTGCAAGTTTCGCTTCTTTACAACCGTGACATATTTTTGTCACTTCTGTTGCCAAGACCTTTTTTGCTTCGTTTGTTTCTTGATCCTTCAAGGACTCTAGTTTTTTAATTTCATCAATTGATAAATCAGTGAAAAGTCTCAAAAAACGACCAACATCTTGATCATCAACATTGCGAAAATATTGCCAGTAGTCATAGGGCTTTAGCATGCTACCATCAAGCCATACTGCTCCACTTTCAGTTTTGCCCATCTTTTTTCCTTGTGCGTTTAATAAAAGAGGTGTGGTAAGACCAAACAGCTCAGGTAAATTTAACTTTTTGCCAAGTTCAATTCCGTTTACTATATTTCCCCATTGGTCTGACCCTCCAATCTGGAGACGACAGCCATACTTTTTATTCAACTCGACAAAATCATAGGCTTGTAACAACATGTAATTAAACTCGAGAAAGCTTAGATTTTGCTCCCTATCTAGCCTAATTTTCACACTATCAAAGCCTAACATGCGATTTACAGAAAAATGTGCCCCTATATTACGCAAAAAGTCTATATATTTTATGTTATCTAACCAATCTGCGTTGTTTACTATGATTGCACCGATTTTTCCATCATCAAAAGATATCATTTTCTCGAGGGTTTTCTTTATACCAATTATATTTTGATTGATATCTTCTATCGGCAAGACGCTTCTTGCTTTGTCTTTGCCAGATGGGTCACCAATTTTTGTTGTGCCACCTCCAAGTAGAACTATTGGCTTATAACCAAATTTTTGTAGGTGGCGGAGCATCATAATTTGAATGAGACTACCAATATGCAAACTTGGTGCCGTACAATCAAACCCAATGTATGCAATTATATAATTATCTTGTGATAATAGCTGGTCTAACCCTTCAATGTTTGTACATTGATATAGGTATCCTCTTTCTTGAATGAAGTTTAAAAACTCGGATTTATGTTTCATAATATGTTATTTTGTGTGTAAACGGTGTTGTTAACGATGGCGTCATTCCAGTGCTTGACGCTGGAATCCAGTTTATTATGAAATTTCATCAAAAATGTTGTATAGTGTGCTCGTTTATGATTAAGTTTTCTAGATTCCAGTGTCAAGCACTGGAATGACACCACCAACTTCATAAGAGTTGCCTTCAAAATTACAACATTTGAGCAAGTGTATACCAGCTACCTGGATAATCAATTCCATAACTCTTCTATCTTATAATATTCTCTTACTTCTGGCCTGAATAGGTGAACCATTATACCTTGAAAATTCACAATCACCCAGTTACCTTCATCCATACCTTCTACATCTATTTTATCATATTGTTTGAGATTTTTCATCACGTGCTCAGCTAATGCTTTTACATGGCGGCTCGAATCACCGGATGCAATGATCATATATTTTGCAATGACAGTTTTATTCTGCACATCAAAAGTAACTATATCTTGACCTTTGTTTTGATCTATTACATCTGCAATTGTATTTTTTATTGATTCTGTATCACCATTCATTATTCTAAATTATATAATTTATCTGTAATTATACACTCAAAATTTCTGAATATGAACTATTTTTGATATGTTTCTAGTGTAACGTTTATAATACATATATTTGTAATATATGATAGTTTTCTGATGGTATGATCATTTACTTAATCGGATTTTCGGGTAGTGGCAAACTTACGATTGCAAAAGAGCTGTGTAATATTATTGACGGGGTGATAGTAGACAATAACCTGTTTAATAATATCATATTTGATATTATTGATTTCAGAAACGTTGAGGTTACAAGTGAAATATGGGAAAAAATTTTTGTGATTAGAGAGAATATGTTAGCAATATTGGAAAAATACCATATAGAATCAAAGCATTATATATTTACAAACGAATTGATAAAAGGTGATTCCTATGATCAAAAAGTATACAACTCAGTGGTGAATTTAAGTAAAAAAATGAACGTGGAGATTCTCCCTGTGGTGTTATATTGTAATAGTGGAGAACTAGTAAAGCGCGTTCAATTAAAGGAAAGAGAGCAGGAGAGAAAAATTACTGATTCAGATTTTGCTATGAGAAGAATTAAAGGAAAGAAACTATTTGTGCCTCAAGGTTCACTTGAAATTGATAACTCAAACCTAAGCGCGAAGGAAGTTGCAAAAAAAATTGTTGAAAGAATGAATGGTAAAAAAGTAGTTGAAACTTCTATGATAGATAATTTAGTAACAGAGAATATTTGTGGTTAGCCAGGAGAAAGAGTATCGCCCTTGTGTTGGCATAATGCTATTTAACAAACAGGGGAATATTTTTATTGGAAAACGCTTTGATAGTGACTCTTATTGGCAGATGCCGCAAGGGGGAGTTGACGATGGTGAAGAGCTAGAGCAGGCAGCGCTACGTGAGCTATTGGAAGAAGTTGGTACTGATAAAGCAGAAATTGTGGCTAAAAATAAAGAGTGGATACACTATAACTTACCTGAGGAAGTTATACCAACATGCTGGAATGGGAGATATTCTGGCCAAAAGCAAAGATGGTTCTTAATGAAATTTTGTGGGAAGGATAAGGATATTAATATTAACTATACTGATCATCCAGAGTTCAAAGAGTGGCGTTGGCAAAATGTGGATGATTTGGTAGCCAGTGCCATACCGTTCAAAAAAGAAGTTTATAAAAAAGTGATAGAAGAGTTTTCTTCTATCATAAAAGGATCTATTTATGATAGTTGATTCTCATTGTCATCTAATTTATTTTTCTGATGATGAAATACCAAAGGTAATTTCAAGGGCAGAGCAAAATGGTGTGAAGATTTTGCATAACATATGCATAAGCATTGATGATATTCCTAAGTTATTAAAAATCTCTTCATCTTATGATCAAGTCTACTACTCCGTTGGCGTACATCCGCTTGATGCTAATGTAGAAAATGGTGAGTGTATACGTGTTGATGAATTAGTTGAATTTGCCAAGAATCAAAAGGTAATTAGTATCGGTGAAACCGGATTAGATTTTTATAAATCTGATAACAAAAGCAATCAAAAAAAAAGTTTTGCATCACATATAGAAGCGGCAAAAGTAACAGGATTACCTTTAGTTATTCACACTAGAAATGCTGATAGTGAGATGATTGATATGTTAAATTCAGAAATGAAGAAGGACGCTTTTAGTGGAGTAATGCATTGCTTTGCTTCTTCTAAGGAGCTTGCTTATAAAGCTATGGACTTGGGATTATACATTTCATTTTCTGGAATTATTACTTTTAAAAATGCGAGCTTACTCAGAGAAATTGCACAAAATGTACCACGTGAACGTGTTTTAGTTGAAACTGATGCACCTTATCTATCTCCTGAGCCTTACAGAGGAAGAAAAAATGAACCGGCAATGGTGAAATATGTTGTGAATTATTTAGCAGAATTATGGAATGAATCGCCGGAACAAGTAGCAAAAATAACTACAAATAATTTTTTTGGGCTGTTTACAAAACTTGAGCTCAAAGAAATTCTATAAAGCAATTAACTTAGCTGACAAAGCTCTTTCACTGCATTTACAGATTTATTGAACATCTCTTGTTCATTATCATCCATCTTAACTTCTAGAATCTTTTCAACTCCGTTTTTGCCAATAATAGTAGGAACACCGATGAATAAGTCTTTCACACCATATTCACCACTGAGATAAGCAGCGCATGGTAATATACGCCTTTTGTCTTTTAAGTATGACTCTAGCATGCATATGGCTGAAGATGCAGGAGCATAGTATGCAGATCCAGATTTGAGTAAATCAACTATTTCTTTTCCACCATTACGAGTGCGCTCAACTATTTCATCAACTTTTCCTCGCGTAATCAAACCCATCTCAATGATTTGGGTAAGTGGAATGCCAGCAATTGAAGCATAATTGATTAGTGGTACCATAGTGTCACCATGTCCTCCAAGCACAAAAGCAGATACATCTTCGACAGAAATATTTAACTCACTTGCAAGAAAATAACGAAAACGAGCAGAGTCAAGCACTCCTGCCATACCAATAATCATATTAGTTGGCAGGCTTGAAGATTTGTATACTACTGAAACCATAGCATCTAAAGGATTGGTAACCACTATTACAAATGCGTTTGGAGAATGTTTTTTAATATTTTCCCCAACCTCTTTCATTACTGCAGCATTAGTTTGCAGAAGGTCATCTCTGCTCATTCCAGGTTTTCTGGCAATGCCAGCAGTTATTATAATTGCGTCAGAGTTTTTTATATCTTCATACCTATTTGTACCAGTAATATTGACATTAGATCGATCAATAGGAGATGATTCTGTAATGTCAAGCGCTTTACCTTGTGGTATTCCATCGCTGACATCAAGCAAAATAACATCTCCTAGCTCTCTTAGTGCAATCATATGGGCAAGAGTCCCACCGATGTTTCCTGCACCAATCAAAGATATTTTTTTTCTTTGTGCTGTCATTTTCTACTCCTTTATATTTACTTTTGTGGCTTTACTACCTTCCCAAGGGGATAAGCTGTCAAACATACGAAAATCTTGTGGTAAGTCTATAGGATTATATACAACCTTTTTTGCCTCTATATCGTATCTTACTTCCTCGTAGCCAGTGAGAGGAAAATCTTTTAACATTGGATGACCTTTGAATCCATAATCCGTTAAAATCCTACGTAAATCTGGGTGATCAGAAAACTCTATTCCATACATATCAAATACTTCACGCTCAAACCACGAAGCTGCGTTAAATATCTTTGCTACACTTAGAGGTATATCACCTTCACATAACTGAAGCTTTATGTGCACTCTGATATTGTGTACAACGCTGAGCAAATTGTATATTAGCTCGAAACGTTTTTCTCTATCTGGGTAATCAACTCCAAAAACGTCAACTAATAATTCAAGCCTACACTTTTCATCATCACGTAGAAAGAGTAAGTGATTTTCAATGTCATTCAAAGCTGAATATATTACAATAGTATCATCATTTTTCTGAATACATTCACATTTAGTCTTTTTTTGTATGTATTTTGCAGTTTTATCCATGCTATATATTTTTAGTTCGTTTTATTTTATTTTGTAGACATAGCATTCCATATAGCAACGCCTCAGCAGTTGGAGGGCATCCAGGAACATACACATCAACTGGTACAATTCTATCGCAACCACGGACTACTGAGTAAGAATAATGATAATAACCACCACCATTTGCACAACTTCCCATAGAAACGACATATTTGGGATCCGCCATTTGATCATAAACTTTACGCAATGCTGCTGCCATTTTATTAGTGAGTGTGCCAGCAACAATCATAACATCTGCTTGCCTTGGGCTTGCACGAAAGATCATGCCATATCTATCAAGATCATAACGACTGGATGCAGTATGCATCATCTCTACTGCACAACATGCAAGACCAAATGTCATTGGCCACAATGAGCCAGACCTTGCCCAGTTCATTATATAATCTATTAAGTCGCCAAATTTAGTGATAAGAAAACCTTCTTTTTTGTAACGATTCCAGTCGCCATTAGATAGAATTTGATTTGTCATAAACTACTCCCACTCTAACGCACCTTTACACCACTCATAGACAAAGCCTATAGTAAGTATTGCAAGGAATATTATCATAGACCAAAATCCGCAATAGCTTATTTTAGATAAAGAAACAGCCCAAGGGAAAAGAAAAGCAATTTCTAAATCGAATATTATGAACAATATTGCAACTAAGTAAAATTTTATGTCGAAACTTTTTCTGGCTCTTGATAAAGGATTAAAGCCACACTCATATGTAGAAAGCTTTTCACCATCTGGGTTACTGACTGCAAGAAACATAGGTAATACACCTAAAGTAAAGGATACTACAATTGATACACAGATAAAAATTAATATGGTTAAATATTCACTCATTTAAAAAACATATAACACTATGAATTTACATGCTTTCCTAATCTTTTACCACCTAAAATATGCATGTGAAAGTGCGGTACAACTTGTTCTCCATCTTTACCGTGGTTAGTAACTAACCTATATCCTGTTTTTTCCAAAGTATATTTATGCGTTATCTCTCTTATAGTTTTAAAAAAACCTACTATCTCCTCTGCAGAAGCATTTAGGATAAAATCATCGTATGAAGTATATTGATTTTTTGGTATAACTAAAATGTGAATTGGTGCATCAGGATACTTATCATGAAAAGCCAGTACACTCTCATTTTCATATACCTCCTCACAAGATAATTCGCCTCTTAGTATTCGAGCAAAGATGTTATTGCTATCATAAACTTCATTGCTCATATTTTAAGAGCGACCTTTTCCTTCATCTCCTTTTGTAGATGGTGTAGATAACGGCTTTATTGCTTCACCAAAGGAAACATCTTCAAAATTTAAAATACTTCCAAGCTCCCTTGCTTGTTCCTTTACCTGCTGTTCTCTTGAGAAAGATTGCACTTTACTCGCCTTTCCAGCAATAACTTCTGGCTGTAGATGATACATTTCCCGGGGATTAGTCATATTATTTTGAACAATAATTTCATTATTAGGTTCTGCAGTATTTAACGACTTTTTAGGCACCACAGTCTCTGATGATTTTTTAAGTGGTATTGCAGTTTCTGACAACCTGTTACCATATTCTCGATATAACTTTTCTGCAATACCATACAGCAATTTTCGGTCCGTGTGACGTTCCAACTCTCCACCAGTAATTTTTGCCAGCTTCTTAAGGTCGCCGTCAACTTTCTGTTTAATTTGTTCAATAATAAGCCCTTTTATCTCCTCTGGACTCTTTCCTTTGTTTTCAGAAGCATTTTTAATTTCTTTGGTAATTTCCTCAACATCAACTTCAATTATAACTTTGTTTTCTTCTCTGAAAACATCTATATTTGGCAAGACTTCCTTTATTTGACCCAATTGTTTTGGGCTTAAGTGTGATACATCGCCTACAAGCGTTCTTGATGCTAAAAATTTTATTTTCCCATCCTTATAGCTTATTATTTCTATACCAAGATTCTCACTAGCTTTTGTGGTTTCTATAGGTGGGTCATATTTCTCTTCTTCTTTAGGTACATCACTCACAGCCTTTTTTAATGAAACTTTAGCATCATGCTTCATTTCATCAATTGAAGCAAACGGTTTCTTTATAGGATAAATAAGTGCTTTAGGCACAAGAAAAAACACGCCTTTTATCTTAGCCAAAATAGACTTTTTATTTGACTCATCTTTTGCCATACATACCTCCAAGTCACTTTCTACAATCAGATAGTAAAATACACAACTATAGACGAAAATATTTAAGCTTGTATATCTATTATAAGATGAAATTATAGAGATAGCAATCATTATTTGTACATTACCAAAGTATGTAGTATTTTTGCTGCTTTTCTTGTTCAAATTACCTTTAAAGATAAATTATGTTAAAATGGAACGCAAATAATATTATTGATGCTACTGGCGGAAGAGGGGAGGGTGTTTGTAATTCGGTATATAGCTCAAATATTTCAACGGATACAAGAAGCATAAAAAAAGGTGATTTATTTATTGCTCTCAAGGGAAAGAAATTTGATGGGCATGATTTTCTACATGAAGCATTTTTAAAAGGAGCTGTTGCTGCGGTAGTAAGCGAAGATAAATATAGAAATTTTCCTCTAATTATTGTGCAAGATACTCTAAAAGCTTTGCATAATATGGCATCATATTACATTAGAAATGTTCTTGTTAATGCTAAAGTTATCACAATTACAGGTAGTGTTGGGAAAACCACTACAAAAGATATGCTTAACACTGTTTTGTTGCATTATGGAGTATCTCATGTAAATGAAGGTAACTTGAATAATAATATAGGATTACCTTTTACGATTCTAAAAGCGCCAGAAGACTGCCAGTACTTAATCCTTGAAATAGGAATGAGTAGAGCTGGTGAAATAAAAGAGTTATCGGAGATTAGCAATCCGGATATTGCAGTTATTACCAACATTGAACCTGCGCATGTTGAAAATTTTTCATCTCTACTTGATATTGCACAAGCGAAATTAGAAATTCTACATGGTATGAAAAATAATGGTACTTTGGTTTTGAATAAGGATAATAAACATTATGATTATCTTTTATCAAATGCTGACAGAAATGTAGTGAGCTTTGGTAAGAATGAAAGTGCTACTGTTCGTTTGTTAGACCTAATAAGAAACGATAGCGGTATAAATTTAAAAATTAAACCGCACAACGGTCAAATTATAAACTGTAATTTACACGTACGGGGTGAGCATTTTACATACTCTGCATTAGTTGTGACAGCAGTTGTGCAAAGTCTAGGACTTGATTTATCGAAATTACCACTAGCACTTGAGAATTTTACTGTAACAGAAGGTAGAGGCAATGTTCATCAAGCTAAATACAATGGAAAATTAGTACATTTGATTAACGACTCCTATAATGCTAACCCTACTTCAATGAAGGCTGCAATAAGAACTTTAGGTACATATTCTAATTTAAGAAAAGTGGCACTACTCGGCGATATGTTAGAACTTGGTAATGAAAGCATAGTATTTCATACAGAATTGCTTGACTCTATAGTAGAACAAAATGTGAATAAAGTTCATACAGTTGGTAAACTTATGTTAGAATTGAATAAACTTTTACCGGAGAATATAAAAGGCATGCATTTCGATGATTCTAACCAATTGAAAAGTAATTTAGCTAATATTGTTCAAGGTAATGATGTAATTTTAGTTAAAGGTTCTCATGGAATGAGAATGGACCTTATAGTGCAGGAATTCACAATAGAATATTAAATAAAACTATTGTATTAATTTAAAGTTAAGTTATTGGAAGTTTTAACTGTGATAAAACGTATAGTTATTTTTGGTGGAACGGGATTTATAGGAAAACACATCGTAAGACGCTTGGCAGCGGCGAGGTATTTAATAAGAATATTTACTCGTGATCAGGAAAAAGCTGCTTGTCTGAAGTTATGTGGAAATTTAGGACAAATATCAATAATTGAAGGAGATTTTTTTAATGAAAAGTCAATTTTAGAAAGTATGGAGGGGTGTGATGTTGTTATAAATTTAGTAGGAATACTATATGAGACAAGAAAGCACGATTTCTATGACGTTCATGTTGGAGTAGCTGAAAGAATAGCAAAAGCTGCACAAATAAAAAGTGTATACATGATGATACATTTTTCTGCCATGGGAATAGAAAATAGTAAGCTGTCAAGATACGCCCAAAGTAAATTAGAAGGTGAAAAAGCTGTAGCTTCAGCATTTCAGGGAGCAATAATAATTAAGCCAAGTCTTGTATTTGGTAAAGAAGATAGTTTCTTCAATAAATTTGCAAGATTAGCAACAATTCTTCCTTTTTTGCCGTTAATCGGTAGTGGAATAACGAAGTTTCAGCCGATATGTGTAACAAACTTAGCTGAAGTGGTATATCGTATTATCAGTTTTAATAAGCAAGATAAAAAAATTTATAATATAGGTGGACCAAAAGTTTACTCTTTTAAAAGCTTATTAAAGTTTATTCTGAATGTTACTAACAGAAAGTGTTTACTGATCAATTTATCTTTTCCAATGGCAAGATTGATAGCTTTCTTCTTAGAAAGTAAAGTTGTTTCTGTGCTGTTAAAACCTATAACTGGAGATGCAAGCCCTATACTTACTCGAGATCAGGTGAAAGTTATGATGAGTAGTTCAATCGAAAAGTCAGATGATCTCGAAACAATGAAAATTAGACCACTAGCAATTGAAAATGTGGTACCAGAATACTTGAAAATTTATAGAAAGCATTGATAGAAGAATGTGCCCGGTAGGATTTGAACCTACGACCCACAGCTTAGAAGGCTGTTGCTCTATCCAACTGAGCTACGGGCACACATCATATATAAAATGCTTCTTAGTACACGTGAAGTCAAGTATTTCTTGTGAATATAATGTTTGTGATAATATCTCAAAACTTTGTCAGTACAGCATGTAACGATAAAACTGAGAAAAAAGAAGCGTGGGTAATAGGAAGTCTAATAGCGCAATAACACAGAACCCCAGGCTAAACCTGCACCTATTGAAATCAGCAATATCAGATTTCCTGACTTTATTTTTGATTCTTGTACTGCATAGTCTAAGGCTAGTGGAATTGACGCTGCTGAGGTGTTTGCATGCTTATCAACTGTATTAATTACTTTTTCTATAGGAAAATCTAATTTCTTTACTACTGCTTCAATAATGCGAATGTTTGCTTGATGGGGAATTAACCAGTCAATATCAGTAATCTTCAAACTATTGCATTTTAGAGTTTCCTCTACTGAGGCTGTCAATTTCTCTACTGCATGTTTAAACACTTCTCTTCCATTCATAAGTATCTTTCCAGAATCACAAGTAGAGGATATTCCTCCGTTTGTACATAATAAGTCCACATTGCCATCAGAGTGTAAGTTTGTTGATATAATGCTACTGCTACTCATTTCTGATTTCATTATCACTGCACCAGCACCATCACCAAAGAGTACACAAGTTGACCTATCTTCCCAATCAACAATCCTAGACATTATTTCAGCACCAATAACAAGCGCGTATTTAATTCTATCGTTAGACTTTATAAGTGAATCAGCAACTGTAACTGCATATATAAAACCAGAGCATGCTGCCTGTACATCAAAAGCAAATGCGTTTTTACACTTTAATTTACTTTGTATAATCGTTGCACAGCTAGGAAAAGTTTTGTCAGGTGTTGTTGTTGCAACTATGATCAAACCAATTTCATCTATTGAAATTTTCGCTTTTTCTATAGCATTTTTCGCTGCATTTACAGCTAGATCTGACGTTAATTCTCCTTCATCTGCTATATGTCTTTGAACTATTCCTGTTCTTTGCCTTATCCATTCATCGTTTGTTTCAACTATCGATGCAATTTCGTTATTACTCAAAATTTTTTTTGGTAGGTAAGAACCAGTGCTCAATATGAAACTTTTATTCAATATGACTTACCCCGTTAATTATCTTCTGGTTCAAATTTTCACTGATTGCATTTACTGCAAATTTTATAGCGTGAGCAAAAGAAATAGCATCAGAATTTCCGTGGCTCTTTATAATGATACCATTTAGCCCTAAAAACATAGCTCCACTTCTAATTTTAGGATTAAAACGCTCTAATGTTTTATTTAGCTTGGGTTTCAACAATATGCCGACAAGCATTTTTGTCATCCATGAATTAAATACTTCCTGTTTTATTAGATTGATAAAAGTACCAGCAGTTGCCTCAGCTGTCTTGAGCATTACATTACCAACAAAACCATCAGCAACAATTACGTCTATATTACCATCTAAAAATTCACTTGCCTCTATATATCCTTTGAAGTTAATACTTGGAGCATTTTTGAGTAACTCAAAAGCTCCTCTTACTGAGTCAGTACCTTTCACTTCCTCTGTACCAATGTTTAGCAAAGCGACTTCAGGATTTTCAACTTTTAATGCTATTTTTGCAAATATACTCCCCATTAATGCAAATTGAAATAATGAGTCAGTATTACAGTCAACATTTGCGCCAAGATCAAGCAATGCAAAGCTTTTTGTCTTAGTTGGACAGACAGATGCAATAGCCGGACGATAGATATTGGGTAATGTTCCTAAAATAAATCTGGAGATAGCCATCAATGCTCCAGTGTTGCCTGAAGACACCATCCCAAAAGCTTTACCTTTTTTCACTGCTTCAACAGCTGCCTTCATACTTGAATCTTTGCGATGTCTAAGTGCAAAAGAGGGTTTATCATTTGGAAGAACATTATCAGAGCAATGGGTAAATTCGGAGTTATCGCTTACTTTTTTGTATTTTGAAAGCAAAGGAGATATTTCTTTCTGATCTCCATAAATATGAAAAAAAACTTCAACACCTGGGTCAACAAGATTATCCAAGAAAAAACTAGCACCCTGAATTACGGAAAGAGGTGCAAAATCCCCTCCCATAGCATCAAGTGCGATAACTATGTTGTTGTTAACCGTGGGTAACATATCATGAGTTACTCCGCCTTTTGTTTAATGAAAACACGTTTTCCTTTGTAACTATTGTCAACTGCTATGTTGTGAGGCAACATGAATTCTCCAGTTGTTGCACATACCACAATATTCTTAGGCTTAATAGCATGATGAGAACGATGCATATTACGCCTTGACTTTGACTTTTTTCTCTTCGGAACTGCCAAAACTTACTCCAATTCAATTATATAACACAATTTATTAGTAGCATGTTTTTTACAAGAAGTAAATAGCGAAATAAGTAAGGTTTTCTTATACAATTCACTCTTATAAACTTAAACTCAAGCATTTTGATCAAAGTATATTGAACTTAAGACATATCTTGACTATACTCTGGCGAAGTTAATAAAAATTTTAATAAAATCAGTAAAACTAATTTTAGCTAAGATAAATGTAAAGTGAGTTCCTTTAATATAGACAGCGTTAGAATAATCGGTAGATGCTTTATGAACTTTCTGTTGAGGATTGGTAACGCATTTGTATTTTTTATTCAATCTCTATACCACTGCTTTATTCCTCCATATTATTTTAGCAATGTGGCAAGACAAATTATAGAGATAGGCTTTTTCTCTTTGCCAATTGTTGGGCTCACTGGAGTTTTTATAGGAGCAGTGATAGTTTTACAGAGTAGCTTAAGTGGTATATTGATTAATCAAGAACAAGTAGTACCTAAACTTGTTACGATCACTATCATTAAAGAGTTAGGGCCAGTTTTGATCAGCTTAATAATGGTAGGAAAGGTTGGGTCCTCAATTGCAGCAGAAATTGGCACGATGCGCATCACTGAACAAATAGATGCACTTACAACTTTGGACATCAATCCTTTCAAATATTTAATTGTACCAAGAATTCTAGCGTCAGTTATAGTATTTCCAATACTTACAGTATGTGCAGATCTAATAGGAATATTTGGAGGGTATGTCACCGCAGTCTTTGAATTTAACCACAATTTAAATATATACATAAAATATACAGCTCAATTCTTTAATATGTACGATTTTATTGTTGGGCTAATGAAAGCGACTGCTTTTGGCGCCATAATTTCTGTTTCAAGTTGTTATTACGGTTACCATTGTAGGGAAGGTGCACGAGGAGTAGGTATTGCAACAACATCAACTGTTGTTATATCTTCTATATTGATAATTTTAGCAAATTACTTAATTACTTTAATACATGCATAGCCCCATAATATCAATATTGAATCTAAGCTTATCCTTTGATGATAGAACGATATTAAACAAAATAACTTTCAATATATCGCAAGGAGAATCATTAGTCATACTTGGCGGCTCAGGAAGTGGTAAATCTGTATTAACAAAAATAATTATTGGATTACTGACACCAGACTCAGGGTCTATTAAAATAAATAGTAAAAGCAAAAATAAATTTGGAGTCTTATTTCAAAATTCCGCTTTGTTTGACTACGTTACAGTGTGGGAAAATATATCTTTTAATTATAAAAAACGCTTTAATATCAGCATAAAGGAGGCAAAACGCCTAGCAATCGAGAAGTTAAATGACGTTGGACTGGAAGAAAACATAGCAGAAATGTTTCCAGTAGAACTATCAGGTGGAATGAAGAAAAGAGTGGCACTTGCAAGAGCAATTGCACACAACCCAGAAATTATTGTATTGGATGAGCCAACTTCAGGATTAGACCCAATCATGTCAGATGTAGTAAACGAGATAATAATAAAATTATCTAAAGATCTTCGCCCTACAATTATCACAATTACACATGATATTCATAGTGCATTTAAAATAGCTGACAAAATAGCAGTATTATATGAAGGGGAGATCATTTTTCACGGAACTGTTCAGGAAATACAAAATACTAAGAACGAATATATAAAAAAATTCATTCATTGTATATAGCTATAGGCTTACAAGCGATATTGTAGATGCTACAACTAGCCTGACTTGAGCTTACCGACAACCGTTGTTCTATTACTCGTGTAGCGTTAAGGCAGTGTTATGTGTTAACTATAAAACGACACATTAAATATAGCTAAAGTAACTTATATCATGTTTTTATTATTATGCTAATTTCAACTACATAATAAACAAGATTTGTTATTTTATGTCAAAATAATATACTTCACTACTCAACAACAATTACAATTGATGATTTTATTTGATTCTACTACCTATTGACTTACTTTCTGCTCAGCATATCCATGAAATCAGATTCTTTGAGTTTACTATGGTCAACTTTACTGAACTTATTCACCATAGAGCTCATTTGATTATACTGCTTAATTAGAAGATTAACGTCAGTTACACTTGTTCCGGATCCCTTAGAAATTCTAAGTCTTCTTTTGCCATTTAAAATATCTGGATTTTGCCTTTCTTTTTCGGTCATTGAGTTTATGATGGCTATGTATTTTTTCACTTTATTGTCATCTGGCACACTGCTACTTAGCTTTTTTGTGAATGAACTAGGGATGAATTTCATTATGTTGCTAATACCATCCATTTTACTCAGAGTTTTTAACATTCCCACTAGGTCGTTTAGGTCGAATTTACCCTTTTTTACTTTCTTTTGTAACTTATCAATTTCTTCCTGACCAACAATCTCAGCAGCTTTTTCAACCAATGATACAACATCACCCATGCTAAGTATCCTTTTTGCAATTCTATCGGGATAAAAATCATCGAGGTCACTTAATTTTTCACCACAAGCAATAAATTTAATTGGACAATTGGCGATCATTTTCATAGAAAGAGCAGCACCACCACGTGCATCACCGTCAACACGGGTGAGAATAATGCCGGTTACACCTATTACCTCATTGAATGATTTGGCAATGTTGACCGCATCCTGGCCTATCATTGCATCGGCTACTAAAATAACTTCTGCAGGTGAAGCTATTTCCTTTACGACTTTCAACTCATTCATCATATTATTGTCAATATGAAGCCTGCCTGCGGTGTCTAGTATTAATACATCATAATTATCGTTCTTTGCTGCTGCTAGTGCCCTTTTTGTAATTGCAATAGGCCCTTCATTTATTACTATAGATAAAGTTTGTACGTCTATTTGTTTACCCAGCACCTCAAGTTGTTTCTGGGCAGCAGGCCTATAAATGTCTAAAGAGGCAAGCATCACTTTTTTCTTTTGCTTTTTTAGTTTTAAAGCAAGCTTTCCTGAGGTAGTTGTTTTACCTGCACCTTGTAAGCCCACCATCATAATCACAGCAGGGGGTTTAGTTGCTAGGTTTAAGTCGCTTTTCTCTGATCCGAGAACTGCAACTAAATTATCCTGCACAATTTTGATTATCATTTGCGCTGGGGAAACACTTTTTATGACTTTTTCCCCAATCACTTTATCTTTAATGTCGTTGATGAATTTTTTTGCAACTTCAAGTGAAACGTCAGCTTCAATTAAAGCTATACGTATTTCACGCATGGCAAGATTAAAATCATCTTCAGAAATGATTGACTTTCCTCTCAGTTTACTAAATACAGAATTTAAACTTTCAGTTAACGATTTAAACATAATAGCATTAGTAGAATACTCATTAAAAAGAGAGAAGAAGCTGAAACAAAACTCACTGAGTTATAACCCAGCACTTCTTTAAGTTTAGTAATATTATTAAAGTATAAACCAGTAAGTGAATTAGTCAAGTTTTGCACTACGCTGGCAAGCATTTCTCTAGTTTTAGAGACTAACTGATTGAACAGCAAGACAATATAGGATATGAAAACTCTAAAAATCCAATCAACATCCATTTTAAAATTTACTCTCGGGTAAAATAACTTGCGTAAAGGAATAAACAATAAAGTGGTACATAGTAACAAATTAAATTGCGACAAAATATTTTTTGTGTTGTACACAAAATCGAAAATCGAAGGTTTATTGTAAATAGGTAAGTAAGGATTGCCAGCGATTACGCATATAAATGCTAAAACAATCATGGTCATTTTGCCTCCCCTCTCTGCTAAAGGTTTTGACTTACTTTTTGCAATAAATAAGTAATAAAGAAACTTTAGCCCAACGCTTAAATGAAGCAGCAAATTTAGAACCTTATATAAATTTTTGTACCCTTTTAAGGCAACAGTGTTCATTTCAATTTCAGCTGTGATATATGATTTACTGATAAATCCAACGGTTCCAGGAAATGCAGCCATTGTAAGTATTGCGATTATAGCACACATGCCTTCCACTGACATCAGTTTACCCACTCCATTAAAACTAATTGTTTTTGTTTGTAAAATAATCGAATTACTGACCACAAACAATAATGATTGATAAACAAGAGAGAAGATTATATGCAGTATCAAAATTGGTATTGCTTTTTCCGAAGGACTGAGCAAACTTCCTGCAATAATCAGCAAGCCCATTTGTCCTACAACGTTATAGCATAAAAATCTGCGAATATTTTGCTCAAGAGAAGCAAATATAATACTGTAAATTGCAGTGATGGCGCCTACAAGCGCTAATATTTCAGTACAATCTTGCCATAGGTTATAAGTGTGTAAAAGCATCACTAAAAAAGAGACTTTAGTGGTAAATAAAGAGAGATATGTGGTGCCATGTAGCGATGCAGCAGGATATGCATCAACAACCCAAAATGAAAAAGGAAAACAAGCGCAGTTTATCAATAAACCCAAAATTATCAGGTTAGTGCTTTGAAGTGCCAATCCTGCTATTAATATAACTCCAACGAAAAAGTGTACACAAGCGTACCTTATTGCAGGTTCACTATCTCTACAGCCAGCTGCGATAGTAAGAAATGCACTGATGGTCATTAATTCACAGAATATTATAACCAATATCATATGTTCAGATAAAACTGCATAAAGTGAACTAATAGTGTAAGCAGCAAAAGATAGCATCTCTGAAAAAGTCAAATTTTGTGCTGGTAGAACAGCTAAAAATGCAACTGATAAAAAAGATATTAGTATGGTACGAAAAGATAAATCAAAATTTAGAACTGGATGAGAGCAATTCAGTGTAGTACCTAAATTTTCAGGTAATATTAGGACTATCACTATTAATGTAGTCAATAGAAATAGCAATAAAAATTTATAAAGTTGCACAATGATGTAAAACAGTATGGTTTATGCTACCTCAACATACAAATAAAATCAATTTGCATATTAACCACTAGTTAAGCTAATTACCATATAATTATATCAGGGTTTAGAGGGTTATAGAGAAACCGGTCAGATTAGTTTTTTAATCTAATCTGACCGATAGCTTTAATAGTGAGGTAAGCTTTAATATAGCACTCCTAATTCACAGTGCTACACTCGTGCATAATTTATTTTTAATTTGTGCACGAGCGTTAGTAAATTATTTACTTTTTGAAATAAAGTTTGGCATCACTTTAGTATCTAGAATTTCATTAAGTCTGTCAGTTGAGAGTTATTTACTCGCTTTCTCTTCAGTATTTGCATAAATATAATGGAGCTGCCAGTTTTTAATGCACTCATTCGACTTTTATGCTCTTCGCAATATCTGATTCTATTAAAGAATTCTTCGTTAATTTAGTTTTTTATGTTTTTTGGATAATGATATAGATAGGTTCCGCTAACACGTAGCGGAATATTAAATTGTTTAGCTATAGATCCCTGTATCAAGCACTGTAATGACGGCATTCGAGTAGAGATAATGGAACCAAGAAAGCTCTGAGTAGCTGTATAATGAAAATTAGATTATATAAAAACCTCTGACAACACATTCTGTGTTGTATCATTGTCCATAACTGTGTAATCAATATTATATTTATCGAATTCATTGTGCATCCTAGTTAAATGTCCTTTATCATGATCCAAAAGAACACTTACGTAGCTCAAGCTATCATTAAAAAGATCATTATAAATTACTGGAAATTGAACTGTGTAGGATGTTGTACACTCATCTTGACCGTTATTATCTTTACAAAGGGACATTTTTCCTGTTTTGCCAGTATCATCTTTAGTAGAAATAAGAAATTTCATACCTACGTCTTCGTTTTTTGCTATAAACTCCTTACACTTTCTACTTTTTGCAGAACATGGTCCTATAGCTATAGAGTAGCTTTCTTTTGGAAGTGTGAATATTAACTGATGTGTCACAATACTACCTTAATAAAAATCATTATTGTAGTATAGATTTATTAATAAATAATATACATTATGGTATAATTAGTACAAAATAGGTTTAACCAATCTCAGTAGGACTGCCAGTTGGACCCATAAGAATTATTTGTTCACCTTTTTTAAAACATTTACATAAATTAGTGGAACCGCCAGTTTCAAGCACAATAGTGGAAATAAATCCTTTTTTTTTGTCTACTTCAGTGCCGGTTACTGCTATACCTTCCATAGCAAGGTTTGTATTATTGGCTTTTCTGCTATTGGTTTCAAAATTTTGCAACCTAAAGAATTGTCCAGGTTTAAAATTCTTTGCCGCAAGTGGTGCTTTGATCACTATTTCCACAACTTTGTTTGTTAAATATTGAACTTTTATAACCTTTGCAGTGAATTGCTCTTTGATTTTTTTGAAAAATTCTTTGTTAGTTAGGTGTTCTGATATTATTCCAGTGCGTGACGCTTTAGCGTGCAAATGCTGCAATTTGTAGGTAATTCGCATAGCAGTTGGTGTCGTGCAAATAGCTGACACTGGAATCCAGTTCTGACTATATAACCATCTGGTGTACTCATTCAAAATTAAGTTTTCTGGATTCCAGTGTTTGGGCACTGGAATGACATCTTTTTTGGTGAAAGTTACTCTTATATTACAACATTCATACAATTGTGCATATGACTCCGAGATTCTAGCCGGAATGATATAAGTGAAGCTATTAACTCTATTCAAAAGCTGAGAAATGATAGGGTAACCATTCTTAGCGCTTGCCATAGCTTTGACTACACTGCCGCTATACGAGGGATGAAGATCACCAAAAAAGCTAATTGTTTTATTGCCTTCCTTATATACTAATATTCTATCTTTATCTCGCATCTTAGGAGAAAAGATAGGATCTATTTCTTTTCCCGATGAATTCAAATGAGTAAAATATCCGTTACTTAATTTAAAATGCTTTTTATCTTCTGTTGCAATAACTGTATTTGGCTTAGTACCTGCTGCTATAAAAATAGAACGTGCTTTTATATGCTTGATTTCATCAGATTTTGTGTCTATTAGTTTTATTGATTCAGCGTGGTTATATTTATCTGTTACAACTTCAATCGGCTCTAAGTTTTCAATAAAGTAAATCCCTTCTGATAGTGCATTTTGCACCTCTTCGCTATTTAATCGATAACTTGGTGAATCTTTTAGCTCTTTTCTATATACAATTTTCACTCCCCCTAGACTTTGCATTAGTTCCAATATTTTTGCTTCTCTATTCTCTTTTTTTGCTGATTCTTGCTCTTTTCGGATCAATTGTGCATGCGATATCAGCTCATTTGCAAGTTCATATTCCTCTTCTTTCCAATCTTTTTCGACATATTTCTTTCCATACTTATCAACCAATATTTCATAACGAAGAAGAAATTTTTCTACTTGAATCGGATAGTAAGCTAAAACTTCAGTAGCAGTATCAATTGCAGTGAGTCCTGCACCTATGACAACTATCGGCATACGAACTTGCAGATTTGCTATAGAATCAAATTTAAGAGCGCCAGTCAGTTGTAACGACATAAGAAAGTCAGATGCCATGCGCACTCCACGGGCTAGTATGTTTTTTATTTTGATCATTCGTGGCTTACCAGAGCCAAGTGCCAAGGCAATGTGATCAAAACCCAAGTTAAATGCGTCATCAACAGTTATCGTACTGCCGAAACGAATGCCTCCATAAAGTGCAAAATTCTCACGTCTTTCCAGCAGTAATCTAATAATCTTTAAGTAATTTTTATTCCACCTAGAAGTAATGCCGTATTCTGACACTCCACCAAACCCATCTGCCGTGCGTTCACTCAATTTTTCGTGTTCAAAATCTTTAATTAGCTGTAAATTATCGATCAAAGGTTCAATCTTTAGTCCATCAATGGCGATAACGTTATGCCCATCGTTTAATAAATGATGAGCTAAATTAAAACCCGCAGGACCAAGGCCTACAACTAGGACGTTTTTTCCAGTGTTTCCTTTTGGCAATGGACGCTGAAAATTTAAAGGATTCCAGCGGCTAAGCAGAGAATATATTTCAAATCCATACGGTAAACTAAGCACATCATCTAGAATCCTTGTTTCAATTGCTGGCACATTTACGGGTTCTTGTTTTTGATATATGCACGAATTCATGCAGTCATTGCATATTCTGTGTCCAGTAGCCGCACATAATGGGTTATCTATCATCACAATTGCAAGACTTGCTATGCTGTATCCTTCGCTTTTTACCAGATTCATTTCTGATATTTTCTGCTCTAGTGGGCAGCCGTGCAGCTCAACTCTAAGTGGAGACTTTTTGAAAGTGTTGTCATCATTGATTAGCCCCTTTGAGCAGTTGTCCTTACTTTGCTTATGACAAAATATGCAGTAGTGAGCATTATCTAGTGCTTTATTCAAACTCACCTTTTTGCTTGTTAGATCAAAACCATATCTTCTTTTCACCTCATTTGAATACAGAACCTCAACCTCGTCTACTTCTTTTTTCAAGAATGATACGAGATTTTCGTAATCAATTTTCTTATGTATGCTAAATAGTATACTCTGTTTATTTTTCACTCTCCAAACTGCATATTGAGCCGCAAGTTCTATTTCTTCTTTGTGATCCTCTTTATTTTCAAGCCAACTCATTACCTGCTCAGAAAAGTTTTTTTCTGTTGTCGGTAAAGTAATGAAACTATTTAATTTGTTAGTGACATAATCAATATTTGCTACATCAGTGTATTTCTTCAATGCATAACGCTGAACAAATAATCTTTTGCATCTGTATATTACAGCAAAGTCATTGTGTTTTTCCTTTAACTCTTCTACTTCTTTTTCAATATTGAAAAATTTTGCAATAAATTCATCAAGTAAATGTGAGAGATCCATTATTAACTGGCTATTACAACCATCTTTCATCCAAGCTGGAATCCATCCTTCTTGTTTTCTGGATCCCAGTGTCAAGCACTGGGATGAACACTGGGATGACATCGAAGAAGAAGCTGCTTTTTCTCTTGCTTCAACTAATGAATAAAACAAGCTTTCATCGCACGATTTTATGTAATCCAAAAACGCCTTATCTAACTTTATTAATTCACTACGAGTGTATAAGTTTGAAAATGAGATTTTGAAATTCAGTTGCATCTTTATACTATACAGTGTACATACTGTTTCTTATAGATGAAGATTTTATTTATCTTGCAGTTTTGCTAAGATTGTTGCTCCTGCAACCTCTTCTTTTCCAACAGATGCAACACACTTAAATTTGTATACACCTAAACGCAAACCTTCAAAGTTAGATTGAAGAATTAAGGTATCTCCTGGAGTGACTGGCTTTCTGAATTTTGCGTTTTCAATGGACATAAAGTATACAACTTTATTTTCTACTGTTTTTTTACCGAGAACACATATAGCAGATGCCTGAGCTAAAGACTCAATTATCAAAACTCCTGGCATTATCGGATGGCCAGGAAAATGACCAATAAAAAATTGCTCGTTGAAAGTCACGTTTTTAATTGCTTTTATACTCATACCAGGATCGCATTCTATAACCCTATCTACTAAGAGAAAAGGATAAGAATGTGGTAGTATTTTTATAATATCATTGATATTACATTGCATAAGTCTATTCAATGTTTTGCAAAGCAAATTCGGGTATTTCCTTGTTTACATTTTTTAATACTACATCCGATAAATCTACTTCATCCATAGAGTATAAAACTTGATTCTTTTTTGAAATAAATAGTACCAAATCTATGTTGTTTTTTTCTGCTGTTTTTTTAGCAACTTCTTTTATCTTGTTAAAGACACTTTCTACTGCTTCTCTATAATTTTCTTCTAAATGTGACATTTTCTTAGCGTAATTATCCCTAACACTTACAGTATGCTTACTAAATTGTTCTGTCTTTTCTTTTTTTGCTTCTTCTGACAAAAGGTCAAATTCTTCTTTCGATGGCTTAAATTTTTCTAACTCATTTTCAAATTCCTTCTGTAATCTAGAATTCTGCTCCTTTATTTGTTGTTGTATATTTTGCAGAGCCAGAGATTCATTGATAACCTTATCACTATCAATAATGGCAGCCTTTGTATTAAGCGTGCTCTGAGGTTGATACCCTACAAACTTATACCCCACAAATAAGGAAATAATTAAGGCAATAACTGATGTAAATAACTGTATATATTTCATTTAAATCCCCGCTTCAATAGAAATTTTAACGTTTGTCGATGGTATTATGTCATAAGCTTCCTTTACTAAAGGAAACCCAAAATCTAATCTAATTCTACCAAAAGGAGAAGGCATTGAAAAGCCAAAACCTGGTGATACTCTTATAAGCTTACTATCGTAATATTTCCCACTATATCCCTTCTTTTCATCTAAACCAAAAAGTGTTGCATAGTCAACAAATAGTGAGCCTTTGATACCAGCATAGTCGTATAATTTAGATAGTGGAAAATCTACTTGCTGTGTTAAATTAAAATAAGTTTTGCCTCCCAATGAGCTTTGATTTTTGTCTTCTGCTCTTGGTCCAATGCCGGAAAGGTCAAATCCTCTAATCTCATTGCCACCTTTAAAGAAGTGCTGGCCAATGTTGAGCTCTTTATTAGTATAGGAAAAAATATGACCTGCTGCTACTTTAAAGCGCAATGTTATATCATCATCAATTTTGCTTAATATAGGGTGTGTATAAAAAGATAAGAATTCAGATTTTAGGAAATTTACATTTCCCCATAATCCTGAAATATCCTGACTTAAACGCAATAAATATCCCTCTTTAGGAGTATAGAGGTTATCCAGTTTATTGTACGCTAACGTGTATCCCACTGATGAAACCTGATACTCACCTTCTTGATCTCTTATTATCTCAGAGATATCCTCATCTTTTCCACCCTTATTGTCCATGTGTATGTGATTATACTTATAAGAATATTGAAAGGAATTGGTTAGATTTTCTGAGATTTTATATGATACTTTTGCTATTCCTCCCCAGTTGCAGGTATCGAAAGTAGTGTTTGGTTTGTCTTGTTTTTCATAAAAAATACTCATGCCTAGTGAAGTATCAGAATCGTTAAAATTATTTTCAACAGCGTCTATACTAGTAGAAAGAACATATTGACTTTTTTCAAGAGCAAAAGATACCTCTTTACCACTACCAAATAAATTACGATCTGTGAAATCGGTTTTAACAAATACTCCACCAGGAAGAGACATGCCACCTGTTAAAGATAACGAGGCAGTTCTTTTTTCTTTGACATTTAAATCAAGATTTACTGTATTTTCATCCACTATATAACTATTTATTTTTACTGTTTCAAAAAAATCGCTATATATAAGTTTTCTACGTGATTTTTGAATCTCAGATGTGTTATATGCGTCGCCTTCTGCCATGCTAAGTTTTCTTCTAATTACTTTATCTAAAGTGCGGTCATTGCCATCAATGGTAATTTGGTTTATATAAATCTTTTTACCTGGTAGCACTTTGTAAGTTACATCCACAATATTGTTATGTTGTGTATATTCTGGATTAACTTTTGCAAATATATATCCTTTTTCGTTTAAATGTTTACTTATTTTTTCTGCTGTATTGTTAATTTTAACTCTATTAAATATTTGATTATTTTCCTCTTTGATAAATTCTAATATTTCTTCCCTTAAACTTAAATCCTGAATCTCAGTTTCAATATCAACTTCATTATTTCCAAATAAGTATTGCTGCTTTTCATCAATCAAAAAAGTTAACTCTATTTGGTTGTTATTATCAACCTCAACAATTGGTTGGATATTATTTTGAATATACCCCCTAGATAAATAGAAGCGATCAAGCAGTTCTGTGTTAATCAGTAGATATTGAGGTGAATAATGAGTTCCGCTTTTAAAAATAGCTCTAAATAACTTACTAAATATATCATTGCTATACCTTTTGATAACTTGCTCTAGCTCATTTGCTGAAAAGTTTTTATTGCCTATGAATCGTAAACTCTTAATTTTAGAGGTTCTTCCTTCTTTTATCTTAAAAATTAGGTTGATTCTATTGCTACCAAGCTTATCTAGCTCATATACAATTTTAACACCAATTTTACCGCTGTTCCTATAAAGAGTAACTAGATTTATTAAATCGTTTTGTAATTTTGTTTCAGTAAAAATAGTTAGTGATTTTGACTGGATAACGTTATTTAGCAACTCTTTACTATTAAATAACTTATTGCCCTGCAATATTACTTTGTTAATCAGTGGATTCTCATGAATTTTTACTACTAAATTTTTTTCATCATCCATATATGCGTTAACACTGGTAAATAACTTTGTTTTATATAAACTTTTTATAACTGAATCTATATCATCATCATTTATATAGCTACCTGGTTCTAATTTTGTATAAAACCTTATTGTTTGATCACTTACTCGCTCATTGCCAATATACTTTATATCTTTTATCTGCACTTTTTCCTTACTTTCTAGAGCAACAAGTAAAGTAGGAAAAGAGATAAAGATTATTATTAGCATGTGGAATAATTTTTTCATACGTATCTTAAAAAAGATGCCTAATATCATTTGTGATTGCAACTGCCATCAACAAAAACAGTATGGTAGCACCAAAAGTGGCTGCATATTTTTGATATTTCAAACTCAAATCTCTACGTATAACTGCTTCTATAATATAATGAAATAAATGCCCACCATCTAGTAGTGGTATTGGCAGCAAGTTAATTGCAGCTAAATTAGCTGAAATAATTGCCATAAAATATAGAACCATAATAAGTCCCTTTTTAGCTGATTGCCCTGAATATTTTGCAATTTTTATTGGCCCGCCTATTTCATTTATACTTCTCTTGCCAATAACAATTTGAAAGAGTGCTTTGATTGTTAAACACATAGTGTGGTAGGTTTCACTCACTGATAGGCTAGCAGCTCCAAGAAAAGATGACTGTTTTAACCCCATCATATTAATTGAGGTAATTCCTATAGTTTTTCTTTCTATTATGTTGCCAAAGATATCTCTATCCTCAACTGTAAACGGAGTTAGAATAGTTCTGTACTCTTCGTTATTTCTGCTATACTTAATTTCAATTCTTGTTTCAGGATTTGACATTATCACGCGTGAAATATCTTCAAAGTATTTTATTTTATACTCATTGATCTGTGTAATAGTGTCACCTGGCAACAGGCCAGCTTGCTTCGCTGCACTTTCTTCTATTACATTACCAATTACCGGTGGAGTACGATAATAACCTGCCACGCTGAAAAATATTGTGAAAGCTATAACGGTAAATATCATGTTTGCAAAAGGCCCTGCAAAAACTATTGCTGCTTTTTGATATCGAGGTTTTGTATGGAATGAGTATAATTTTTCTTCTTCAGTTAATTTTTGTTGATCAACAGGAACGCTTGCTGCATTAGTATCCCCTAACATTTTAACATAGCCACCCAATGGAAAGGCACTTAATTTCCATCTAGTTCCAGACTTGTCGTTAAAACCAAAAATTTCAGGACCAAAGCCTATAGAAAAAGATTCAACTTTAACCTTGCATGCTTTAGCGACAATATAATGCCCACATTCATGCACGAATACTATAATAGAAATTATTAAAGAAAACGATAAAAAATAATATATTCCAGCGCTAAGTTGATGAGAAATTAATTCCACCTATGTTTTAAATCTTAATCAAACGTTGAGTATATTAAAATGCGCCTTGCTTGACAAGTATTTAGTTTAGTCTTTAAATTAAAAAAAAGTTTGATGACAATGATAGATATCTCCTTATTAAGAAGAAAACTGATGTATAGGAGTTGGCATAGGGGTTGTAAAGAAACTGATATACTTTTAGGGCATTTTGCATTGAAATATCTTGATAAATTTTCCTTAAGTGAACTAATTGAATACGAAAAAATAGTTGATCTTGATGATTGCGAATTATATTGTTACATAACTCGTAAGAAACTTCTCCCCCCTGATTTGAGTAGTGAGGTAGTCGATTTGATTGCTTGCTTTAATCACTTATGCACCCAATAATCTTGTTTACCCTATCTAATACTTCAGCATATTCTACTCTTTTTTCCTCCCTATACTTTTTGCATTCTTGATTTATTTCGTCTAATCGCTTTGTTAATTCTAAAATTTTGTCTTCGAGAGTCAATGCTGCAAGTAAGAAATTTAATGCATCTGAGCCCTTACCTCCAGTTCTTTGAGATATGGAGCTAACTAACTTGTTGAAGCTATTAGCAAGTTGTAATAAATGGTCCTTCTTTTTACTTTCGCAAGATATTTTATATGTGTTATTATGTATAACTATTTCTACTACTTGCATATGATGCTATATTGTACAACTTTCAAATTTACAATATAGATTTTCATTCATTTATCAAGAGGGATAACTTTTTACTGCTACGAAAATAAGTTTTAAAGTATTGATGTTTTGCAACCTTCTGTGACGTCAAATTACTTGCTTCTTTCAAGTTATAGCTTCTAATTGAAAAAGAACCAAACCCCCTGATTTCAACTCTATTATGATATTTTAACGTGTTTGAAAACACTCGAAAAAAACTATCAACTATGGCTGCTATAATGACCTTATCTAACAAACGGTGTTTTTCTGCCACTTTTGCTATTATATCAGATTTCGTTGCCATTTATATGAAGCACAAGAAGTTATTTGGCAGATAATATTATATTATATTTTTCAACACCTACTACTTCAACTTGTATTTTTTCTGATATAGAAAACTTTTTATTTTCTGGTAAATGCTCTTGATCTACTAAAAGGGTTACATTGTTCTCAATTTCAACGATTAGACCATTTTCCTCTCTCTTATTTACAGTAACCTGCATTTTATCCCCTACTTTAACTTTCTCTATCAGTTCTTCAAGAGGATCATACTCTATTTGCTTTACTCCAAGATAAATTCTTGTTCGATCTACGTTAGCCCTTATCACTTTTGCTTCTATTTCATCACCTACATTATACTTTTTTATCTCATCTGAATTGTTTTTCGACCAACTTAGATTTTGCATATAAATTATTCCTTCTACGTCCTCAGATATCTCAGAATCATCAAAAGTCACAGATATTTGTGAACCATTGTTGCTTTTAACTTTACCAGAAACAATAGAACCAAGAGGATATTTATCAATAAATACTTGCCAAGGATTCTCTACGCACCTTTTTGTGCTTAAACTCATCTTATTTTTAATAATGTCAATACCGAGAATTTTTACATCCACTTCTTGTCCTATTGTTACAAAACTACTAATTGGTAAATTACTCTTGCTCCAAGTTATTTCTGATGAGTGTACCAAACCCGCAATCCCAGGTTTAATCTCAACAATGAATCCACAATCTTTTATACCCGTTACACATCCTTTGTGTACGCTGTTAATTGGACATTTTGACTCTAGATCTTGCCAAGGATTGTCTCCTAATTGTTTTACACCCAGGGAGATTTTTCCATTTTCTCTATCTATTTTTATAATTTTAGTTTTTATATGCTGACCACAAGAAAAAATTGCAGATGGATGACTTACATTACTCCAAGAGATATCTGTAATATGTAGCAGTCCATCTATAACTCCCACTGTATCTGATTCATGAATGCCAACAAATGCACCGTAGTGAGTGATGCTTTTTATTTTGCCTTCTACTACATCACCTTCATTTAAAGATTCTAAAAACTTAATTTTTTCACCAGCATGCAATTTCTCTAATACCAGCTTCCTTGATACTACAATATTCCCCTGCTTCTTATCCATTTTAAGAACGATGAATTTTTGTTCAGTTTCAATAAGGTGATTAGCATCTTTTATTTGCTTCAAATCCACATGACTCAGCGGTAAAAACGCACTTATTCCATCACCAAGATCAACAATAAAACCGCATTTAATTGAGCGTTTAATGATTCCTGTTACTTCATCTTTTGTAACTGCGCTTTCTTCCAATTTATTCCATTTTTCGTCTCTGATTGCTTTCTCACGACTAAGAACAACATTACCATGGTAATCTTCAATTCTTTCAACATAAACTCTAATTTTCGAACCAACAGTGATATCATCATTAAAACTGAGCTCCTTAATCAGAATTCTTCCGTCTGACTTTAAACCAACATCAACCACAATATCATTAGAATTTCTTCTTGTGATTATACCTTCTACCACATCTCCTTCTTTGATTTTGTTAGCAAAAGAATCTTCACAAAAGTCATTATCTTGATTATCAAATTGATCTTGAAATATCCCTTCTATGAACCTATTTGATAATAGCCTCCTGATAGCAACTATATTTTCCATACCTTTTAACTTTAACTTCATTAGAACTCATATATTATATAATATTAATAATTTAGTGACAAGTAAATTCTCATTAATTCATTTCGAGAATTGTTTAAGCTATAAAAGATTAAGTTATGTAAGATATGTTATCTAGGAATAATAATTGGATTAGGTCATTTTCCAGAAGATCTAGGTTGAAGTTGAATGTTCTGGAGAAGTATTCTATTAAAAACAGCAAGGAATCTATAAAAAAGATCGTAGACTTACAAAAAAGAATACGGGTAGAAATAGGTTTCGGTAATGGTGAAAATATGCTCCATCAGGCATTCAATGAATCTGATCTATTATTTATAGGATGTGAGCCTTATTTAAAGGGGGTCTCTTCCTTGCTAAAAAGCATAGAAGCACACAGCATAAAAAATATTTTAATATGGACAGAAGATGCAAGAGAATTAATTGCCAATTTTCCTGACAACAGTGTTGAAAAATTCTTTATTCTCTTTCCAGATCCATGGCCAAAAAGAAGTCACAACAAAAGACGGTTAATTAATACGGAATTTTTAAATTTATTAGCAAAAAAAATACTTGTCACAGGGGAAATATTTATTGCAACTGATCATCAGGATTACGCAGAGTGGATAGAGTTACATATAAAGCAGTGTAATTCTTTAACCTACAAGGAAGATAGTTTTGCAAATTATACTCTAACAAAATACCACAGAAAAGCGCTAGAATATCAGCGTAAAGTAAAGTTTTTTAAAGTAAGTGTTATGTCTAAAACGACTTAGAATTTACCTCTACTTGTTAGTACAGATGTGTACATGACACTCTACAGTGCAAGCAGCCCATCATGTACTGGAAATAACAGTTTACTGAATTCTTTAATCTCACAAATAGAAAGATCAATAAACTTGATAAACATCAACATTATCAGCCAGCATTGCTTTTGTAGCTTCAATTTACCTTTTTTATGACCGATTTGGATAATTTTATAACCTATAGCATTTTGTCTAGCAACCAATCTGGTGCTTCTCTACCTTTTTCCCACTTAGCAAATCTCATCTTTTCTTTTAGGTAATATTCTCTATATGCTTCTATTGGGTTACTACATTTATATCGATCAGGTAACGCTTGTGTAAAAGCTTGTATATCAGCTGATCGAAATATTAGCAAATCCTTGTTATTATCGCACCAATCTATAACTTCTTCGGATTTATGCGTTCTTTTGTATCGCAAGCTATATTCTATACACAATTCTTTTCCATGTTTTATTAACCAATCAAAGTTTCCTTTTGATTGTCTAGCCCATAAAGAACAAGGATGGTTTTTGTGAGTAAGTTTATATGGAACTTCTATATTCTGGTTTGTAATGCTGACTAAAGGATTTGGCTCTTTTAATGCTATTGAAAAAACACTGCTAAGCAATTGAGCAGTTTCTAGCGGCATTTTTACTATGTGCTTATCGCATAACATTTGTGCTGCAGTTACAGGATTTTCGTCTAATATAAAGATATTCATCTAAGCACCCAGAGATAGAATTTTTGCGTAGTATTTATTTCAATAAACCCTAAAATATCATTTAGAAAATGGATAAGTTAAATAAGCTCAGTTAAAAAAATTATACACAATTCCGAGGAACCTTTTCAAGCTACAATGAACGTATAGCTACCACTCTAGCAATATTGTTTCTCACCCACTGAAGATATTGCACGGTACTGTCTACTTGATCGTCGTGACGGGTTTCTGGAAACATTAAAATCTCATACTCAAAGTCGCTAAGCCATACTGCTTGGTTAGGGAGAAAAACCCGCTCAGATTCTATAATTGGGACAATTCGGTGAAATCGAGTTAATTTGTCATCATGTGGTACTATTTGAATAATAGGTAAATCACTGTTTTTCCTGAGCTCCTGAACCAATTGCTGACCGCTTGCTTTTGCTTCGATTAAAATTGCGTGTGGCTTCCACCTTGCAGCCAGCGATAGAACTTTCTCTTTAAGTTTTGGATATTCAAGTTTTGCGCGATATACATCGAGTAAATAGAATGTATTATCTACTTTTGTCCAGGTAGTGCAGACACTAAAGTCACTTGTATTGTTTATTGAAATTGCAGTATCCCAACTTTGTGTTACATGCAAGAGGCTATCAGGAAAATTTTTATAGCGCTTCAACCACTCTCGTTTAATTATACCACTTGAAAGTGGTAGAGGGTTTTGTTGGTATTGAGCAGCAAAACCATAACTCCCAAGTTCAGCTTTTATCATCTCAATTTCTTCTTTTCCTTCAGTTAGGGAATACAACAATTGACCTTCTTTTCTTGAGTATATTTCCTGTTCATGCTCTGGAATATGATTATTAACTGAATAAATAATCTCCTTATCTTCAGCTATTATTGGTAAACAGACATGATGCCATATGTTTCTTGGTTTACAGAGGAGGTGACCAGTTAAATCTTCTCCTAAGAAACTCCATTAATTAACTCTTCTTGTTGAACTAATGTGTAGCCAAACTCCTGCGCTTTTTTGATCAAATTTTTCACAATTTTCTCTTTGTAGCGTGTTTCATAATAACTCATTCCTTTTTCCACATACTCTTGTCCATATTTCAACATTTGGTAAAAAATACATGCTAATTTTCTTGCTGTGGCAGTAATTGCTTTTATTGCTCCTAGCCGTCTTTTTAATCTCCTACAATATGCACCTAATGCACTTTTGCTATTTCCCACAGCATAAGCAGCCATTCGCAGGGCATTTGTAGCGCGATTAATGACTTTACGAGTTTTTGTCCCAAATACTTTTTCTCCTGTGATCTTGTTAGCAGGGCTAAGTCCTAACCATGAAGTAAAGTGCTTTTCTGATTGCCACTTATTATGGTTAATGCCAACTTCTGAAATAATAGTTTGTACAGTTAGTATATCAAATCCAGGAATTTTAGTAAAATCTATTCCGGTTATCCTATACAATTTCTCACGCAAGGTGAAGTTTGGTCTGCCTCTTCTAGACTTGTTTTTTTCCTTACCTAACTCTTTACTCTCATCGGACTTTGTTTCAAATGTTTTATAGTAATTTTCTATGCTTTTATCACATTCAGTTATTTGCTCTTGAAAAAAAGTATATGCTGTATATTCTTGTTTCAGTACAAATAAATGTTCTTCTCTATAATCGCCTGTTAATGCTTTTGCTATAGTAGCTTTATCGTTCTTCATATTCACACTTCTGAATTCAGCTAGCTTCTCGGGATTCTTTTCACCTTCTACTATTGCTTTAATAATTTGCATTCCTGTGACGCCAGTGATATCGCTTATTACTTTATGTAAATGAATATTCATTTGTACCAACACCTTTTGCATACGATTAATATGTGTAGCAGCATTTTCAATTAAGTTTTTACGTTGCCGCACATAACTACGCAATACACACATTTGATTATCTGGCCTAAATGATCCTTCGATTAACCCATAACTGTGTAGTTGTTGAAGCCATTGGCAGTCCTGGACATCTGACTTTCTTCCAGGTACATTTTTTACATGTCTTGCATTTGCAAGTTTTACTTCAAGTCCATATGATTCAAGTACTTGAAACAAAGGAATCCAGTACACTCCGGTTGACTCCATGGCTACTGTAGTAACTTCACACTTTTTTAGCCATTTTGCTATGTTATGAAGATCCTCTGTAAAACAGCTAAATTTTTGTATATGCTGTTCATCACTTCCTTCTGGCACACACACATAATGTATAGCTGAACCAACATCTATTCCTGCTGCGTTAGGGTTCATTATTTCTAATTTACTTTTTGTTTTTTTCATGGTAACTCCTTCATATAATTTATAGCAGGGAAACGCTTCAGCTTGGGACGGTTGATATAATACAATCTCCTAACCGAGGTAGTCTAAGGACTCCATCAATGATTTGACCGTTCCTCCAAAACCATGCTAAACGACGGGCACTTATGGCACCAGTGAAGATTCCGGTTATAACTGCATGAGGCGCTTCCTTCACAACTATACTTAAAACTACTAGAAACTTAAATTGATGAGTTTCTTCCTGGTTTGACAGATTCATTTTGTTCGATGCTAAATGGAGTCTGTGCATCACAAGAACGATAACTCCTTTTTTTCTGTCGTTGAGCCTGGTTACTAAAGCCTGATCAAACCAGTTTGCAGCACGCTTTCTAAATGTTTCGCTCAAAGCTTGTGCGGGACTTAGTGGATCATCCACGATAATGAAATCTCCACCTTCACCGGTTAATGTTCCTCCAACTGATGTTGCAATTCGACATCCTCTTTGCACTGTTTGAAATTTATATTTAGTGTTTTGATCTTTGCATAATTCTACTTTCGGAAATAGCTCTCTATACCAATCAGATTGCATTATGCACCTGGTATCGAGTGAGTGCTTTTCGCTAAGCAACCGAGAATAACTTGCAACTATTATTCTTGCAGTTGGCTGATTTCCAAGTATCCATGCGGGCCATGCAACACTTACACAAATGGACTTCATTGAACGCGGCGGCATATTGAATATTATTCTTCTTGCTTCACCAGCGCTTGCTGCTTCAAGCCTGTCTGCTATGACTTTTATATATTGATAATCATTATACTCACACCCCGGCACTACCGTTTGAAAGCATAATTCAATGAATTTGAGAAGGTTTATATTGTTCATAAAATTGAGATTTTGTTGATTTTTTAAGATTTTTTTGTATAATTATAGTGAGAGTTAAAATATGAAAGAAATAAGAGAGTAAACTGAGAGAGAGTTTATAAAAACTCAAAACGGGATAAAAATAGAGACAATTACGCTTCCTGGTAAAAATGTAAATAATCAAAGTGAAAAACATCTGGTATACTTTATTGGCGGAGATAAAGCATTAAGTCCTAGCAAAGATTATTTCCAAAACTTCGATTGGGCTACAGATCAAGGTATTACTGTATACCTTTTTAATTATCCTGGATTTGGTTTAAGTAAAAATAACTCACTGATACGTAGCAATAGAGTTAAATCTGGTATAGCAGTTGTAACTAACTTGTTGGAAAAGGGTATAAAACCAGATGATATTATATTGTTCGGAAACTGCTTAGGTGGACATGTAGCAGCAGAGGTTCATAAAAATTTTAAAGATAAGGATATACATCTAAGATGTATAGTTAATAAGGCTGCTAGTTCACTCAAACAAGCTTCTCTTTATTATTTTGGATTCATAGCGAAATTAAAAATTTTTCTTGCTCCAATAATCAAATTAGTACTAAAGGTTTTTGGTTGCCATTGGAAAACACACAAAATTATTAATGCAATTACCCCTTACACCTTATACTTTAATCAAGAGGGAGACAAGACGATAAAACAACCAGCACAACTTGCAACAAAAATAGAAAAAATAGATCAAAGCGGTAGAAGGAAAGATTACCAAAAAAAAGAAGTATTCGAAGGATTTGAGGAATATGAAGAATTTTTCAAGCAGCATATAATATTAAGAAAGAATGATAAATGTATTGATTCTAAAAAAGCTGATAAAGATATACATAAATTGCCCATTACGTGTTTAAAGTCTTCCAACAAAACTGACTACACTTTTCCTGAGTTGATTAGTTTATATATTTATATTACAGATGAATATTTTTCTAAACGTGACTCACTAAATAATGAGGAGAAGGTTAAAGCATTTAAAGAAAGTAAATTTTATAAAGATTTTTCAAGCTGTAAAAATTCAAAGGGCTTTTTGCATAATAACGTGAAGGAGCAAGAGATGTCATTTCAGCATGTGATAATAGAATCTGGGGAAAAAAAGACCTTTCTTGACAAGTCAAAGAAGGCTAGTTGCTCTTAACTTGACGCGTATGCTTTCTTCAATATTTTAGCCATCTGTATCTGTTCAGATGCATGCAAATATTGAAACCAGTGTTTCTTTTCTTGTCATCCCAGTGCTTGACACCCAT
This sequence comes from Wolbachia endosymbiont of Tribolium confusum, assembly GCF_020405475.1. NCBI lineage: Bacteria > Pseudomonadati > Pseudomonadota > Alphaproteobacteria > Rickettsiales > Anaplasmataceae > Wolbachia > Wolbachia endosymbiont of Tribolium confusum. Next base: position 161,182 of record NZ_JAIZNT010000001.1, on the reverse strand, counting down.
TTGTTCCTATAGTTGTCTTTTCTCATCTACCTCATTTTGCTAAGTAAGTTTTTGCAGCTTGCATTCTATTACAAAACCACTGTGGTACTAACGAGTGGCAAAGTGGTAGCGAATCTAAACTAAAAAGAATACATTTTTACACTTCTTTGAATTCTACTAAATTCACTTTTAAAAAGCAATTATAATATACTTTGTGCGTGGTTAAGATAGCTCTGGAATAGTATAAAGAACTATGTCATCATTGAAGAGAAATTCATCTGTTGTTTTGTACTCTTTATTAATTTTATAAGAATCATAAATATCGTAATCTGCTTTTGTATGGTAATCACAATATTGAAACTTACCCTCTTTATTGAAAGAGCCAAATTGATCAATTAATGTAGCCATTTTCTTACCTTTTCCACTTTTTGTTAATTCAAATACATCAGCTGGGCAGTGGCCTGAAGAATCTTGATTAGTAGTTCCTTTTGCAATAAAAAAAGATGGTTTATCGTTAAGTAACTTGCAGAAATTTGGCTTATATTCCTTTTTCATACAGTTTAAACTTATATATTGATATTTATTTGGAACATTTGAGTATTGAGAATCGTACTTTTTATGTTCAAAAAACTCATTACCTAAGAAATTACAAAACGTTAATTGACAATCATCATTACTACTGTACTTGACTACTTTAAGATAATGAAAGTCTCTAGGAATTTTTATCTCTTCTTCTGTAACGTGATTATGTATGACCAATTGGTCATCAAGCATGCAGTAACCTATTTTTGGTAAAGTAGCTACAAGCTTACCGTTTAACATGATATCTGCTTGATAGATATTATCCGATAATTCTTTTCCCTTTTGCAAAGTAAAATTCTGCCCTGCCTTAGCTGGTGCACTGCATTGCTCAGTTTTAGTTAAGTTTTTTATTATTGTTGATATCTCACTAATTTCTAATATATCATGTTCATTTTTTGTGTATTGATACTTATAGCAACTACCATCTTTACATACTGGAAGACATTTTCCTTCTTCATCTGATATATAGATATAATCACCTTCTATTGTAAAATAAAGTCCACCTTTTTCTTCTTGAATTTTTTGTAGTACTGGGTCATTTTCATCGTTAAAATTGATAAAATTGAGTACTCCAGTTATATCTCTACCAGACAATTTGAGGCCAAAGTCAGGACTATCTTTTATGTTGTAAAGCGAAATCAAGATAGGTTTTGATTCAAGCTTTTCTATAATATAGTTTCTATTTGTACTTATTATAGCTTCTTGTTCTACAATAAGATCCTCTTTAATAGAGTTTCCACTTTCATGAGATCTTTCTGCTTGCAGGGGTAAGTTTCCTTCATATAAAGATATTTTATCTCCCTGCTTCCTTAACTTTAAACCATTAATATTCTCTACTTTAATTGGACCAATATGTGAATGGATAACCTTACTATTTTTGTTTAATATATAATATTCAGCAGGAAGTTTAATCAATTTTTTATAGAGCGGATTTTTATCCTCTATTTTAAATATATGTTTTTCCATGATATTACCTTAAATAACCAACAACTTGCTGATTAATGGCACTTAGGCTACTAGGAGGAGAGACATAACTCATAAAACTCCTTGGCTGCTCATTATTTGCCACTATTTTTTCAGTATTAACGAAAGCTCTTTGCTGCTCATTGTCTTTTAATCTTTTTTCCATATGATCTTTAAAAGTAAACAAACATTTACTAGTTTGTTTGTAATTAGGGAGTGATTTTTTTGCAGTTACACACAAGAACTTCAACAACTCATTATGATTTTCATCATTAAGTAATGACTTATTGATAATGGTTGACTGCAGTTCCACTGGATCAAAATTTAGACTTTTCTTTGAAATGCCACATTTCACAGCTGTTGCTCCCAATACTTCTTCAAATTTTGTTACAACATCTGCTGCATCTATTATTTTTGCCACTTCCTGTATTTCATTTTTTACTTTATATTCGTTCTGTCCTACCGCAGGGTAAAAGAAATTTATTACTTGAGATATAAATGAAGTTGGTCTGCTTGCTCCGCTTGTCACTGATGATTTTTTAGTTTCCCTCCTTCTTCTGCGTGCACTGCAAACTTGATCTGCAGGATTTGTTGTACAAAACATATCTCTTACGCTACTATGCAATGCTTCCGCATTTTCTGCAGATTGAAGTGCTTGATCAGCAGAATCTTCAGCTTCTCCTGTAAGATTCACTGTTTGATTGTGTAGTATTTTAACCTTATCTTCCGTATCTTTAGCTTGTTTGGCAAAACCTTCTGAAGCATTTTTAGCTGCCTCTGCTGCTTTTTTAGCATCCAGAGTTTCATTTTTTGCTTTTCTTATCTCACGTAAAAACTGATCAGCTAATGTAGCACCTATTCCATCTTCTCCCTTGGAACCTGGCAATCCATTCGCACCTGGAGCTCCGGTATCTCCTTTTGGACCTTGTGGACCTGGCATACCCTTAAGACCAGATCTACCAACTTGACCTTTAGGTCCTTGCAAACCTATCTCTCCCTTAGGTCCTTGCAACCATTCGCACCTGGTTCTCCTTTGTCACCTTTAGAACCTATCTCTCCTTTCTCACCCATATCACCTTTTATTCCCATGGCTCCGTCTAATCCTTTAGGACCAATATCTCCCTTTGTTCCATTTATACCTGGCTCACCTTTTATGCCTTTAGGACCAATATCTCCTTTTAATCCGTCTATACCGGGCTCACCCTTGTTACCTGTAAGACCTTGTGTACCATTGAAGCCCCTCAGACCTGGCTCTCCCTTAGGACCTTCTGGACCTTGCAACCCATTCGTGCCTGGTTTTCCTTTGTCACCTTTGGAACCTATCTCTCCTTTCTCACCCATATCACCTTTTATTCCTATGGCTCCGTCTAATCCTTTAGGACCTATATCTCCTTTTTCTCCCTTTGGACCTTGGACTTCTCCTGGATTTTTCCTTAGTTCTTCTGCAATGCTTTGTGTTAGCTCAGTATTATTTGCAAGGTTTTCTACTAATGTATGATTAGCATCACTTAGTAACACATCTGCTAGCTCTTCCATTCTGTTATCAGCTAATGCAATGGCTATTCCTGTTTGAATATCTTGATCACTAATAATTCTTCCTGCAACTTGCTTCTCTAACACTAAATCCCCGTCTTGGTCACGGTATTCAAGCACCTGATGAGCAATAGTTCCATTATTAATTAATTTTTGTGCAACTTCTTCAGGAATTGCATCTCTACCTTTGTCACCTTTTGATCCAGTATCTCCTTTAGAACCTTCTGGACCAGGAAAACCTCGGTCACCCTTTAACCCCGGTTCACCGTTACGACCTGATTCGCCCTTTTGGCCTGGAGGACCTTGTATACCTTGAGATCCAATATCTCCTTTTAATCCACCTGTACCTGGCTCACCCTTGTTACCTGTAAGACCTTGTGTACCATTGAAGCCCCTCAGACCTGGCTCTCCTTTTATACCTGGCTCTCCCTTAGGACCTTGTGCACCTGGCAATCCATCTGTACCTGGAGTTCCAGTATTTCCTTTGTTACCTTTAGGACCGGATATACCTTGTACTCCATCTGCTCCTTTGTCACCTTTAGAACCTATCTCTCCTTTCTCACCCATATCACCTTTTATTCCCATGGCTCCATCTAATCCTTTAGGACCAATATCTCCCTTTGTTCCATTTATACCTGGCTCACCTTTTATGCCTTGAGGTCCTATAGGACCTATATCTCCTTTTAATCCACCTGTACCTGGCTCACCCTTGTTACCTGTAAGACCTTGTGTACCATTGAAGCCCCTCAGACCTGGCTCTCCCTTAGGACCTTGTGCACCTGGCACTCCATCTGCTCCTTTAGAGCCAGGAGGACCTTGTATACCTTTATCGCCTTTTGATCCAGGTGCACCTGACGTTCCAGTATTTCCTTTGTTACCTTTAGGGCCAAGAAAACCTCGGTTACCCTTATCACCTTGTTTGCCCTTTAATCCCGGTTCACCGTTACGGCCTGGTTCACCCTTTTGGCCTAGAGGACCTTGTACGCCCTTAACTAACGCTTTTAAAGAATCTTCTCGCTTTACACGCTCACCAAAAAAATGTGCTATTCTTTCTGAAAATCCCATGGAATTACGCTGATCTTCTTCCATTATAGCTGCTGCTAAAGGATATAGATGGGCTCTGTTAGAAGAAAATTCGGTAACAACTTGATTAATACTTGGAGTTATTCCATTAGTGCCTTGATTTCCTTTTTCTCCTTTAGGGCCTTGATCGCCTTTTGATCCATGCGCACCTGATGATCCAGTATCTCCCTTGTTACCTTGAGGACCAGGCGCTCCATCGAAGCCTCTATCACCTTTTTGTCCCCTTTCACCTGGCTCACCTTTAGGGCCTTGTACACCAGTGCGTTCTAATCTTTCTATTCTGCGTTTTAAAAGTTCAATTTCTGTTTCTAAATTTATATGTTCTTGAATATTCACATCAACCTCCAAAAAGTTATCAAAATTTTCTAAGTTATAATAATAAGGATATGAACCTGGTCTATTATCGTGCTCATACCCAAAAGAATTAGGGTTAAAATTATAAAAATTTTTGCATGTGCTATTTTCATACGATATGCAACCAATATAACTATTGCCTAACTTTTTTACTGCGAAATAGGTATCTTGTGCTTTCAAGCTCTCTATTTCATGAAAAGGGAATAACTTGAAATTATTATCTCTACGATCGAATTCTGGAACGACATTATTCAATATGCCAACCTCGCCACTAGTGGCATCATATACCTGAGCGCTTTTATAGTATCTGTAGATATATTGCGATTCCTTAAAAAAATAGTCTCCTGTTTGTATTTCGAGCCTTTTATCAGGTGAATTTTTAAGATTTTCTAAAATATGCTTTATATTTTCATTAGTAATTATATCTTTTGGATCTACTAAAACCTTGCTATTTTCTAGCAGTTCATAATCAGCGCTGCATCTGTTAGGATTATATGTGTGAACATAGATACCGTTTATGTAATTTTGAGGTATAAGATCAATAGTAGTTATAATAGTATCTTTGCCATCATAGTAATAATAATAAGGTTTATCAGAGGTAGTGACTAAAGCTAATTTGTAATCGTTTCCTACCCTTTCTAGCTTTAATTTTAGCCCTTGAGATAAGTTGCTTAGTGCACTTGTCATACGATACTTCAAATCCAGAATTAGAAAATTCTGATTAATAGGTTGTTCAATGATAATGTAAGATATACTAGGTAGGCTAAATGCTGTTTTGTCATTTACTCTTATTTGAGTAGTTGTCACATAACGAGTTACATTGCTGCAATCTTTTTGAGGAACATCTTCCTTTTCTAGCTTAAAACGCATCTCCACCTCCCTTTGCGATTAGATATAATTAATTTATGGATATTAATTATTAATTAATAATGATGACCAGTAAATATAATTATATTTTACACTAATTTAATTATAAATTAACTTGTGAAAGAAAGTTGTTTTTTTACAACTGAGCATAAAAATGCTTTATATTATCGAATTTCTTACCACTCCAGCTCTTTCATCTTATAGATGATATCGTTCCAGTGCTTGATACTGAAATCTAGTTCTTTCATAACCTCGTTGGAAACGTTTTCAGTATAGGGATAAATTTTATTAATCTACAGAAATACCCTTACCCTCAGGATAAAGAAGCTAGTTAAATTTGTCAAGCAATTTTTTCATGACCAGCTAGATAAATAGCTACTTCTTCAATTTGATTGAGGTGAAAAATTGATTGCCGTTGCGGTAAATAAGCAGCATTACTGAATCTTTGCCGTCTTTTTTTACTGCTGAATCAATTTGTTTTTGAAAATCATTAGTATTTTCAATATCGATTCCATCTAGTTGAATAATTATATCACCTTTCTTAATAACACGTAGTGTAGAATTACTACTACTATCTACACTAGTAACTACTACACCCTTTGTGGGTGCATTATTTTTTAGTTCTTTTGGCAAATTTGAAACGGTTAAACCACTTATATAACTAGATGTTGATTTATTTTCTTCTTGATTATTACCTGAATCATCATTTGTAGATTCCTCGATTGCAACCTTGATATTGACTTCTTTACCTTTTCTAAGTAACTTAACCTGTACTTTCTTTCCAGGCTCAGTTCGTGAAACCATATGAGGTAATTGCGTCATTCTATCAATTTTTTTGCCGTCAAACTCTAATAGTATATCACCTACTTTGATTCCTCCTTTCTCTGCAGGACTGCCCTTTACTACGCTTGCAACTAATGCACCTTTGATATCTTTTAAACCCAAGGATTCAGCAAATTCTTTTGTTATAGGCTGAACTTGCACGCCAAGCCAACCATGTTTTATTTTTTTACCACTTTTTAATGTGTCAATAATTGAAATAGCTAGATTAGATGGTATAGCAAAGCCTATACCCACGTTACCTCCAGACTCAGATGGGGAATAAATAGCAGTATTAATACCTATAACTTTTCCATTTAGATGAAATAGTGGTCCCCCTGAGTTACCTCTATTAATTGCAGCATCAGTTTGAATAAATTCATTCATAGTACCAATACTAATGTCTCTAGATCTTGCAGACACAATTCCTGTACTTACAGAGCCACCCAAACCAAAAGGGTTGCCTATTGCAATAACTGTATCACCAACTCTTGCTTTATCAGAATTACCAAATTCAACAAAAGGAAGATCTTTATCAGAATTAATCTTAAGCACAGCAAGATCAGTTTTTGCATCATAGCCTAAAACTTCTGCTTTGAAATAAGTATTATCGTTCATAGTAACTGTAATATCTTGGGCATTTTTAATAACGTGATAGTTGGTTACTATGGTTCCACTTTTATCTATAATAAATCCAGACCCAAGTAACGTCACTTCTCTATTAATGCTAGGAGCTCTATCAAAAAATTGATCAAAATGCTCGAAAAATTCTCTAAAGTCATCAAAGAAATTATTTCTTGGCGTAAAGGGAATTTTAGTTCTACTGTTATTTTCTTGCTTAACTATTTGCTCACTTGAAATATTTACAACTGCAGGAATAAGTTCTTCTACCAAATCAGCAATCTGATTATTACTGCATCTATCTTCTACTGTGGGTTCACTAAATTTCTTAGCAGCATATAGATAAAAAGGTGAAATTAAAAAACATGTAAATATCAATAAAATCTTACTTTTCATTATTTCCATCCCTTATTTAAGATATCCAAGAAATTGTTATTTGGTGAAAGCACAAATTTAGTATTATCCTCAGCAAATGATTTGCTGTAAGCTTTCATAGAGCGATAAAAGTTAAAAAACTCTTCATCAACCTTGAATGCCTCATTATAGATTCTAGTTGCTTCAGCATAACCACGGCCTCTTATTTCATGTGATTCTTTTACTGCACTAGAGACAATTCCCCTTTTTAATTTATCAGCTTTTGATCTAATTTCTTGTCCAGCTTGTTCTCCTTCTGCTCTAATTTCTTTTGCTTCCTTTTCCCTTTCAGTTTGCATGCGGCGGAATATTGCAGAACTATTTTCTTCTGGTAGATCTGCTCTCTTAATTCTTACATCTATTATTTCTATGCCAAATTTTCCAGCTTCAGAATAAACTCCACGTTGAATTAATTGCATAACTTCTGATCTCTTTTCATTCAACAAACTAATTAATGAAAATCTTCCTATATTCTCCCTTATGTGAGCTTCTATGACAGGATATAATCTTCTAACTAGCCCTGATTCATTTTTCACAGTTTGATAAAAAGTAATAGGATCTATTATTTTATATTTTGCATAAGCATCTACTATAATACGCTTTTGATCTGCAGTTATCACTTCTCTTGGAGTTTTATCAGGACTTAGATCTAAAATTCTCTTATCAAGAAATTCTACGTTATTTATAAATGGTAGTTTAAAATATAAACCACTGTCCTTAACATCTCTGACGACTTTACCTAATTGTATAACTATCGCTTGTTTTGTTTCTTGAACAACAAAGATTGAATTAGATAATGCAATCAATAACGCAACAAATACAAAAGCAAAAACAATTTTAATATTACTACTCATGACTATTTTCCTAGATTTGTAAGAGGTAAATAAGATAACATACCTTTCAGATCGTCTGTTATAACAAATTTATCTACCTTGCTAAAAATATTTTCCATAGTTTCAAGATAAATACGATTCTTAACAAGAGAAGGATTTTGTCTATATTCTTCATAAAGAGATAAAAAACGATTTGCGTTACCTTTCGCTTCATTTATTATTTCATTCTCATATGCTTCTGCATCTAACTTTATCTTTATTGCTTCACCTTTTGCACGAGGTATAATATCATTACTGTAAGCGTATGCTTCGTTTATGGTACGCTCCTTATCTGCGCGAGCACTTTGTACATCCCTAAATGAGCTAATCACCTTTTCTGGTGGATCAATTTTTTTCATTTGAACGGATAAAATCTCTATACCCATTTGATATCCATCAAGAATCTGTTGCAATAAAATTCTAGTATCTCTGGAAATTTCAGCCCTGCCTTGACCTTCGAGTGCAAAAGAGATCGTATTCTTACCTATTATTTCTCTCATAGCACTTTCAGCAGCATTTTTAACGCTAAAACCAGGTTTATAATCCCGCACTTTGAATAAATAATCTTTGGCGTCTCTAACTCGCCACTGGACCTCAAAGTTAACGTTGACTATATTTTCATCTCCAGTAAGCATCACTCCTTCACCACGATCTATATCTCTTCCATAAGAGCTACTAATCCCAATTTCTTCACGATTTACTTCCTTAACGTTCACTTTGTAAACCTTACCAATAGGGTGGGGGAAGTGATAACGCAAACCAGATGTTTCTGTATCAGAGTATTTACCAAAAGTAAGTTCTATGCCTTCTTCGCTAGGGTGAACAATATAAAAGCCAGTACAAACATAAAGCAGCAAAATAATGAAAATGATGAAATAAGGCTTTTTGCCTCTATTTCTAGTTAAGCCATTTAAAAAGCATCTTATATCAGATACAGCTTTACTTAAAATATCTTCATTATCCGGACCTGCCGATTTCTTTCCAAGATTCCAAGGATTACGCTCGCCCATAAAAATTGTTGATTTTATAAATAATACGCTAATATTACTTAATCTTATCGAAAAATGCAAAACTATTTTGTTTACAAATTAATCTTCGAAACGAAGAATATTATCATACACTTTCTTTTCTCTATGTAGTACGGTTGATTATACAGAGTTTTCTGGCTTTTTTAAACTCTTTGTTGTCGTTTTTGACAAGTCTTTTAGCTGTACGTTAATTATTGAAATGAAGGACAATGCCTAGGATCTAGGAAACTTAATTTGAGTCGAGTAACTGCATAATAAATCCTTTTCAAGGTTTGGAATGATAGCATTTACTATATAATTTACCTAAAAATTGCAATGTTCGTACTATTGTGTGCCCGAGCACTGAGATGACGAAACTAAGATTGTTTAACCTACATATTTAGGATAACTTCTCACCTACGCTCAAACAATTTTTCAATATCACTTAGTTTCATTTCTACATAAGTTGGTCTTCCGTGGTTGCATTGTCCAGAATATGGTGTTTTTTCCATTTGCCTCAACAACTCATTCATTTCCTCCAATTTCATCTTTCTACCTGCTCTAATTGATCCATGACAAGCAATTGTAGCTAGTATTTTATTCACTTTATCCTCTATAGGTAGTGTATCTTCTATTTCTATTAACCTATCTACTATATCAATGATCATCTCTTTTACATCTATTGCTCCTAAGATTGCAGGTATTTCTTTTACTAAGACCGTATTTTCTGATTTAATTTCAATCTCAAAACCCATCTCAAAAAGTTTATCTTTATAAATTTTAATCATCTCCATTCCAGCTTGATTTTTGATTTCAACCATTTCAGGCAAAAGAAGTTTTTGTCTTTTTATACTTGATTCCTCCTTTAAGCACTCGTATACTAGTCTTTCATGGGCTGCATGCTGATCTACTATAATTAGTTTGTCTCTTACCTCGGCAATAATATAAGTATTGTAGATTTGACAGTGTGCAAACCCAAGTGGATAGTCCCTTATTAGATCGGTTTGTTTCCTTTCCAAAATTATAGTTTCTGCTCGTGGAGGAGATTTTTGCATACCAGTATAATCAAACGATTTTGAATGTTCTGATAAGCTTTTTGTCTCTATATTTGGAGAAGTAAATTCTCTCATTAATTGGTTTTCAAAAGGATCTGACCTTCTTCTATAAAATTCATTTTTAGGACTAGACTTACTAAAAGGATCTGATGATAGATGATTCGTTGTTGTTCCATTCTGGGCCAATACAGTTTCTGCAAGATCTATTCTCTTTGATAGCACTTTTATTAGCCCTCTTCTCACTATTTCATATATTAGCCTCTTGTTCTGAAACCTTACCTCTGATTTATTTGGATGCACATTTACATCAACTTGATCATACGGTATCTCTAAGTGCAGCGCTGCAAAAGGATATCTATTGCTTGGAATAAGGTCGTGATACGCATAACGAATTGCACCAATAAGTAGATTATCTTTAATTGGTCTACCATTAACAAATGTATAGATTTGAGTTGAATTGCCACGATTGATAGTCGGTTTACAGATGTATCCTGTAAGTCTAATGTCATCTTCTTCTTCACTAATTTGCAAAGAGTTTTCATGAAATTCTTCTTCTACTTCGCATAGCCTGCTAAATAATGAGGTCTGCTTAGCATACTTAAGAAGCTTCTTATTATCGGAGATAAGAGTAAACTCAATTCCATAATTGATCATTGCTAAGTTGTTTACAATATCAACAATGCTTTGTGTTTCTGCCCTTTCGGTTTTGAGAAATTTTAGTCTATTTGGTGTGGCAAAAAATAAATCTCGTACTTCAATATATGTTCCTATCGATAAAGGATAAGGAACAAGCTCTCCTATTTTTTCTCCCCCCTCATACCTTATAGACCATGCTTGATCTGCTTTGCTTGCCTTAGATGATAATTTTATTCTGCTTACTGCTGCAATTGAAGGCAAAGCTTCTCCTCTAAAGCCAAGATGCTTGATCTCTATCAATTCACTGTCACTCAATTTTGAAGTAGCATGGCGCATAAACGCAAGTTCTAAATCATCCTTTTTTACTCCGCTACCATCATCAATCACAGTAATGAGGTTACGCCCACCACTTTCTATTCTAATTTCTATCTCTGAGCTTTTTGCATCTATTGCATTTTCCACTAATTCCTTTACCACACTTGCAGGCCTTTCTATTACCTCTCCTGCTGCTATACGATTTATGGTTTTTGTATCTAAAAGAACTATTGCCATAAGCTTATTGTAATATTGGTTTCTCTTTTACTGCTTCAGTCTGCTTCTCTCTCCATTTTTTTAATCTATCTGCAATTTTACTGTTAGAAATCGATAATATAGATGCAGCAGTGATAGCGGCATTGCATGCTCCACTCTCTCCTATGGACATTGTTGCAACTGGAACACCCTTTGGCATCTGCACTATGGATAAAAGACTATCTAGCCCACTTAGCTGTTTACTGTGCACAGGGACGCCGATAACGGGCAAACAAGTAAGCGATGCAACCATACCAGGTAAATGAGCTGCTCCTCCTGCACCAGCTATAATAACCTTAAAGCCTTTTTCTTGAGCAGATTTAGCAAAACTGAAGAGTCTTTCTGGCGTTCTATGCGCGGATATTATAAATACATCATGTGAAATTTCCAATTCTTTTAATAAATTAACAGCATGAACCATAGTGCTATAATCTGACTGGCTTCCCATAATTACAGCAACATCTTTTTTCATTTTTTCTGTATTAGACATGATTTTATTTACTAACCAAATAGTATTTCAGAAGCAACAAATATTTAAATTACGAATATGATATAGCATTCTCATTAAATAGAAACTTTAAAAATTGAAATGAATCTCTATATTAAAATATAGAGGTATAAATTTCGGATATAAGGGTCTATTCATAATCTTTTTAGAAGCAAAGCAGTGGAAGCAAGAAGACGATTTGTAAACTAGTATTGAATTTTGCTTATCACAATTGTCTACACTTTTCTATAAGAGTATTAGAGACTTACCTTTTGACAATACGGCAAAGATCTTGACAGTTACATTCTTTTATTTGTTTCTTTGCAACTACTTTTTTATATATGTTTCAAAACACTTTCTTTACTTCCGCTATGTTTTTTACTTCATTTATTAAAATAATCTTGCCATTTTGAAAACATTGTTGATTCACTGAAGGCCACTTTTAGAACCTGTAACACTATGTAAAATATATCCTAAATCTTCTTGATTTTGTTTCTTTCTACAGAACTCTACTCAGTTTTTCTCCTGCTCATCTTGCTCTGTTTTCATAATTTACATACTCTATCTCCTGCTTTATTCCTTTCTTGAGATCATGTACAGTCTCTAAAACGAGTTTGTAAAATGATTATTTCTGTATTTTAAACTTTGCAATTTTAACTTATTCTCTTTAATAGTGAGTTTTTTACAAAATAATAGTTTGAAATTACTAGTATTTTGATAAAAATTATAGTCAATTTAAAATTTTGAGTATCAGTATATCATTATAGTTATTGACAAATTATATAGTATTAATATATTGGTATATTAAATATTATGATATAATACTTAATAAAGCTAATTGGTATGTGAGAGTAAAAATTATGGAAACAATATCATTAAACAATCTGGATAGTGAAGCAATAAAAAAAAAATTGCTGGGCATAATAAGTAAAATTATAGGAAAAAATACTTGGACTCAAGCTTGTGCGGCTGAGAAACTTGGTATTGATCAACCAAAGGTGTCACAAATTAAAAGTGGTAAGACAAGTGGTTTTTCTTTAGAGAGACTGTTAGGTTTTTTGAAAAAGCTTGATCATGAAATAACAATTACAATAACAGAAAATCAATCAGTAAAAGCTAAAGAAGAAAAAGTAAAATGTAGAGTTGGATCTCAATAGATCCGAAGTTGACATCTTATTTTTTGTGATATAGTATAAAGTTTATCAAGGTAGTATTTTATGGTTGAGTCTATTGTAGAAAAGTGTGTAGAACAGGTACACAACCGTTTTAAATTGGTTCTGCTAGCAAGTCAAAGGACGCATGATTTGAGTACAGGGGCAAGTGATCCCGTTGAAATGGTTAAGTTTCAAGATCATAAGGATACGATAGTTTCTTTATATGAAATAGCAGAAAAGAAGGTGAATACTCATGAGTTGTTTAGCCTTTTGGTGAAAAGGTGCAAGGAGCACATGAAAGGAAACGCAGATAATACTTATATTAATAGTCCAAGTAAGCTAGCAAATTTGTTAAATTTTTCTGATCATCAACTTAACACAAGTCTGGATGTAAGTCAAGAAAGCCACGATGATGAAATAGATGATCAAGATAGTGGTGAAGAAGTACCGATTTAGGAATCTGCAGAGGTTATAATAGCTTACAAATGATTAGTATTGCTATCTATGCGCTTTTGTTCTGTATGAGTGTAATGTTATGTTGTATAGTATTTAGGTCAAGTGATGTGTGCAATAAGATTTTAGCATTCAATAATTTATCAACACAAGTAGTTTTGCTCATAACAGCAATATCGATTATTCTGAATGATTTTTTTTTAATTGATATAGCATTACTATATGCTAGCATCAGCTTTATGTCAACTATAGCGCTAATGAGATTAATGTTGTTTTGATAATTTATGGTAGCATCCATTCTCATATTTTTAGGTGTTTGTTTAATAGTCATTTCAAGCGTAGGAGTAGTAGTATTTCCTGATTTCTATACTAGACTACATGCTGCAGGTATTGCAGATTCTAGTGGCGCAATGTTGTTGTTGATTGGTTTTGCTTGGCAAAATGAATTTTCAATCAATACTATTAAAGTTATATTATTGATTTTTATAATATGGATAGCCAATTCAACTAACAGTTATATTTTAGCGCGTACTTATTATAAAAGTAAAGACTATTAAAGAAGGTTAAGATGCTAGAAATACTGAATCTAATATTACTTTTGCTGTTACTCACGGTTACAGTTTTTATAGTTCTTTCGAAGCATTTGGTTGTAAGTGCTGTTCTAATGTGTGTATTTAGTTCACTTATTGCACTTATGTACTTGATTATGAATGCGCCAGATGTTGCAATTACTGAAGCTTCTGTTGGTGCAGGATTGAGCACAGTCTTTACGTTTGCAGCACTCTCTTTGGTAAAGAACTACAAAGCAAATTTATCTCATAGCCCCACAACACTTTTTTTTATGTTATTTTTGACTGCATGTTTATCATACTTTATGATTCAATTACCAGATTTTGGCAGTCATAATGCTCCAGTTCACTTGCACGTTGCTCCTTATTATGTAGAAAATACTGGAAAAGCTATTGGTATTCCTAATATAGTGACAGCTGTTTTAGCAAGCTTTCGTGGCTATGACACATTTGGAGAAACTATAGTAGTTTTTACTGCTGCACTTTGTATAATGTTAATATTAGAAGAGAAAGAAAGTGATTAAAGATCCGGTATTAAGTGCAGTAACATTTTTGATGATACCTTTTATCATTTTGTTTGGTTTATACATACAGTTTCATGGTGACTATACTCCAGGTGGAGGTTTTCAGGCGGGAATAATTATTGCTTCTGGGATGATGTTATATTCTATGTTATTTGATATACCTACAACTTTAAAAGCAATACCTTACTCTATTATCAAATTTACTAACGTACTAGGTATTTTAACCTATGGAGGAGCTGGTGTTATAACAGTTTTATTTGGCCAAAATTTTTTATCCTATAGTATATTGTCAGCTGATAGTAGAACAGGTCAAAAATTGGGTATTTTCTTAGTGGAGCTGGGTGTATTGCTTACCGTCTCTTCTTCCATGTTAATCATATATATAAATTTTGCTCGCAAGAAAAAACAATGACTCTATATAATTATGTAGGCATTACTATACTAATGGTGCTAGGTTTCTATATCATTGTGAATGATAAAAACTTAATCAAGAAAATGATGGGATTAAGTGTCTTACAAGCATCTGTTTTGTTGTTTTACATATCTTTAGGGTATGTAAAAAGTTCTTTACCTCCTATATTGACTTCAAATTTTCACTTATATACCAATCCTATACCTCACGTCTTAATGCTTACTGCTATAGTGGTTGGAATTGCAACATTTTCAGTTGGATTGTCCATAGTAGTAAGAATGGAGAGATTAGTTGATTAAGAAGAGTGTGAATAAATTGACAGTATCTTAAACTATATGAAGTAGCAAGTAACTATAAATTAAGAATAAAACTATAAGCTTGCTAATTGTAAGTTTATTTGATAAATAAGAAATAAAATTATAAACTGTAAAGGTAATGATGTCAACTATTAATGGTACGGAAGATAGGAAAAAGATCATCAAAGATCTTGTAACCAAAAGTATAAGAAAGGGCGGTTTTATCACTTTTGATGATATAAATGATAAGTTGTCAGATGAAAGTTTTCCACCTGATTTTATAGATGATACTATAGCTTTATTGCAAGACTCTGGAATTAACATACTCGAAAGTAGTGAAGATGAGGAAGAAGCTCCTTCTAATGATGATGGTAATAAGCTTGATGATGATGAGACATCGTTGAATACTACTACAACTTTAGTGCAAAATGATGATCCAGTAAGGATTTATTTACAAGATATGAGCTCTGTAAAGCTTTTGTCACGAGCAGATGAAATTAAGATAGCAAAAAAAATTGAATCTGAAAAGCATAACATGTTACGTGCAATAATTGAAACATCAGTGGCATTCAACATGATAAAAACATGGCGTGATGATTTAAGTGGTGGAACTTTTTTACTGAGAGAAATTATAAATCTGGATGCAATTTATAACTCTGATTTCAATATGGTAGATAAAGAAGAAAGTGAAGCTGAAGATGTTAGAGATTGTGTTAATGATGAGGAAAAAGGTAATGATGAAAAGGGAAATGAGAGTGAAGACATAAGTTCAGCTAACTTAAATATTTCTGTTCTTGAAATGGAAAGTGATTTATTGCCAAAGGTTATCACGGCATTGGATGAGATCATTGCTTTAACAAATGAAGCATTGGTATTGAAAAAAAATTCTAAAGATTTTTCTAATGAGCTAGAAAATTTATATAATCAAATATGGTCTGTAGCATTACAAATTCAGTTTAGTGATGCTGCTATTACCAGAATTACACAAAAACTTTACGAAATAAATAGACTAATTACGTTTGAAGAAGCTAATCTTATTACTGAAGCTAGAAAGTACGATATTGATAGAGAAAGTTTTTATAATGTTTATGATGATGTGCTTTTAGAGCACGAGTTTAGTGAAATAAGTTTTCTCAAGATTAATGAAAATCAATCTCTTTTTACAGGTGAATTAAAAAATAAATTCTTAAGGTTTATAAACGATAGCTATGAGTATATAGCTAGTGCCTTAAGCAATATTAAGAGTTATGTACAAGGAGATAAAGTTCAGGAGTTTAAGAAGCTAATCAAGAGAATACAGAAACATGAACAAGAAGTCTCTCAAGCAAAGCAAGAAATGATTAAGGCTAATTTAAGGCTGGTGGTTTCGATTGCTAAAAAGTATTCAAAAAGAGGCCTTGATCTGCTTGATTTGATACAAGAAGGTAATATTGGTCTTATGAAGGCTGTGGATAAGTTTGATTACAAACGTGGGTATAAATTTTCGACTTATGGTACTTGGTGGGTAAAACAATCAATCACTAGGGCAATACCTGAACAGTCTAAAGTAGTTAGAATACCAGTACATATGGTGGAAATTATCAGTAAAATCAACAAAGCATTAAGAAAGATGACTCATGGAATGGGTAGAGAGCCTACATTAGAGGAATTGAGTATAGAATTGGCGATGCCGCTAGAAAGAATACGCAAAGTTATGAAGATAGCAAGAGATCCGGTAAGTCTTGAAGCTCCAACAGGAAAGGATGATAGTAGTACCTTCGGTGATTGTATAGAAGATAAGCGAGTTTCTAAACCAGAGGATGCTGCAATACTTGCCGACTTGCGTGGCATTACGACCAATGTTCTTGCAACTTTAACACCAAAGGAAGAAAGAATTCTAAGGATGCGCTTTGGCCTTGGTAAAGATGGAAAGGAGCATACCTTAGAAGAAGTAGGAAAAATTTTTAATGTTACACGTGAAAGAATTAGGCAAATAGAGGCAAAAGCACTACGTAAGTTGAAACATCCAAGCCGTGCTAAAAAACTTAGAGGTTTCTTTTAAGGCAGAAGGGCTGCTCAAAAAATAGGTAAAATTCAGCCAAAGTTCTATAATTTTACCCTATTTTTCTTTTTTTATAGGCTTCATAGAGCAGTATGATTAGATATTGAATGTTATGGCAAATAAAAATAATAACTCTAATTCAAAGTGTAAAAATTTTTGTGTTCTGGGTGATAGTTTATCTGATAATGGTGTAATTATTGAAATTTTAATAACTTATCCTTTGTAAGAAACGTGAAACTTAATGCCCCTTTTTATTAAGGAAGATTTTTAGCAATGGCCTTACTGTTGTTGAATATGTAGCAAAGTATTTAGGTTTAGAAGAATTTAAGTCATCATGGAGATGCTCATTTTTTGATCGATACTATGAACAGCAAGGTCATAACTATGCGATTTTATATGCAACAGCATCTGAAATTCTTAACCCTATTTTTTCTTATTTCCTCAATAAATTTCGTTTAGTTAATCAGCTAAACGCAGTAATTAAACATCATCCAGACGTAGGTAAAGGAGATTTTATTTTTCATTATAATCGAGGAAATAATATTATGGGTGCCACTGCTTATAACAATGTTAAAGCAGAAAAAGTATTGAAATAAAGCGGTTAGTGAAATATGTAATGCATTTGGTTCTAAATTAATATGGTGTAAAGCATGTGATTGTTGCAAATGTGACTGAGGTTGGTTTGGTACTAGCTTTAATAAAGACGAAAAGCAAGAGAGCTGGCTAGCAAAGCTTACACAGAGTTTCAATACAAAATTAGCTAATGATTTAGATTATATGAAGAAAGGTGCAGATCTTGAAATAAAAGCATTCGATCTTAACTCTAAAATGAAAAGTATGCTTGGTAAATATAAGAGCAAAGGGTTAAATGATCGAGATGCATACCTATCAAACATCGTAGACCAGTTTGGGGGAGGGTGATTTGGAAAAAGTATAAAGATACTCTTGTTGATATTTAAAGGAAGGCTTGATACTTACTATAATTCTGGATGCAGCATAGAAATACTCAAGGATTATTTCTTTTTTGATTATTTTTATCCAACTGCAGAACCTTATTGTGAAGTTGGTAATGAAATGTATGAGTTGATAAAAAATTAGATTTCTTTGAAACATCTTTACGGTTTGTAGTAACTATCTGCGTAGCTGAATGGGGGGTAAACAAAGTAATCTAAAATATAGAGAAAATACAACGGTGCTTGATACATAGCTATTGCGATTTTATCCTCTTTTTGTCATTTTAGTGCTAGAATGACATTCTGCTAGTGAAGTTTATTTTTTGATATATTAACTATAAATATAGAGAAGTCTTATTAAATAAAAAGGTAAAAGGAACCTCTGAGTAGTGAAATTTTGACTCTATATTACTGTAAGTGGTGCTGTAATAATGTTCTAACAAGCGCGACTTGGCTGAGTATAGAAAAAATTTAAAAAACCGCTATAATTTTACGTAATCTACCAATAAACACCTAAGTTTTTACTGGATTTTGTGATTGATCCTACAGTCAAAAACAAATTTTGAGTCATAAATACTTTTAGTGCCATAATAAAATAGGGAAGTTTGTCAAGTAAAGTTCTTTATTTCATCAGATGCGCTGCCAAATTATTATGCAAGCAAGTTTTTTAATTTTCGTATATCCGAAGTAATTCTTGTGCATTGGCCTTGATTAGAGTCGGACATTCTCTATCATTTAATAATGAATGCAATATTTCAATTGCACCTTTAATGTCGTTACTGTGTATCTTTACTATAGCGATAGCTTCTTGGCTTGAATAAGGGTACACTGCATTTGATTCTAAATTACTAATTTTATCTTTATTTGTTTTTTCACCGCTGGAGTGAAGTAAGCTCATTACTTCTAAGTATTGTGCTAACTCACGCAAAACATCAGGAGCATCTTTATCGTCTGCCAAATCATTATAAATAATAGATGCTGTGTCTGTTGGCATTGAATCTGAGATATGATTGAATGCGCGTTCAAAATTTGCTAAATACTCCCAATTTGAATCTATTTCTTCTAGTAGCGACTTATTATCTTTTTTTAAGAATAATACTTCGTAAAACTTGTCACCTGCAGTTGCAGTTATAGATTGTTTTGTGTTGTCAATGTTGCGCAATAAGTATAATGTGATGCCAACTAACATTGGCACGAGTGCAAGCAGAAAGATGTATTTTTTCATGGTAATATTCCAAATAGCTATATATTTATACATTAATGCTTTTGATTTGCAAAAACATATTGACATAGTGATTATATCACATAATAATGTTCTTAAAGTTGTTTGAATAGTTGGAGATTAAAATATTTCTAAAGTAGAAATAAAGACAGCAGTATTAAGCTAAATTATTTTTTGTCGGATTTATCCGATGTACCCTCAACCTTTTATGGGTTGGAGTCTAAATTTGAGAGTTTGATCCTGGCTCAGAATGAACGCTGGCGGCAGGCCTAACACATGCAAGTCGAACGGAGTTATATTGTAGCTTGCTATGGTATAACTTAGTGGCAGACGGGTGAGTAATGTATAGGAATCTACCTAGTAGTACGGGATAATTGTTGGAAACGTCAACTAATACCGTATACGCCCTACGGGGGAAAAATTTATTGCTATTAGATGAGCCTATATTAGATTAGCTAGTTGGTGGAGTAATAGCCTACCAAGGCAATGATCTATAGCTGATCTGAGAGGATGATCAGCCACACTGGAACTGAGATACGGTCCAGACTCCTACGGGAGGCAGCAGTGGGGAATATTGGACAATGGGCGAAAGCCTGATCCAGCCATGCCGCATGAGTGAAGAAGGCCTTTGGGTTGTAAAGCTCTTTTAGTGAGGAAGATAATGACGGTACTCACAGAAGAAGTCCTGGCTAACTCCGTGCCAGCAGCCGCGGTAATACGGGGAGGGCTAGCGTTATTCGGAATTATTGGGCGTAAAGGGCGCGTAGGCTGGTTAATAAGTTAAAAGTGAAATCCCGAGGCTTAACCTTGGAATTGCTTTTAAAACTATTAATCTAGAGATTGAAAGAGGATAGAGGAATTCCTGATGTAGAGGTAAAATTCGTAAATATTAGGAGGAACACCAGTGGCGAAGGCGTCTATCTGGTTCAAATCTGACGCTGAAGCGCGAAGGCGTGGGGAGCAAACAGGATTAGATACCCTGGTAGTCCACGCTGTAAACGATGAATGTTAAATATGGGAAGTTTACTTTCTGTATTACAGCTAACGCGTTAAACATTCCGCCTGGGGACTACGGTCGCAAGATTAAAACTCAAAGGAATTGACGGGGACCCGCACAAGCGGTGGAGCATGTGGTTTAATTCGATGCAACGCGAAAAACCTTACCACTTCTTGACATGGAAATCATACCTATTCGAAGGGATAGGGTCGGTTCGGCCGGATTTTACACAAGTGTTGCATGGCTGTCGTCAGCTCGTGTCGTGAGATGTTGGGTTAAGTCCCGCAACGAGCGCAACCCTCATCCTTAGTTGCCATCAGGTAATGCTGAGTACTTTAAGGAAACTGCCAGTGATAAGCTGGAGGAAGGTGGGGATGATGTCAAGTCATCATGGCCTTTATGGAGTGGGCTACACACGTGCTACAATGGTGTCTACAATGGGTTGCAAGGTGCGCAAGCCTAAGCTAATCCCTAAAAGACATCTCAGTTCGGATTGTACTCTGCAACTCGAGTACATGAAGTTGGAATCGCTAGTAATCGTGGATCAGCATGCCACGGTGAATACGTTCTCGGGTCTTGTACACACTGCCCGTCACGCCATGGGAATTGGTTTCACTCGAAGCTAATGGCCTAACCGCAAGGAAGGAGTTATTTAAAGTGGGATCAGTGACTGGGGTGAAGTCGTAACAAGGTAGCAGTAGGGGAATCTGCAGCTGGATTACCTCCTTAGGCTTTGTACGTAATTCGCCATTTCAAATAATAGTGTCATTATGTACTATACTGCTGTCTTTACTTCTACTTTATTTTTTAATTTCTTGATAACGAAATTTTATGAGTAATAGGCCTCTTTCCCCATATTTACAAATATATAAAGTACAAGTTACTAGTTTTTTTTCTATTATGCATAGATTGACTGGTATCTTGCTATTTCTTTTATTAGTCATACTTTCTTGGTATTTTATATTATATGTTTACTCCCCTAAGTTAATTATAGTAAGGTGCTTAAATGTATTATTGTTCACTCCTGTTGCTAAATTAGCTTATATCTTATGTTTTGTAAGCTTTATGTATCATTTTCTTAATGGTATTCGTCATTTATTGTGGGATGCTGGGCTTAATTTAGAAATTGCTAGTGTTTTAAAAAGTGCTATGTTACTAACAATAATGCTATTTCTTTCTACTATGGCTTTTTTATTTATATTTATATGAGTCAATCTGTAAATTCAGTACATCATTGGTGGATCCAGCGTGTTTCTGCGGTGATTTTGTTATTTTTATTTCCTTGGTTTATTTACTCATTTTCTTGCGCATTTTATGTTGATAGCCCTTTATCTTTTAATGAAAAATTATTTCAGGCTATTAATCATCCACTAGAGCTTTTGTTTTTTGTTATACTGGTATTTTGCATTTTTTGGCATGCAGTTCTTGGAATGCAGGTAGTGTGTGAAGATTATATAGACAGCGTACCTCTAAGGATTTTTACAATTACATGTATAAAATACTTATCAAGCATTACTTATATAGTCCTTGCTTTTACGACTTTTTTCTTTTATAGGCATATTTTCTTGTAAAATTGTTAGTTCTGTGTTAATATATTATTAGTTTACTAATTTTATTATTGAACTATAGCGATTTTGGTTTGGCAGCATGTTTGGAGTGTTAAAAAAAGGAGTAGCAGATTTTACGCTTAAAGCAAAAGGTTTATTTGCTTCATCTGGATCTCAAATTTATGTCAAGGATCTTAGAAAGGTAATGACATATACAGATGGAAGAAAATGCAAATATCCAAAGAATTACGATCAGATTGTAAAATCTGGGAAAGTTGTAGAAAGTAAGAATAGTAATGGTGAGACTATATATAAACTTTTGTATGGCAAGAAAAATTTTGAATTAGCTCTTGTCGAGAAAACGGATGATAGGTCCTATTTTACCATTGACTTTTTAGTTGATCGGGAAAAAAACAAGGATGTTAAGCATTATGATGGCTACTATAAACCATTTGAGTTTTCAAAAATCGATCTTGAAAAACATATTCCAATTTTTGAAGCTAAAAAAACTAATGATCCTAAATATCCGTTTGAATTAACTCACTCTTCTGTGCTAATGAAAAAGGTAAAAAATGGAGAGGGTAAAGTTCAGGGAGTTGTTGATGAAAAGGGAAGAAATGAAGAATTACTATACACTAGTAATTATAAAAAATTAAGCACTAATTTTTCAGAAATTAGAGATCAAAATGGTAGTCTAGAGCTAGATAAAAGTCTGATATCTGTTCCTATTGTTTTTGCTGCGGGTTTAGCTAAGATTTGTGCTAGACTGCTGACTTTCATTCCTATAAAATTAGGAGAGAATTTGATAGCTAGAAAAAATCGAGTTGCAAAATCTTTTGGTTATCTTTTTTTCACTTCTGCAGTGGTAGTAAAAAATTTAGTAAATATGGGAGCTACAATACTTAAGGTTCCAATTTTATTATTTGTAGCAAATGAGAAAAAGTATGGTGATGCTTATCTTACTATGTGGAAACACCAATTGAAAGAATGTTGGAAAGAAATAAAAAGCGACTTTAATGTTGTTACAAATGGGGAAAGGCCAAAGCCGAAGAAGAAGGATCATAAGCCACTCAGTATAGTGGGCACATGGGATGAGCTTGACGCTAGAAGTCCAGGTATTGAAAGAGACTTGGAAAAGGCGCTGAATAAAAGTAGTGAAAGTATAGATAAATCCAGAGAATCAGGTGTTGGAGAAAGCTTAAAGGAGAAGCCGCAAAACAAAACTGATAAAAAAATAGCTGCAGCCGTTAATCAAAAAAGCAGCACTCCTCATATTGATAGAGAGATAGAAAGAAGACAAGACTCATCACGAAATGTAGGGATTCCATAATGCTCGTAGTCAACCATCACTTTAAATTACTTTTTACTTTAATCATCTCACAATAAAAACTTGCATGCATTTTGCCGTTAGTATAAGATATTAATCAAATAATTAATATCTTAATTAAATGCGCCCTGTAATACTGTGTGGTGGTAGTGGCAGCAGACTTTGGCCTCTATCTAAGCCAAAGCAATTTCAGAAAATATTTAGTCAGAATACTATGTTTCACAACACTTTGTTGAGGCTAAAAGGCGATTATATGCCACCCATCATTACTACAAATATACAATATGAGTCATTATTGATGCAGGAATTACATGCATTACAAGAATGTAAAGTAGTTTTTGAACCAGTTAAAATTGGGACAGCGGCAGCAATACTAATTGCTGTGCTTCTCTGCGATAGGAACGAGACAATCTTAGTTCTGCCTTCAGACCATTTTATAGGTGATTTGAATAGTTTTTATGTTTCTATTGAGAAAGCGTCTAAGTTAGCTTCTGAAACTGACTCTATAGTTACTTTTGGGGTTAAGCCTTATGAATTCAATTCTGAATACGGTTATATAAATGCAGTTTATGATCAGAAAGGGAAATATCACATAGTAGAGAGCTTTATAGAAAAGCCTGAATATGAGCTGGACAATAATCATTATTGGAACTCTGGAATATTTGTGTTTAAAGCAAAACGCTATATAGATGAGATAAAAAAAATTGCTCCGACTCTCTATAATTTATGTTGTGAAAGTATGAAGCATTTTGTACCACGAGAGAGATTTCTATATTTAGAACAGCAAAATTGTGCAGGAATGGGTGATACATCTATTGATCACCTAGTGATAGAAAAAGCAGAAAAGATTGTAATGATAGAAGCCAATTTCGATTGGATGGATGTTGGCACTTGGGGTTCAGTTTTAGAGTTAAGTAAGAGATTTAATAAGAATTTTGAGTCGTTTCAAGTTGTAACCAAAGGAAGAAAGCCAGTTTTGATGACAGAAAATGATGCAAAAATTTTACTAGGTAGAGTTTATAAATGGCCAAGTAAGAGCCTAATGTTGTTCATTAATAAAGTTAAGGAAGTAAAGCCAATAAGGAAAGAGATTAAGCCATGGGGATTTTATAGTGTAGTTTTAATGGACAAGGATTTTCTTATAAAATATCTTTTTATAAATCCACTAAGCTGCACTTCTAAGCAATTTCACCACTATAGAGATGAGTACCATATAATACTATCAGGAGTTGGATATGTTAGTTTAGATGACAAAACATATGCTATAACGAAAAATCATGTAATAGAGATTCCAAGGAAGGTGTTTCATAAAATTGAGAATAAAAGTACAAGATTTCCTCTTGAGATAGTTGAGTTTCAGGTAGGAAAGTTTTTATCTGATAATGATATAGTAAGATTGGACGATATATATGGAAGGTCTTAATATAGAATATTGAATATATTCTATAAGCTTGCTAGATTTAGACAACCTAATTTGAGGTAAAGGAAAAATTACAGTTATATGAAGCATAAAAAGTATGATATTTAAATCTTAGTATAATGTCTATTGCCTTTGAATTTACTATGGCTATTCGCTATTTGCGAGCAAAGAATTCTAGATTTTGCTCTATAATGGGCTTGTTTTCTATTATTGGTATTGCTCTTGGAGTTGCAACGCTAATAGTAGTAATGTCTGTAATGAATGGGTTCAGAGCAAAGCTGCTCGACTCTGTACTTGGCATTAATGGCCATATTAATGTTTACTTTGATAGAAGCATAAATTCAGATTACCGCGCAGTGTTAAAATCTATTGAGAAAATCCCAGGTGTATTAAAAGCTACTTCTATGACCAATGATCAAGTGATCGTTGCAGCAAATGGTGGAATTGTGGGTAGCGTAGTCCGTGGTGTGTCAACTAAAGACTTACTTAATAATACTATCGTTAAGAATAATGTAATTATGGGTAACGTGGAAAAATTCGATGAAGGTATCATAATAGGGGCAAGATTAGCAGAAGCTTTGAATATTGATTATGGTGATAACATTATGCTTATATCACCTGAAGGATTTGACGCACTGTCTGGTGAAATACCAAAAATGAAAGAATATAAAGTTGTAGCAATATTTGATATGGGTATGTTTGAGTACGACAATACCTTAATGTATATGCCTATAAAGTCAGCTCAAGCTTTTTTTAATTATAAAGATAATGTGAGAAATATAGAAGTGTTTGTAGATGATATTGCTATGGCTAATAAGCTAGCAAACGCTATAGCAAAAGAAACAGGAATGAGAGCTGAAAGTTGGCAATCTCAGCAAAGCCATTATGTTAATGCTTTAAAGACTGAAAGAAATGTGATGTTTTTAATTCTCACTTTAATTATAGTTGTAGCAGCATTCAATATTGTTTCAAGTTTGATGATGATAGTGCAAGAAAAGAAATCTGCAATTGCAATTATGCGTACATTTGGTGCAACAAGCGGAAGCATTATGCGCATATTTTGTGCTTGTGGATTGCTCATTGGTTTTACAGGAACTTGTCTTGGCTCTATTATAGGGGTTGTTTTTTCTCTCAATATTGAAAATATTAGAGTGTTTTTAGAAAACATTACCAACATCAAGCTATTTGATCCTATGATATACTTTTTTTCAAGTTTGCCAGTGATATTAGTTTCTCAAGATGTAGTGAACATTTCTGCACTTGCATTGTTCTTGTCATTTTTAGCAACAATTCCTCCTGCATTGCAGGCAGCTGCACAAGACCCAGCGGAGATATTACGTTATGAATGATACTCGCAAAAAATGCATAGGTTGGTTCTTAATTATATTGTTATTTGTTAGCCATATTGCAATAAATAACATAATATTTTTCAAAATAAATCAGCAAGAAAGTGAAAATAGTATAAATGGTTTAACGGAAAAGATGGATGAACTTAGAGTATTGCTTGAAGTGAATCAATCTAGGGTAGAGAAAAGGATATTTGACTTAAAGAGAAATCTGCACACTCAATGTGAGCAAGGTGATGGTAGTTTAAGGCATAAGAACCTCGCAAAGTTGCTGCTACTTGTGATTAAGATGAAGAATTCGTTATTGCGAGAAGCCAAGTTTGATAATCATATAAATTCAATAAAGCCTTTGATATCAGAGCTTGACGATCCAGAGATAGAAAATGCAGTAAATGAATTGGAAAATTTGAAAGAGGTAGATACTTTACGCGGGTTGAAATTGTCTTTTGAGAAGAACATGACTGTTATTAACTACAATAAAAGTAACTTGTTTAAAAAAATCATTTCAAATTGGATAAAGATAGATGATCGTAGTGATCCACTCAGGTTAAAGCTTGCGGAAATTGAAGAATTAATAAGCGATAATGATTGGCAGAGCATAGCCACCGCAATAAGTGACTTAACATACCCAGAATTCAAACCATGGCTTAATAAATTGAATGATTTTATTGTAGCTTTCAAGAATACTTCAATAATATATCGTCACTTATTACAATACATCTCATGATTTATTTTATAATTTTTGCTTTTTCGTTTTTATTTGGCATATGGATCAAGGTAAGTGGTGAAGTAATAAAATTGGAATTAGGCAGTTACACTATAAGTATTGATCTATATTTCGTTATTCTTGCTTGCGTAGTCTTATTATTTTTATTGATTGCAGTTGCACGTTTTTGTTCTTCTATTTCATCAACATTTGCTAACATAAAAAATAGAAGAAGAAGTAGGGAAGAATTGCTTCTCTTTGAAGCTTTCTTTAGCTTAGACTTAGGTAATATAGAGAACACCAATAAGCTAATTAAAAATCTAAATGAAGAAAGTGATAAATTATCTTTAGTAAAGCTCTTTAATTCAGGTAAAACGGGAAATTACAGCTTTTTTAGCCATAATTTAACGAGTATTGCAAGTAAAAATCGCAACTTAGCTCTACTTCTGATCAATAAACTGATTATTCACCTAAAGCAAGAAAGGTTAGTCTTTCAAAAATTTATAGAATATTGCTCTAGTTCAATTAATGACAAAATTTTGTCTATTCCCTTTCAAATAGAGCATTATATATTGCAAGAAGATTGGATAAATGCAATTTCAAAGTTAAAGGAAGCTATCAAATTCAATATTTTTCTTCCCTTTGATCGTAAAAAGATGTTAGCGGTTTTTTATTGCGCTTTAGCAAAGCAATACGAAAGTAAAGGAAGTTTTTACAAAGCTATAGATTATTTAGCTAAAGCACAAAGTTATTATGCAACTTTTCAGCCTATCAATTATTTAAAGGCAGAATTGTATATCAAGCTTGAAAAAATCAGAAAAGCTTCCACAGTATTAGAGGAAGAGTATAGAGTAAATCCTACTCCTCAATCAGCTAGAATGTATATCAAGTTAAATAATAAAGGCGCTGAAAGACTATATAACTTACGCCCTGATTATTATTTTAGTTATTGCTTGCTTGCTTTGTCTTCAATTAGCTTAGGGAAATATGATCTTGCAAGTCAGCATTTAGATATTGCTATGAAAAAAGCTCATTACATATCAATCTACCTTGTTATGGTACAGCTCAAGATTATGCTACAAGAGTATGATCAAGCAATTTACTGGCTAAACAAGATGGACTCAGAAGCTGTGCCTGATCCAGGTTGGAAATGTGCTGATTGTAATAAAGAGCTAAAGCAATGGGATTATAAGTGCTCAAGTTGCAATAGTCTTAATTGTATTTACCTTATATTATAAGATTCCATAAGGTGTGATACTTTTACATCGAGATTGCTTTAATATAATCTTTATCTCAAAACAGTAAATCTGTGAGTTTCTTAGTTAGGTTTGACTCCAATGTCAAAAAAACTTGTTTTTAGACATTACCAGTTATATATTTTAATAAATTAGAATTATATACAAAATGAAGAGCTTAAAGGAATTATCCTTAAGAATTAAAAATATTAAGTCTGTGCAGAAAACCACGAAAATAATGCAAATGGTTTCTGCAGCAAAATTATTACAAAGCCAAAAGAAATTATCAAATTCAAAGTTGCATATATCTAAGCTGCATAGCATTATTTCTTCACTAGCGCTATCAGCGGATCAAGAGTTACTAGCAAGAATTCTAAATATCAATAATGAAGATTCTTTCCTAGTATTTATTATTGCATCTGATCGTGGTTTATGTGGCAGCTTTAACTCCTCTGTTGTTAAATTCAGTCAGGAGCATATAAACAAATTAATTGCAAATGATAAGAAAGTAGACATTGTTTTTTTTGGTAAGAAAGCTTTTGAGACAGGCAAAAATAGATTTAATTCTAAAAATATCTTGAAGGTTGAAAATAGTAAGGGAATCACACTAAAGCGTGTGGAAGCCTTGGTTAGTGATATAGATCTAAGTAAATACAATAAAGTTAAGGTTTTTTACAGTAAATTCTATAATACCTTCATGCAAAAGCCAATATTAGAAACGATAAAACCATGGAGTAAAGACTCATTATTAATTGATAATTCTATAGTTAGTCCTCTAACAGATTACAGCTATGAGTATGAACCACAAAATATTGAGTTTATTTTAAAATCTTTGACTCAAGATTATGTTACAGCTGCTCTTTATTCTGCTTTACTTGAAAGTGCAGCAAGTGAAAATAGTGCTAGGATGGTTGCTATGGAATCAGCAAACAGAAATACAAAAGAAATGCTAAATAAACTAGCATTACTTTATAATCGTTCTCGTCAAGCAGCAATTACAACTGATTTGATTGAAGTTATAGGTGGTGCAGAATCTTTATAGAAACTCAAGGAATGAAAAATGAATATATTAAATATTGCAGCAGATATCACTAAACTAATAAAAAAGCAGAATCAAGACGCAGAAGTTACAATATATGAAACTAATAAGACCTCGGTTTCTCAGCGTCTATCAAAAATTGAACAAATATCACAATCTAAAAACTGTACTGTCGGAATTAGAGCTATAGCAGGTAAGAACAAAGCTGCGTATATTTCCACAAACGATTTGAATAATCTTAGTAGTGCAGTGAGCCAAGTGGTGGAAATGGCAAAGAATGCCCAGGAAGATCCTTATATTAGTTTTGCTGTAGATGGCAGTAATTATATCTCTTCTGCAGATTTAAATATCTCAGATAATAATGTTGTAACAATTGATAAATTAAAAGAAATTACTGAATCTACAGAAAATTCAGCTCTTGCACATAAAAATATTATTAATTCCGAAGGAGCTTCATCTTCACATACTTCAGTAAATACAGTATTATCAACCGTTTCTGGTTTTGTTGGTTCATTTAGTAAGTCAACTTTTGTTAATCAGGTTTCTGTTGTTGCTGGAGAAAAGAGTGAAATGAAAATAGGCTACGATTACGATGTAGCATGCAACTTCAGTGATTTAAAAACACCGGAGTCAATAGGGAAAGAAGCAGCAAAAAGAGCAATAGATCAATTGGGTTCATGTACAATCAGGACAGGCAAATTTCCGGTTGTTTTTGAAAAAAGAGCAGCAAAGGAGCTAGTAAAGAGCTTTGCTTCTGCCATAAATGGTAGCAATATTGTAAATAATAGCTCTTTTTTGAGAAATAGTTTAAATACTCAAATTTTTAATACTGAGATTAGCATTATTGATGACCCATTGTTACCAAGGGGTATAACATCAAGACCGTTTGACGGGGAAGGAATAATGAGCAGAAGAAATGAATTTGTAAAAAATGGAGTACTGCAAAACTGGATTTTAGATCTATATTCGGCTAGGAAATTAAACTTGGAAACGACCGCAAATGCAACTCGTGCAAGTAATGCTGCAATTATTCCTTCAGCTAGTAATTTCTATTTCAAAAATGGTAATAGATCGTTTCAGGAATTAATTGAGGAAGTAAAAGAAGGAATATATGTAACTGATTTATTTGGTTTTGGTGTTAATTTAATCAATGGCGATTATAGTCAAGGTGCATGCGGATTTTTTATAGAAAATGGTAAAATAACGTATCCAATACACGAGATTACTGTTGCCGACAATTTGAAAAATATGTTTAGCAATTTAGTTGTTGCAAATGACCTAACTTTCTGTGGGCAGTTTAATTCACCAACGATTAAAGTTAGCGAAATGACAGTAGCAGGTTCACTTAGTGATTAAAAATTTTAGTTGCATTAAGTACAATAATTGTGTACTATATTACTATGTAATGTTAAGAATAGACTATGGAGTATAGAAGTTTAGTTGC
This sequence comes from Wolbachia endosymbiont of Tribolium confusum, assembly GCF_020405475.1. NCBI lineage: Bacteria > Pseudomonadati > Pseudomonadota > Alphaproteobacteria > Rickettsiales > Anaplasmataceae > Wolbachia > Wolbachia endosymbiont of Tribolium confusum. Next base: position 130,655 of record NZ_JAIZNT010000001.1, on the reverse strand, counting down.
AATAACTAAGCTTAAGGCATTCTAAATCGTAATTTCAAAGTTTTTCATCACATTAATAATATTAGTTAGTAGTTTAGGAGTTATCCATATGGAATTTGGTAATATAAAATGGTTTAATGTTGAAAAAGGCTATGGTTTCATCAAGCCAGAAGGTAAAGGTGAGGACGTTTTTGTACATGTTAGTACATTAGAACGTTCAGGAATAAAACCTGATTCACTTCACGGAGAGGATAAAAAGAGAGGAATGAAAGGGGAAAGAGTAAGTTATGAGCTTAAAGAGGAGCGTGGTAGGAACGGAGAAGATAAAAAATCTGCAATAAATTTAAGATTGGAAGATTAGTCTATCGTGAAGCTTTTTAATAGGGTAATGTATTGTGAATAATTTTCATGAAATGGGGCTTCCAGCTTCTCTTATACAAGCTTTAGATAAAAATAATCTTTTTGTCCCGACTCCAATTCAAATACAATCGATTCCTTTAGCTCTCCAAGGTAAAGATATTCTTGGGTCTGCTCAAACGGGCACTGGAAAGACTTTAGCATTTGCTATTCCATTGATTGCTAAATTGCTGAATGAGCCAAGCATTGGTTCAGCTTTAGTCATCGTGCCAACCAGAGAGCTTGCTCATCAGGTAACAAATGAGATAAGAAAACTCTTATCTCAAAATTCTGTACTAAGAGTCGCTTTGTTGATTGGAGGTGAGCCTATTTTTAGGCAGCTAAATCAGATTCAGAAAAAACCACAAATCATAATAGGTACTCCTGGTCGTATTATAGACCATATTGAGCGTAAAACTTTAGTTACTCGGAATGTTAGTATTCTTGTGCTTGATGAGACGGATCGTATGTTTGATATGGGCTTTGGAATTCAGATTGAAGAAATTATGAAGCATTTGCCTAAAATAAGGCAAACTCTTATGTTTTCTGCAACTCTTCCTGGAGAAATAGTAAAACTTACTGAAAAATATCTTAATCAACCAGAGCGTGTTTCTGTTGATTGCCAGGCTACAACTTCTGTAAAAATTAAGCAAGAAGTTGTTTATGCATCAGAATCAGAAAAATATGGAAAACTTGTTACACAATTATGTCAGCGCAAAGGATCGATCATTATTTTTGTCAAAACAAAGCGAGGAGCGGATCAGCTGGCTGACAAATTGCACAAAGATGACTATAGCGCTTTGGCAATTCATGGTGATTTAAGGCAGCACAAGCGTGAAAGAGTCATTAATTCTTTTCGTCGTGGCCGCAATCAAATCATGGTTGCAACAGATGTTGCTTCTCGCGGCCTTGATATTCCGCACATTCAACATGTTATCAATTATGATGTACCACAATCGCAAGCTGATTATGTTCATCGTATAGGTAGAACTGCACGTGCGGGAGCTGAAGGATTTGCATTATCTTTTGTTACACCTCAAGATAAGAGAAGACTGCCTGCACTAGCAGATAAAGAAGGAGAGCCAAATTTTGATTGTAGTATGCAATCTCAAAAACGTAACAGCAAAAAGATCTTTAAAAGGCCAAGTACGTTAAAGGCTAAATACGGTAGAAAAAAGATCAATGTATTTAAGAAGAAAAGCGGAGTACTAGAAAAAGCGTATTAATGTACTTAACTATTCTTCTATTCTTTAAAAGCTCCAGTAAACTTGCTGCAAAGTGAAGTGATTGGAGGATGGTAGAAAGAATATATAGCTAGCCCAAATTAGATTTACCTACAATTTGATAATCTTCATTCTGCTGCTTATAACGTTTTGAGATTATCACAACGGTATAATGTTAGGTTGTGTGGACTATAATCTGTAGCTTAATTCAATTTGGCTACAACGAGCTGCTAGATTTCAGTTTTTTTAATAATTGTGTGCTACTAATTATATATAAATTTACACTTTTAAAGAGAATAGATGATTTCTAAAAATTTAGAGGCAAGTTTAAATAGAGCGTTACAGATTGCTTCTGATTGTAAGCTTAAATATGCAAAAGTGGAACATTTGTTGCTAGCATTAACCAAAGATGTGGATGTAAATTATGTTTTATCAAGATGTAACATCAGAGCTGGTGAAATCATAAATATAGATAATATTATATTAAGGAATGGTCGTGGTAATAATACAAAAGGTTTTTTACAAGACAACTCCGAATTAACTGTCAATAAAGTTGAGCCTGATGTGCTATTTCAACGCATAATACATAAAGCCATGATACGAGCTCATCGTCTGGGAAGAAAAGAAATAAATGGAGCAAGTATTCTATTAGAGATTCTGTCTGAGCAAGATTTATACATTGAAGAGCTATTACGCAAACAGAATGCAAAGGATTCTAATTTGATTTATAACATATCCAATATAAAATATTCAGGTGATATAGAAGAATATGTAACTAATCGCAAGATAAAACTTGATAAGAATAACGATATCTCTACTGTAGCAAATAAAGGTGAATTATTAAAAGATGAAGAAGTTCTACAAAGTTATTGTAGAAATTTAAATGATTATGCAAGAAGCAAAAAAATAGATTATGTCATTGGTCGTGATTATGAATTAAATCGCACTATAGAAATCTTACTAAGACGCAGAAAAAATAACCCTTTATATGTCGGAGAACCAGGTGTTGGTAAAACAACAATAGTTGAAGGCTTGGTATTGAAAATTATTGAAGGTAGTGTTCCGAGTGCACTGAGATCCAGCATAATTTATGCTTTGGATTTAGGATCACTTCTTGCAGGAACACGCTATAGAGGTGACTTCGAAGAGAGAATAAAATCTATAATAAAAGTAATTGAGGCAAAACCTGGCGCTATTCTTTTCATTGATGAAATACACACTATTATTGGAGCGGGTTCAACAAGTGGCAGCTTTCTTGATGCTGGCAATCTGCTCAAACCTGCACTTGCAAGAGGTGCGTTGCGTTGTATAGGTGCAACTACATATAGAGAATATAGCAATAGCTTTGAAAAGGATAAAGCATTAGCGAGGAGGTTTCAAAAAATTAATGTAAAAGAGTCTTCTATTAATGATACAGTAAAGATACTAGATGGTATAAAGCATTACTATGAAAGGTATCATGGAGTATATTACACGAAACATGCCATTAAATCTGCAGCTGAACTTTCACACAAGTATATTACTGGGCGAATATTACCTGATAAAGCAGTTGATGTTATAGATGAAGCAGGGGCATATTGTAAGTTACAAAAAAGCAGGCGAAAAATTATAAACAGTAGAGACATTAAGAGTACTATCGCTAGGATTACAAACGTACCTTGCGGGTTTGATGATATGCAAAGAGTAAAATCTTTGAAAGAAAATCTCAATAGGGCCATTTTTGGTCAAGAGCAAGCGATAGAGTTTCTCGTTAATTCTATTAAAATTGCTAAATCTGGTCTGAGAAGTTACAATAAACCCTTGGCAAAGTATCTTTTTGCAGGGCCAACTGGTGTAGGTAAGACTGAGCTTGCGAAGCAACTAGCACAAAATATGGGTATGAACCTTATTCGGTTTGATATGTCTGAGTATATGGAACCTCACACAATATCTAGAATGATTGGTTCCCCTCCTGGATATGTGGGTTACGACCAAGGCGGATTGCTTACAGAATCTGTATCTAATAATCAATATAGCGTAGTACTTCTTGATGAAATTGAGAAAGCTCATAGTGATATTTATAATATATTACTACAAATCATGGATTATGGATGTGTTACAGACACTTACGGACGTAAGGTTAATTTTTCCAATACGATTTTAATTATGACAACCAATGCAGGGGCATTTGAACGTAACAAAAGTTCTATTGGCTTTGGGTATAAAAACTTTAACATTAGTGACAGCGAAAAAGCAATGGAACGGGTTTTTAGCCCTGAATTTCGTAATCGTCTTGATGCAGTTATTTCCTTTTCTGATTTGGATACGGATGTCATTTTGCACATTGTGGATAAATTTATTCAGGAATTGAAAAAACAACTTGTGCAAAAGGGCATAAGCTGCTCAGTGGAAGAAGAAGTAAAATCTTATCTTGCACGAATAGGTTATAGCAAAGAAATGGGAGCACGCCCGATAGAGAGACTAATTGAAAAAGAAATAAAAAGTTACTTAGCTGAAGAAATATTGAATCGTCGACTGATTAAAGGAAAGAAACTAAGGATTTATATTGGTAAACAAGGAATTGCTTTTGATATAACTTAAAATTCTTGTTTTAACATTAAACTTACAGTATACTTGCCTTTTTTAATGAGGCTATAGTGGCAAGTCTAACAAGAAATCAATACTACAGTGATCAAAGTTTACAAAATTTATTTTCAAGACTGGGAATAAAAGCGGAAGAAGTAATAAGCCAAGAGTTTGATGATATACTCAAGTTAGTTGAACGGCGTTTTAGAAAAGCTTCATTAAAATGTCACCCTGATAAAGTAGTAGGAGAGAAAGAGAAAAAAACAGCTGAAGAAAAGTTTAAAAAACTTAGTGCAGATAAAAATAGGCTAGAGCAATATCTTAATGCTTTAAAAGCAGGAAGAATTTTTTCTATGCACACAATTTCACCAGAAGGAGTAGGGGAAAAACAAGAAAAAATCAATAAGATCCTATCGCGTAGAGGGCAGGCTATAATTAGAGTGGCTTTATTTTATGTATTAGCAGATTTGATACTTAAGCCATCGCATAAAGTCAAATATTGCTTATCACAGCTTGCGAGTAGTGGTAAGGTACAAAATGTTGCTTATAAATTTTATGCATTTGGCCATGGTTATTCATTATATCCTTTTGTAGTATTATTTATGCAGCAAGTAAACAAAGAGGTCTACAAGAAGAAAATCTGGATAGGTTAAATCGTAGATACAATCTACTTATTGCTGCTGATAATTATGTGATGTGCATTGCAGCAGTGTTTGCTGTGTGCAGCTTAATATCGGAAGTTGCATAAAAGGGCTGGCCTACTCAACATGGAACGATGCTAATAGTTAATTTAGCATTAGACTTATTACTTATTGCTTTACTTAGGACTTTTATAAAAGCCTCGGAACTGTATAGTGAACACTGCATTCAGCGTTTATACGAAGAAGATGCAAAATTTAGTTATAAGGAAAAATTTGCATGGTATGACTACAAATTAGTACTTATGCCGCTCGTTCTTCCTATTGTCAAAATGTATTTTGAAGATTTGATTCAAGAAAAACCACAACAGCATACCACTGATCCTAAAGTTACACCTTTAAATATAGGTGTAGGTGTTGGAGCAAGATTATAAAAATATCTTTGCTCCAATTATGATTTTTGCTACACTTTAAGTAAATTTGAAGATATTAATGAGTGAAGAAGTAAAACAAATCCTAAGTTACTACGAAAGTGAAAATCCTGGGGTAAAAGCAAATCTTACTCGTATTCTCATGCATGGAAAACTCGGCGGTACTGGCAAGTTAGTAATCCTCCCTGTAGATCAAGGATTTGAGCATGGACCAATAAAAAGCTTTGAAGTTAACCCTGATGCTTACGATCCACATTATCATTTTCAACTTGCAGTTGATTCAGGAGTAAGTGCATATGCTGCTCCGCTTGGTATGATTGAAGCTGGTGCTTCAACATATGCTGGAATGCTTCCACTTATTTTGAAGCTTAATAGTGCCAACTCCTTACACTCAAAAAGCTTAACTTCTGATCAAGCAATAACTGCTTCTGTAAAAGATGCACTGCGTTTAGGCTGTACGGCTGTTGGGTTTACTATATATCCTGGTTCTGCTAAATGTTTTGATATGATGGAAGAAGCTCGCGAAATTATAGCTGAGGCTAAGTCCTTCGGACTTGCTGTGGTGCTATGGTCTTATCCACGTGGTGAAGGGATTTCCAAAGAAGGTGAAACAGCAGTTGATGTAATTGCTTATGCTGCGCATATAGCGGCTTTGCTTGGTGCCAACATAATAAAAGTAAAACTTCCAACCAACCATCTGGAAAGAGAAAAAATAGAAAATATTGAATCATTATCTAAAAGAATTGAATATATTAAAAAGTCTTGCTTTGCAGGAAAAAGAATAGTAGTTTTCTCTGGTGGTGAGTCAAAGTCAGTGGGTGATATAAGTAGTGAGGTAAAAGAAATTAAGCAAGGCGGTGGTAATGGTTCAATTATCGGGCGCAACACTTTTCAGAGAAAAAAAGAGGATGCTTTATCTATGCTAAAAGGTATAATTAATATCTACGCATAAAAAAATGGCTGGGTGGCAGAATGGCTTATGCGGAGGACTGCAAATCCTTTTATACCGGTTCAATTCCGGTCCCGGCCTCTTACTTTAGTTAAATCGTTTTTTCTTCTGAGGTTTTGGCAAGAGGTGTGGCTTTTAATGAAATATTAAAAAAAATAAGATACTATATTCAAAATATAAGCAGTAAAATGCCAAAAAGACTAACGAAAGTTTTATTATTGATTAGTTTGTCCTTCTTGCTTACCAGTTGCACTTTCCACTACTTATTAAAGAGCTCTTATACTCATCTTGCACCAGAAAAGTATCCTGCATCTAACAAACAACCGGTTTACGTTGGTACAGCTTACAGTGCACAGACTATATATAATGCATTATTTAATGACTTTCTGTTAATAGGTAAGTCATCGTTCACAGCCAAACATGGACGTGCTAGTCAGTATGTTAATTATGGAAGAGAAGTTGGAGCAGATGTGATAATCGTATCATTTCAAAATATGCAGAAGGATAAAGAGAATTTTAGCATCACAGAACAATTATTATTCGACACAAGCTTAACAACATTTCATACAAGGACCATTATAAACTTTGATCAGGATGTACTCTTTCTAAAAAAAATAGGTGATGCAAGAGCTCCATGGGAATATATCAAAGGAGAGTTCGAGCTTTACGAAAAAGATGATACTGATCCATATCTAGGGAATTGGGTGGGATATAGAATATGCAAGATTGCGATATATTCTTCAGAAGATGAATACTTAGGATTTATAAATGAAGATAATTGTAAAGAAAAATCTGGAATAAATAAGATGCTTGCTTGGAAAAATGGGGATGTAAGGTTACGGATTAATAAACAATCAAAACAGGGATTTTATTTAAATCGGAATAAGATTCCTATACTAATAAAATCTCAAATTAACAAATTTGGCTATCTCGAATTATTAGATAAAAATACTGATCAAGTTGTAGTTTCCCTTCAGAAAAATTAGTTTTTGCTCATAGAAACTATATACTTACTATCTCGATAAACCTCAAGCTTTCTAAGTTATTCTTGTTGCATGGTAAAAAATAAACTAAAAATAAGCAAAGTGTTTTACAAAATGATATTACGTAATTTATTGTTTTTACTGCCGCCTGAAATTGCTCACTCCTTGGTAATCACAGCGTTAAAAAAGATGCCCTGTAGGAAACCTATAGAGCTACCGAAGTCTTTAAATGTAAACTTTTTTGGTAATAAACTTAGGAGTCCTGTAGGTCTTGCTGCAGGTTTTGATAAAAATGCGGAAGTTGTAAAGCCGATGCTCTCATTTGGTTTTGGATTTATTGAGGCTGGTACTGTAACTAAACATCCCCAATATGGAAACAAAAAACCGAGAATTTTTCGGTTAATTAAAGATGAAGGAATAATTAATAGATTGGGATTCAATAATAAAGGGGTAGACTATTTTCTTAAACAGATAAGTGAAACTAAGCTTGATGATTGTATTTTTGGCATCAACATAGGAAAAAACAGTACATCAAAGGATCAAATAAGCGATTATGTTGACTTAATAAAGATAGTATATGGAAAGAGCGATTATATAGTACTGAACATCTCATCCCCAAACACACCTAACTTACGCGATTTGCACAATAAACAAGAATTATCTGAATTGTTGAAATCTATCACTCTAACCCGGAGATCAATCGATAGTTCTGAATCCATACCGATAATATTAAAAATTTCTCCAGATATAGACCAGCAAACAAAAGAAAATATCGCTGAGCTTACACTAGAATATAAGATTGACGGCTTAATAGTAAGCAACACTACGATAAGTCGAGATTTTTACTATAATGAGAGCGGTGGGTTGAGTGGTAGACCATTGTTTCAACTTTCAACCGAGTTATTGAGTGATATGTACAAGCTTACTAAGAGCAGAATTTTATTGATAGGATGTGGGGGAGTTTCAAGTGGTGTTGATGCATATGAAAAAATAAAGGCAGGAGCTTCTTTAGTCCAGCTATACACTGCTCTTGTATACCAGGGGCATCAAGTTGTGAACAAAATTAACCTGGAGCTTGCGGAACTAGTAAGAAGGGATGGATTTAGTAACGTTACTGAAGCGGTGGGTTGTATACATTAATTTTGGAAGTGGTGGTATTATTTTAATAAAATAAAACTAATTCTCTGGTATAAAGGTGGTAGAAAGTGCTTTTCTATTGAATGATTAATATGAGAGTTTTGAACGATACAATATCTAAAGTTATTAATTATAAATTTACAGATTATGCAATATTAGAAGAGGCATTAACCCACCCAAGCGTAAATAAGAGAAATAGCGAAGACCAGGTTGTAAGCTACGAAAGGCTAGAGTTTTTGGGCGATAGTGTTTTGAATATGGTTGTATCTGTTATGCTGTTTAAAATGTTTCCTGAAGAAAAAGAAGGAGCATTGGCAAAAAGAAAAACGGATTTAGTTTGTGGCAGTACCATTGCTAATGTTGCTAAAGAAATAGAGTTAGGTAACTTTATTATCATGAATAATAGTGAACGTTGTAACGGAGGAAAATGTAACTTAAAAAATTTAGAAAATTCGCTTGAAGCACTAATAGGTGCAATTTATATTGACGGCGGACTTGAGAGTGTTGAGAAATTTATTATCCGACATTGGGAAAAGCTAGCTAAGGACATCCTCGATCCTCCTCAAGATTCTAAAACTTCACTGCAAGAATGGACTCAGAGAAATAAATTACCTTTACCAAAGTATGAGCTTGTAAAACAAACTGGACCAGCACACAATCCTGAATTTACTATATCAGTTTGCATAGAGAGTTATGACAAAGTTTCTGCATGCGCTCCTAGTAAGAAAATTGCTGAACAAAAAGCTGCTGAGTTGATGCTAGAAAAAATTAGAAAAAACAACTCGATTTAAACAGAATAGCCATTAACATAAACTTAAAGTAGGCGAATAGCCCTTTAGTTCAGCTTACATATTTTCTTACTTCAGCCAAAATCTTATCAGATTGACTTTCATCTGAATTTAAATCAGCTACAAAGTGTGTGACATATTTTCCTTCAGGGCCAATAAGGTATATTATTGAAGAATGGTTAATTTCCTCTTCTCCACCTACTTTGCTTGCATATACTTTATACTTTGCAACTACTTCATCTATTTTCTGTCTTTCACCAGTTAGCATTTGTATTCTATGGTCAAATTGCTGCTGAAATTCTTTAAGCCTTTCTATGTTATCGCGCTCAGGATCGACTGTAATAAACAATGTTTGTAATTTGTTGTTAGTTTTCTCATCTAATTTTGCAAGTGTTTCTGAAATTATTCCAAGATTCATAGGACAAATTTTTTTACATGAGGAAAACCCGAAAAAAATCATCATATACTTATCTTTAAAATCACCACTGCGTACTATTTGTCCATCCTGATTAATCAAAGAAAAATCCCCACCTACCTTGACTTCTACGTTTTGAACCACAGCTGGAGCAAATATACCCTTTTTAGTGAAATAACAATAACCAAGAAAAATGGCTGCTAATGCTATCAATAAACTAGATAATAACCTTATAGACTTTATCATTAAAGCGTTCCCAAAAAATTAAATTATATATTGATTAGTTGATTGACTCAATATATTCCTTCCAAAGTGGACTATTAATTTTGTCTAACAGTTTCTTATGCTCATCAATTTCTTTACTACTTGGTGAGTGTTCTCTGCGAGCTAAATTACGCACTTTATGCTGAATAAACGTGGAGTTATTGCTCTGATCACATTCACTGTTAAATAAAAAGGTTTGCAATCCTCCTGTAAGTTCAACATAGACCTTTGCAAGCAATTGAGCATCAACTAATGCTCCGTGCAACTCTCTACCTTCTAGCGATATATCAAAACGCTTGCATAATGCATTTAAGGAAGCAGGTGATCCTACAAACTTTTTTCTTGCAAGTGGCAATGTATCTAGCACTCTATCTGAGGAAATTAATCCAGCATTTAACTTACTTAACTCCATATTAAGAAACTTAACATCGAACTCAGCATTATGAATTACCAAAATGTCATTAGATATGAAGTCAAGAAATTCAAGTGCAACATCTGAAAATAGTGGTTTATCTTCCAAAAACTCCTCACTAATACCATGAATCTTAAATGAGTGGTAAGGTATGTCTCTTTCTGGATTAAGATATCGATGAAATGTTTTACCTGTTGGAATACGATTAATTAGTTCCACACATCCTATCTCAATAATTCGATGGCCAGATTCAGTGTCAAGACCTGTAGTTTCAGTATCAAGTACTATTTCGCGTAGCTTGCTCTCCATCAGTGCAACAACCTTACTTATCGTTTGTTGTTAAATTTTTATCAATACTTGTCTTTTTGTAGTTAATAGAAACAAGCAACCAAGTTGGATCTGATGAATTAATATTTTTTTTGAATTGCCATACATCCTCAACTTTGTTAATAGTGGACATACTACCTGATATGATTTCTCCTTTATTATTCTTAACAAAATTAATTTGCTCTGAAAGGAAGTATACTGCAATAAATACTACGTTTTTTACTAGCCTTATTTCTAAGATTTTTTGTAAAACAATAGAAACAATTATAGACTCGTGTATCTCTTTACGATGTTTAATTTTGTCCACAAAGCTGTTATACAAATCTTTGTCCAGAAGGGATTTTAATTGAGGTAAATTTCCTTGGTTAAAATATTTAATTATTAATTCAAAAGCTATGCTTGAACCTTCTATAAAATTGAAAATAGAGAACTCTCTGTTTTTTTGTAATATTTGTTCATAAGTAGCTTCTATTGAACTTTTGTCATTGCTATAAGTATAATCTTCGATATTTTCTACCACATCCTCTTTACTTTGACTTACATCTAATACACCTGTTAGCTTTTTTAGATTGAGACTGGATGATCTTCCTAAAGAATTATATAAGCGTGAAAAAATAAACGCCGCTAGTAAAGCGTATATTACAAGCTCTATCATGGTAACTGAACCCCTTGATACATAAGATATCTAAATATTATTAATTATTGATAAAAATATGTTTTTCATATTAACTTATAGTTAGGTTTACTATTCATTTGTAAATGGATATATTATATAAGAAAGTATTAAACATCTCAACTTAATTAAAGGAGACGTAAGAAATGTCACAACACAAAATGAAAATTCATGGTCAGTATGTCAAAGATTTTTCGTTTGAGAATCCAAATTCGCCATTCCTTCCTTCTAGTAAAGCTCCTGATATTAATGTAATGGTTAATATTAATTCAGCAAAATTAGAAGGAACAGAAAATAAAAAAGGAATAAGTGAAGAAAAGCCTTTTCATGAAATTACTTTGCATATAGAAGCCAAAGCAACGGTAAAAGATGAAGATGTAAAAAATGATATAGCTTTCATTTGCGAGGTAAAGTATTGCGGTATTTTTTCAATAGAAAACTTTACAAAGCTAAGTGAAGAAGAGGTGAGACAAGCTTTATTTATTGGTGGACCTACTTTTCTTTTCCCTTTTGCAAGAGAGATAATTGCAAGAGCTACAAGTAGTGGTGGGTTTCCTCCACTTATGCTAGATCCTATAGATTTTGAAACTATGTATCAGCAGCAAAGTCAACAACAAAAAAGTAGCGCTAGTAATTCCAAATTTAACTAATACAGTGTAATATAGCTAAAAATAGCTGTGCTACTGAGGTACCAAAGAAGGAAATATCTGAAATGAAGCAGAATATGCATAATAATTTTGAATGTGATCTATATATCCAGTTGTCATCCAAATGTACTTCATCCTTGTCATCCAGGTGCAAATTATTCTTGTCATCCCAGTGCGTGACACTGGGATCTAGTTCACAACTGTACGAATGTTGCAATGTGGCACGATGTTGCATAATAAATGATGTCATTCCAGTGCGTGACACTGGAATCCAGTTCTTATTATACAGCTATCTGGTGTACTTATTTAAAATTAAGTTTTCTGGATCTCAGTGCCAAAGCACTGGGATGACACCCTTCCTGGCGGAGATTATTCTCAAATCACAACGTTCGTACAGTTGTGGATCCAGTTTCGTTGTTCAATTTCATCAAAAGTGTTGTATAGCGTGCTTATTTGCAATCAAATTTTCTGGATCCCAGTGTCTGGGCACTGGGATGACATTGGTAGTTATGCTTACTCTACTGCAACACGGGACGTTCGTACAGTTGTGTGTCATGCACTGGAATGACATCATTAGTTGATTTTTCACTTAAAAATGGTTACACACGATGAATAATTCTTTAAACGCAAAAACAACTTTAAACATTGACGGAAAGTCATACAAATACTTTAGCCTTAGCACTGCTAGTAAATTTTTAGGGACAGATGTAACTAAATTGCCTTGTTCACTCAAGGTATTGCTTGAAAATTTATTGCGCAACGAAGATGGAGTAAGCGTTAAATTAGATGACATAAAGATATTAGCAAATTGCGTCAAGAAACACATTAATCACGAAATTAGCTACAAACCAGCAAGGGTGTTGATGCAGGATTTCACGGGAGTTCCTGCTATTGTTGACTTAGCTTCAATGCGTAATTATGTGAAGAAAAACGGGGGCAACCCAAGCAAAATAAATCCATCTGTACCTGTTGATCTTGTGATCGACCACTCTGTTCAAGTGGATAGTTATGGGAGCACTTCCGCATTTGGTAAAAACGTTGAATTGGAAGTGAAAAGAAATTTGGAGAGATATCAATTCTTAAAATGGGGAGAATCGTCCTTCACAAATTTTAGAGTAGTACCACCAGGTACTGGAATTTGCCACCAAGTGAATCTTGAGTATTTAGCGCAAGTTGTATGTAACGATAACGGAGTTGTATATCCAGATACCTTAATTGGTACGGATAGTCACACTACTATGGTGAATGGTTTATCGGTTCTTGGTTGGGGCGTTGGTGGAATAGAAGCTGAATCTGTGATGCTTGGTCAACCAATTAGTATGGTGATTCCAGAGGTAGTAGGATTTAAATTAATTGGAAGACTTTCAGAAGGAGTAACCGCAACTGACCTAGTGCTAACGATTACCAATATTCTAAGAGCAAAAGGCGTTGTTGGCAGATTTGTAGAATTTTATGGTGATGGCTTAGATTGTTTATCTTTGGCAGATAGAGCAACCATAGCTAATATGGCTCCAGAGTATGGTGCAACTTGTGGATTCTTTCCAATTGACCAGAATACGCTAGATTATTTAAACTTGACCGGAAGGCCAAAAGAGTTGGTTAAATTGGTTGAAATCTATGCAAAAGAGCAAGGGCTGTGGCGTAGCGATGACGAATTGGCATTCTTTGATACACTGGAACTTAATTTATCGAGTGTGGAGCCAGTAATGGCCGGTCCAAAAAGACCGCAAGATAAGGTTTTTCTTTCGCAAGTGGCAGAATCTTTTTCTAAATCATTTCCAGTTAATGAGTCAGAGGAAAGCGATAAACTCCAAGATGGAAGTGTAGTTATTGCAGCAATAACAAGCTGCACTAATACTTCAAACCCAAGCGTAATGATTGCTGCTGGACTTGTAGCGCGTAATGCAGTCAACCTTGGATTAAAATCAAAGCCTTGGGTTAAAACTTCTCTTGCTCCAGGGTCACAAGTTGTAACAGAATATTTAGAAAAGTCAGGATTACAAGAAGATCTAAATACTTTGGGCTTTAATTTAGTTGGATATGGCTGCACAACTTGTATTGGAAACTCCGGTCCGCTCAATAAAGATATAGAGGATGATATTAAAAACAAAAATTTAACCGTTGCTGCGGTTTTATCTGGTAATCGTAATTTTGAGGGGAGAATTCATCCTTCAGTCAAAGCTAATTACTTAGCATCTCCGCCACTTGTCGTTGCTTATGCACTTGCAGGTACTGTACAAATTGACCTGACAAAAGATCCTATATGCAAAGATAAGAATGGAAGTGATGTTTATCTCAAAGATATATGGCCAACAAATAATAAAGTTGAGAGCTGTGTTAAAAGTGTTGTGACGCGTGAAATGTTCATACAAAAGTATAAGGATGTTTTTTCTGGTGATGAGCATTGGCAAAAGATAAAGTGTGAGAAAAGTGAGATCTATGATTGGGACGCGAAAAGCACTTACATACAAAACCCTCCCTATTTTGATAATTTATCAACTAAGAACAATAAAAGCAACATAGTTGATATAAAGAATGCGCAAATACTAGCGATGTTTGGCGATAGCGTCACTACCGACCACATTTCCCCTGCTGGAAATATTGCCTCAAATAGTCCTGCAGGCATATATTTGAAAGGTCTTGGAGTTGAACCGCAAGATTTCAATTCATATGGATCTCGCCGCGGTAACCACGACGTAATGATGCGTGGAACCTTTGCTAATATCAGAATAAGAAATAAAATGGTGAGCGCTGAAGGTGGCTATACGAAACATATTCCTTCTCAAGAAACTATGTCAATTTTTGATGCAGCAATGCAATATAAAAGAGAAGCTGTTCCATTAGTTGTCATTGCAGGAAAAGAATATGGTACAGGTTCAAGTAGGGATTGGGCAGCAAAGGGTACTGCATTGCTGGGAATTAAAGCTGTGATTGCAGAAAGTTTTGAACGCATACATAGGTCCAATTTGGTCGGTATGGGTGTTCTTCCACTTGCATTTCAGGATGGAGTAACGAGGAAGATATTTGATGGTAGTGAGATAGTGAGCATAAAAGGTGAAGTAGTACCAAATGGAAATCTAGAATGTATCATTAAAAGAAAGGATGATTCAGAGCAATCCATTCAACTCAAGTGCTGTGTACAAACTGCAACTGAGGTTAAGTACTTGATGAGTGGTGGAGTGTTGAGCTATATACTTGCGCAGTCCTTTTGAGCTATCACAGTCATTAACTAGGTTTTTTGAATCGATTCTGGCTCTTTATTTAAATAATAATTTATTCGATGCAAAGTTATGATATAATCTTACCTTACATATGGTAAAGGGTGTTTTGTAGATAATTATGATCAGTTCTATACAAGAACCTAACGCATTACGAAAACGATTGCAGGCATTTTATCGTGCTGATGAAAAAAGTCACGTACGTTATCTTGTAGAAAAATCAGAACTTTCGGCTGATTCAAAAAACATAGTTTACAATATTGCAAAACAAATTGTCGAAAAGATTAGAGGTAGTAAATTAGGCATTATAGATTCTTTTATACAACAGTACTCACTTTCTAACGACGAAGGAGTAGCGCTAATGTGTCTTGCTGAATCATTACTTAGAATACCAGACGATTACACAATAGATGAATTGATCAAAGATAAAATTGCCAACCAGGAATGGAATAAACACTTGGGGCGTTCCTCTTCATTGTTTGTTAATGCTTCTACATGGAGTTTAATTATAGGAAGCAGTATATTAAGAAACAATGAAGAGGATTCAAAATTCTATCACATAATTTCCAGGTTATTGAAAAGTTTAGGAGAGCCAATAATCCGCAAAGCGGTGAAACAAGCAATATCCATTCTTGGCAAGCATTTTATTGTTGGAGAAACTATAGAAAAAGCATTGGAAAGTGTGAAATCAGATGACTACAGTAAGTATTTATGCTCTTTTGATATGCTTGGTGAATCTGCTTGCACAGTTGAGGATGCGGAAGAGTATTTTAATTTATACATGCATGCAATAAAAGCCATAGGTGAATCTGCTGACATAAATGATTGCTTTAAATCTCAAGGGGTTTCAATCAAATTGTCTTCACTGCACTCACGTTATGAATTTAGCCAATTTGGTAATATAGCTGAAGAGCTGAGAGCTAAGTTGCTGGAACTGTGTCATGAAGCGAAGAAATATAACATTTCACTTTGTATAGATGCAGAAGAATCAGAAAGACTTGAGATGTCATTAGTTTTATTTGAGCAATTGCGTCTTGATGATTCACTTTTTAAGTGGGAGGGGCTTGGCTTGGCTGTGCAAGCGTATCAAAAACGTGCTTTATCTGTTCTTGATTTTGTTGAAGATGTTGCCATTCGATCAAAGCATAAAATTATGGTGAGGCTTGTAAAAGGAGCGTATTGGGACTCAGAAATCAAGCGCACACAAGAATTAGGGTTAATTGGTTATCCGGTGTTTACTAGAAAAAGCCACACAGATGTATGCTACCTTGCCTGTGCGCAGAAACTTTTAAGCAAAGAGAATCACTTTTATCCATGTTTTGGAACTCATAATGCTTATACTTTTGCTACTATAATAGAGCTTGCCGATAAAAATCATCCTGGATTTGAGTTTCAGTGCTTACATGGAATGGGTAAAAGTTTGTATGATTATGCAATTTCAGAACTTGCAACAAGCATCAATTGTCGTATATATGCACCAGTTGGTAAACATAGTGATTTATTGCCATACCTTATTAGGCGCCTTCTTGAAAATGGAGCTAATAGCTCGTTTGTCAATCAAGTAAATGATTCTGACGTTAAAATTGAAGAATTAGTTTCAGATCCATTAGAAAAAGTAAAAAGCTTAGAATATGAGCCTCATCCAAGCATTCCGTTGCCACGAGATATTTTTGGAGAGGAAAGAAAAAACTCCTTAGGAATGGATATTAGCGATTCAATTGCAGTTTCACAATTTGCAAATGATGTAAGGGAATTTAGTGAAAAGAAATGGCAAGTTGGTCCAATAATTGATGGAGAGTCGTTTCTTGACAGTGCGGAATTTACCGAAGTAGTGAATCCTGCACATTTGGAAAATGTAATTGGAGAAGTGTCAAGTGCAACAAGTGCTCAGGCTTTAAATGCTCTTAAAATAGCACATAGTGCTTTTACTAAGTGGCAGAATGTTTCAGCAGAAGAGCGCGCTAAATGCCTTGAAAAAGCTGCAGATTTGCTTGAGGAAAGGATGAAAGAGTTAATTTATATTCTGATTGTAGAAGCAGGAAAAATTTTACCCGATGCAATAGCAGAAGTAAGAGAGGCAATCGACTTTTTGCGCTATTATGCAATGATAGCAAAAAATGAACTGAATGACTGGAAAAAATTGCCAGGTCCAACAGGTGAAGATAACTTCATCTTTTTTGAAGGCAGAGGAGTTTTCTTATGCATATCACCGTGGAATTTTCCACTTGCTATCTTCATTGGACAGGTTTCAGCTGCACTTGCAGCAGGTAATGCAGTGCTGGCAAAACCGGCAGAGCAAACGCCGATTATTGCCTATGAAGCCGTTAAGATACTACACGAAGCTGGAATACCAAAAAATGTGCTACACCTTATTCCAGGAGATGGTTGGTATTTAGGTAAAACATTAGTACCAGATAATAGAATTTCCGGTGTAGCTTTTACTGGTTCAACACAAACTGCTCAAATAATTAATCGAATGCTTGCTAGCAGAGATGGTCCTATTGTGCCACTTATCGCTGAGACTGGTGGATTAAATGCTATGATTGTTGATAGTTCTGCTCTTTTAGAGCAGGTAACTAAGGATGTTTTAATTTCTGCATTTCGCAGTGGCGGTCAACGTTGTTCTGCTCTCAGAGTGCTATTTATTCAAGAAGATATAGCAGAAAAACAGATAAAAATGATATGCAATGCAGCTCAAGAACTAAAGATAGGTGACCCAATACAACTGAGCACAGATATTGGTCCAATAATTGACAAAGCATCTATTGATATGCTCACTAAACATACGGAAAAAATATCAAGGGATGAAGATTCAAACCTTTTGTCCAAGGTACCCATGGATACAAATTCTTATAATGGTTATTTCTTTCCTCCGTACATTTATGAGATACAAAAAATTTCGCAATTAAAGCAAGAAGTGTTTGGGCCTATTTTACATATCATACGTTTTAATAAGTCGCAGTTAAATGAAGTTATAAGTGATATAAACAATACAGGATATGGACTTACGTTTTCTTTGCAAAGCCGTGTACAAAGTCAGATCGATTTAATAAGCAAGAAAATATCAGTTGGAAATGTATACATCAATCGCAATCAAATAGGTGCAGCAGTTGGAATGCAGCCATTTGGTGGTAGAGGACTATCAGGTACCGGACCAAAAGCTGGTGGTCCTAATTATCTGCAACGTTTTTCTACAGAAAAGGTTGTAAGTGTCAATACTACAGCATGTGGCGGTAATATTACACTTGCGTGTTTGGATTGATTTGCAATTCCTAAATTGGGAGTCCATGCAGTTGTGTATGTAGTACTAAAATCTAAAAACTTATACACTGAAGGGATAGTTATGATTCTAAGAGGTCTTCGAAGAAAGTCTTATCTTTGATAAAAGAAAAAGATTGTTATAATTCTGGTAAAAGCACTATAAACAAAATGAATGTGAAAAATATCTTATTAGCGTTTTTAGTACAATCTATATTCGGTTTGTCATCATTTGCAGTTGATCCTATTTTGCTCAACTGTATTGAAACTCCAGAGATTTATGATCTTGATGTAAAACCAAAAAGCTTTAACTCTTCAAATAATTTAAGAAGAAAACCTGGTTCCCCAAGTAGCGCAACAGGAGAATTGATAAGCATAGTGGGTAGAGTTACTGATGTAAACTGTTTGCCAATACAAAACGCTGTAGTTTCTATATGGCACGCGAATTCACGCGGCGTGAACCATTATGATGAAAATGTGGAGGATGATAAGCTTGATCCAAACTTTCCCGGATCAGGAAGGTTTATAGTAAATAACCTTGGCTATTATAATTTTATTACAATAGCACCTGGTAAGATCGGTGATAGGGCTCCACACGTCAATTTTTTGGTTCAACATCCAGATTTCCCAGAGTTCACAACACAAATGTTTTTTGCTGACCATAATTGCGACAACTGTGCTGATTCTATTCTTGGGGATCTTATTGATAATGGGCTTGCAAGCCTTCTGATAGCACCATTTACTTATAATGATCGGGCCATTAAGACTTACACATTTAATATCACCTTAGGTGGGTATAACAAATTTTCTGATAAAAGATAAAACCCTTGCATATCAGGGGAGTTCATAGTAACCTTAAGCGCTATTGTACTTAAAATGTATATGAAAAACATCTTACTAGTGTTTTTACTATGTTTTATGTGCAGCTTAAAATTATTTGCGACGGAGATGTCAACGATGAAGATAACGATTTCTAAAGCCTTACCTGATTTTGAAACACTAGTAGTAGGTTTGTTTGAAAATGATGAATTTATAAGTAACGGTAAGGTTTTACAAGACAAGCAAATTATAGATAATATCAAAAGATTTAGTGATTTTAATGGAGGCTTTGGTGAATTTTTCTCCATTACTTCATCAGAGGGAAAGAATGTTATAGTTGCCGGGCTTGGCAAGAGAGATGAATGGGATGAAAGCAAAGGATTAAATATTGGTGGTAAAATATATTGTGAGCTAAGCAGATTAAGAATCAAGCGAGTGGCAATCTCAATCGAAGGCAATGCAGCGAATGTTGCATATGGTGCATTTTTGCGTAGTTTTAAGTTTGATAAGTATAAAACCAAAAAGGACGAAAAAGTTACAGAAGTAGAGGAGATCACAGTGCTAGCGAAAGATGAGCAATTCAGTAGTGCTGAAAAATCATTTGAACGTTTAAGGCAAGAAGGTGAAGGCATATTTCTTGCACGTGCTCTTACCACTGAACCACCTAATGTTTTATATCCAGAATCCTATGCTGATCACATAAAAACCGAGCTTACTAAGCTTGGTCTTGAAATCGAAGTGCTTGGTAAGAAGCAAATGGAAGAGAAAAAAATGGGAGCATTGCTTGGGGTAGCACAAGGAAGTAGTAAAGAGCCAAAATTAGTAGTGATCAAATGGAATGGAGCCTCCAAGGAACAAAAGCCTGTAGCTTTTGTAGGTAAAGGTATAACGTTTGATACTGGTGGAGTGTCACTCAAGCCTTCGCGTGGCATGGAGTCAATGAAGTATGACATGGCAGGCTCTGCCACTGTAGTTGGAGTGATGCGTACTTTAGCTGGACGAAAAGCAAAAGTAAATGCAATTGGTGTGGTTGCGCTTGCAGAAAATGCAGTGGATGGTAATGCTCAAAGACCGAGCGATGTAGTCACTTCAATGTCTGGACAAACAATAGAAATATTAAATACCGATGCAGAGGGAAGACTAATACTTGCGGATGCTTTATGGTATACACAAGATAGATTTGCACCGAAATTTATGATTGACCTTGCAACTTTAACTGGTGCTATAGTGGTTGCGCTTGGAAACAATGAATATGCTGGTCTTTTTTCAAATAACGATGAATTAGCAAATCATCTGATTGATGCAGGAAATGAAGTAAATGAAAAATTATGGCGCTTTCCTATGAATGAGACTTATAACAAAATTATTGATTCACCGATTGCTGATGTGCAAAATATAGCTCCTGCAGGTTCTGGTGGGGATAGCATAATGGCTGCACAGTTTCTACAGCGTTTTGTGAACGACACTTATTGGGCGCATTTAGACATTGCGGGCGCTGCTTGGCATGAAAAAGGCACTGATATTTCTCCAAGAGGGGCAGTAGGTTTCGGTGTAAGGTTGCTCAATAAATTAGTTGAAAAATACTATGAGGTTAATGATTAAGGATATTTGTATTGGGTTTATGGCTTAATTCACGGCTACATGATTGTCTATTTACAAGGCGTAGAAAATGATATCATAAAAGTAACTTGCACCTTCTTTTTGGAGGATTCTAAAGTTACGAACTTGAGCAGCATTAAGAAAGTATTTTTGTTCAAATGATGATTGTAATGATGGTCTATTAAAACTTTAAAGCCATTTAGTATTGACGCTATATACTTAAGTGTTAAAATAAAATGAGAAGTTTTTAGGAGTTTATATGGCAGTAGGTGGAAAAGCAAAGACAGCTAGTAAAAATAACCCTACTCAGCGTAAGAAAGCCGAGCAAAAAATGTATAAAGATAAACCGGTAAAACCTGTTAGATATATAGATCGTGACTCGCGCATGAATTATATGTCTGCTCAATATGATAACGGCAATCTAGTTGAAGATGAGGTAAGCGGCAATCCTATAAAGTGGGAAGCTGTATAATAATTGTGGTTAAAGTTACTATTAATTCTAAGGAATGTGAAGTAGAGCATGGGCTCACTATAATTCAAGCTTGTGAAGTTGTGGGCGTTGAAGTTCCGCGTTTTTGTTATCATGAGCGTTTAGCAATTGCTGGTAACTGCAGAATGTGTTTGGTTGAAGTGGAGGGTGGACCTCCAAAACCAGTAGCTTCTTGTGCAATGCCAATTGCGGAAGGGATGGTTATCTACACTGATACTCCTAAGGTTAAAAAAGCACGTGAAGGTGTCCTTGAGTTTTTGCTAATTAATCACCCGCTTGATTGCCCAATTTGCGATCAAGGTGGTGAATGCGATTTGCAAGATATCACGATGGCTTATGGGAAAGGAACCAGCAGACTTGATGAGCATAAGAGGGCTGTGCCAAAAAAACACTTCGGACCACTGATTGAGACTGCGATGAATAGATGCATTCATTGCACTCGGTGTGTTAGATTTTTGTCTGATGTTGCAGGTACAAATGAACTTGGAGGGATCGGAAGGGGAGAAAATATAGAGATTAGTACTTACATAAAAAGGCATATTAGCTCTGAATTATCTGGGAATATTATAGATCTTTGCCCGGTGGGAGCTTTAACTTCAAAGCCCTATTCTTTTACAGCACGTCCATGGGAGCTATCACATTGTGAAACTATAGATGTGCTAGATGCTGTAGGAAGCAGTATTAGAGTTGATTGTCGTGGTCCTGAAGTTATGCGAATATTGCCAAGACTCAATGAAGAAGTGAACGAAGAATGGATATCAGACAAAACTCGTTTTGCTTACGATGGACTCAAAGTACAACGCCTCGATCGACCTTATATAAAAAAAGAGGGCAAATTAATTCCAGTTGATTGGAATGAAGCATTGGCTTTTGCTGCAAAGAAACTAAAGAGTACGAAATCAAACAAAATAGCTGCAATTGCAGGTGATTTAGCAGATTGTGAGTCTATGCTTCTACTCAAAGAAGTGATGCAGAAGCTTGGTTCGGGGAATATAGACTGCAGGCAAGATGGTGCAAATCTTATATCAAGTAATCGCGGATCTTATGTGTTCAATACCACTATTCAGGGTATAGAAAGTGCAGATTTATGCTTACTAATCAATACGAATCCAAGGATAGAAGCACCAATCATTAATGCAAGATTGAGAAAGAGATATTTACAAGGCAATTTTCCTATTGCAAGCATTGGCCCTGACGTTGAGTATTTATACCATGTTGAGAGGTTAGGCAATAACCCAAATATCTTAGACGAAATAGCAAAAGGAAATCATAAATTTTGTAAGCTGTTGAGTGTTGCCTCAAACCCTATGCTCATCATCGGTCAAGATGCATTAGTAAGAGATGATTCTGAATCAATTTTAGCGCTAACTGGCAAAATTGCAGAAAAATTTAACATGATCAGAGATAACTGGAATGGCTTTAACGTACTGCATAAGGCTGCAGCAAGAGTTGGTGGACTCGATATTGGATTTGTTCCTAAAAAAGATGGAAAAGATGTTAGTCAAATACTAAAGCAAGCAGAAAGTGGCGAGGTGGAAGTTGTTTATCTTCTTGGTGCAGATGAAATTGATACATCAAAATTAGAAAATACATTTGTAATTTATCAAGGCCACCATGGTGATAGGGGAGCGCATATAGCAGATGTCATTCTACCTGGAGCTGCATACACAGAAAAATATGCAACTTATGTAAATACTGAAGGGCGAGTACAGAGAACAAATTTAGCTGTTTTTCCTCCTGGTGAAGCAAAGGAAGATTGGTTGATTATAAAAAATTTATCCCAATATTTGGGTCTTTCCTTGCTATATGATAGTTTATTTGATGTTAGGAAAAAATTAGACACTATTGGTCCACAGTTTAGAGATGCTGATCAAGTAGTAAAAAATAAATGGGTATCAATTGCCTGTAATGAGATCAAATTAAGTAATATCCCTTTCACTTTAAAAAAGTATGATTTTTATATGACAGACTCAATAAGTCGCGCTTCAAAAATAATGGCAGATTGTACTAAGGCTTTCCATGGACACGCTGATTAATATCTTATTTATTTTGGTACCGCTACTGCTTTCAGTTGCATATTTAGTATATTTTGAGCGCAAAGTTATTGGTGCAATTCAACTGAGACACGGCCCAAGTGTAGTTGGACCTTTTGGGCTATTGCAGCCATTTGCAGATGCAATCAAGTTACTTATTAAAGAGCCGATAATACCTTTTAGAGCAAATACCATATTATTCATCATGGCTCCAATGCTCACCTTTATTTTAGCACTAATTGCCTGGGCAGTTATACCGTTTAGTGCTGAAGTAATTGTAGAAAATGGCCAGCAGATAGTAATCCCTAAGGTAATAGCAAATATTAATGTAGGGGTGCTTTACGTGCTAGCTATATCTTCTTTAGGAGTGTATGGTATTATTATTGCGGGTTGGTCAAGCAATTCTAATTATGCATTTCTTGGTGCTATAAGGTCGGCTGCTCAAATGATTTCATATGAAGTTTCAATAGGTCTAATAGTTGCTACAGTTGTTATTACAGCTGGTACGTTGAATCTCGGAGAGATGGTGGTAGCGAAACATAATATGCCATTTTGGGTTGATTTACTACTAATGCCTATAGGAATAATATTTTTTATTTCTTTGCTTGCAGAAACTAATCGTCACCCATTTGACTTGCCAGAAGCTGAAGCAGAGCTTGTCTCTGGATATAACGTCGAATATTCATCCATGCCTTTTGCCCTCTTTTTTCTTGGAGAATATGCAAATATGATTCTAGCAAGTGCTATGATGACGATATTCTTTCTAGGAGGATGGTATCCTCCGTTGGAGTTCAGTTTATTTTACAAAATTCCAAGTTTGATTTGGTTCGTTTTGAAGATAGTTGTACTTTTGTTTGTATTTATTTGGATTAGAGCTACAATACCTCGCTATCGTTATGATCAATTAATGCGCCTTGGTTGGAAAGTGTTTCTGCCAATATCGGTGCTTTGGGTGGTACTCATTTCAGGAGTGTTGCTCTTTACTGGAAATTTACCTAATTGAGTATGAAAAAAGTAAAATTAGTATTTATACCAATAATTTTTTTATTACTTAGTTTGATATGTAGTGTTAATTTACACGCTTATAAAGAAGAAAATGTATCTGAGAGAGTATCTTGGCATGGTATTTCTGCTCAGGAAATGAAGCAGTTTTTAGTATCTCTAAAAAACGCAGTGCATAGTCACGATTCTCAAGCATTTTCAAAACTCCTATATTATCCTTGTTATTGGTACGGAGAGGAGCACGTTAGGATAAATTCTCCGGAACAGTTTATTGAATCTTATGATAAATTTATTACTGATAGTATAAAACAAGTAATTAAAGAAATAGAATTCAATGATTTATTTGTCAATACTAGCGGAATAATGATGGGTAGAGGCCATATTTGGAGCTGGGGCATAGGAAGTGAAAAAGGCAAATATTTTTTTGGTATTATGGCCATTAACCCTTGTGCATCTGGTGAATGTGAATGCAAAAATAATTGTGATATTGGTTGGCAGAAGTGCACAGAAATAGAACCTGGAGGTGTATGCGAAGAAGGTGTTGTAATTTATGGTAATTAATTTTAAAAGCATATCTATTCTGTATGATAATAGATTAAGAAGGTAGAATAGGGAGCTAATGTTTAATTTTCCAAATACAAGGTTAAGGCGTAGGCGCTCAAGTCAGTGGGTTCGTAATTTAACAAGTGAAAGCACTTTATCAGTAAATGATCTGATTTTTCCTCTATTTGTTCATGACAGAGAAGAAACAATTGAGCCAATTTCTGGCTTACCTGATATCAAATGTTATTCAATAGATGGATTAGTTTCCATAGCTCAGAAAGCTAAAGATTTAGGAATTAATGCTGTTGCGATTTTTCCGGTAGTTGATAGTAAGCTAAAATCTGAAAATGCTGAGGAAGCATATAATTCTGACAATTTAATCTGCAGAGCAATTCATGCTGTAAAATCGAAGGTGCCGGATATTGGTATTATTGCAGATGTTGCGCTGGATCCATATACTACTCACGGTCATGATGGCATTTTAAAAAGCGGTGGGATAGATGTAGAAAATGATGAAACTGTGTCAGCATTATGTAAGCAAGCGCTTGTTTTAGCAAAAGCAGGATGCGATATAGTTGCTCCTTCTGATATGATGGATGGCAGGATAGGAAAAATAAGAAAAACATTGGATGATAATAACTTTCAGAATGTGTCAATATTGTCCTATGCAGTAAAGTACTGTTCTAGCTTCTATGCGCCGTTCAGGCAAGTTGTCGGTTCGTGCGCATCATCAAATTTCATCGACAAAAGTGGTTATCAAATGGATTATAGAAATGCACGTGAAGCAATCTGCGAAATCGAAATGGATATAGATGAAGGTGCAGATTTTATTATGATAAAGCCGGGTATGCCATACTTAGATGTAATAAAAACAGCAAGTGAAAAGTTTAATTTTCCGATTTTTGCTTACCAAGTAAGCGGTGAATACGCAATGATAAAAGCTGCAGCAAATAATGGCTGGCTGGATTATAACAGAGTGATTTATGAGTCCTTAATTGGTTTTAAACGTGCAGGTGCAAGTGCAATATTTACTTATGCTGCACTTGATGTTGCAAAAAATTTGGTATCTACTTAGCAGTGTGGAACATCTAAGTAGGTAGCTGGCTGAAGTGACTTGACAAACCTTCCCACTTTCCTCATCATATCAATAAGAGTATTTATCCTTGTTTTTAATCTCTGCAGATTTAACAACAAAAATTCAGTAAAAAACTCAGGTATATATTGGCAGATTACATAAAATTATAGCGGCTGCATGTCTTTTTAATTTTTTCTACATTCAGCCAAAACACGCTTATTTTAAGCGTTAGCACATTATTATAATGCCAATTTACATTATTATAGGGTCAAAACTCACTACTAGGGGATTCTTTTGCCTTTTTCTAGCTTGGTAAATTTTTTAATATTTATAGTTAAAGCTTCAGGCCAGCGCGTGACCAGTTTTTATTACCTGTTCTGGATCCCAGTACTGGGATGATGCCATCATAGAGATCAGCTACTTGAATGATGCCCATATTCCAGTACGTATAACGGTGTTATTCCATAGTTTGAGATCAGATGTAAGAATATTGAAGATGTCCTTGGAATCTAGAAAAAAAGAGCCAATCCCTGGGCACTGGGATGACGATAGAAGGGGCAACGGTTATTGCTAAACTTAGATCGTTTTTAACTATTTGTCTTTTTTCTATGCAAGAAGTGTATTGATAAGTCCATTACAATTCAGTATTGTGAAAAATATAAGTCAAGTGTTAGTTAGGACATGGGGATTTTTTTTCAATTTTTGGGTAAGGTGCTAGGCAAGGTTTTTCCTGCCAAAATAGTAAGCTCTTTTTTAGGAGTAGGATATTTACCGGGTTGGCAGCATTATTGGTCTTCTTTTCTAATATTATTTATTACCGACATTATATTAATGCTTACATACGGAGGTGATTTTATACTATATAAAATGCCGAATTCAGGCATAGTTGTAGCTGCCATTTTTACCAAGCTAGCAATAGTTATGTTAGTGCTGCAATTAGTTGGCATATCTATTTTTCATACTCAAGATCCTTCAGCCAGCAGTGATGAGAATATAGTAATACAAATAGCATCAGGACAGGTGATGACTGTTGCGCTTTCGATGCCGGCAATAATGTCAATTTATTATATTGCAAGTAAATTCTATTTAAGTATATGCAAGGCAATACTTAAATGTCCATTTTGGTTTAATGATCTTATGCATTTGTTCTTTTTCTTTATAATACCTTATTTATTTTTTAATATTGTAGAAGTAATAAAACCATGGCCGATAAGTATGATACAGCTTAGTTATAACAATGCAATATCAATCACATTTGAAGGGATTTTTCATGTGTTTTATGCAGTGATTTTATTGTACTTGACTGCATTTATATTCTGCGATCTGACTATGCATGATGCGATTGTTTTAAATAAAAGCATATTTGAGTATGTAAAAGAAAGTTCAATAGCCTTGAGTGACTATTTCCATGGCACTATTAAAAAAATAAGTATAGAATAGTACTTATTTGCTTATGTATTCAGTTTAAAAGATATACAGTTTGCGTGAATCTACAGGATATAATAAAGGGATTACAAGATTTTTGGGCAGATGAAGGGTGTACTATACTTCATCCATATACGTCTGAAGTTGGAGCTGGAACACTACATCCCGCAACAATCATGTCAGCGATTGACGAAAAATCAACAAAAATTGCGTATCTACAACCAGTAATCAGACCTGCAGACGGACGCTATGGCGACAACCCTAATCGTTTATATCAGCATCATCAATACCAAGTTATAATAAAACCATCTGGCAGCAATTTGCAAGATGTTTACTTAAATAGCTTAAAAGCTCTTGGTGTATCGACAAAAGAATATGATATTAAGTTTATTGAAGATGATTGGGAAAACCCAAGTGTTGGTGCATCCGGTCTTGGTTGGGAGGTTACATGCAACGGAATGGAAGTAACACAACTTACTTATATACAGCAAGTGGGAGGTATTGACTGCAGAATAATTCCTGGTGAAGTAGCATATGGGTTAGAGCGTTTAGCAATGTGCATACAGGGTGTAGATAATGTTTACGACATAATGTGGAACGGTGGCGGTGCAACTTATGGAGATATTTTTAAACAAAGAGAGCGAGAGTTTTCTTACCTGGCACTTGATTATTATGATACTAAAGTAGTACAACAGCAGTTTGAGGATACAGAAAAACTGTGTAAATTCCTTGTTGAAAAAGAATTGCCGATAGCAGCTTATGACCAATGTATTAAAACGAGCCATCTACTTAATCTACTTGATGCAAGAGGTGTGCTTGGTGTGAATGAACGTACAGCCTATATTGGTAGAGTGAGAGAGTTAACAAAAAAATGCTGTGAATTATATAGAGCAAAGTAGAATATGTTGTCACAATTATTGTTTGAATGTCTTTCAGAAGAAATTCCATCAAGAATGCAGAATTCATCTGCAGCTCAGGTTAAGAGCTATATCACTAATGCTTTTAGTAAAAATAATGTGAAATTTGCATCTATAGAAGTTTATGTGACTGCACGTCGCATTGCTCTTTTTATTGATGGCATAAGTGCTTTGGAGCTAAAAGATTCTAACAATGAGATTAAAGGACCAAGAGTTAATGCACCGAAAAGTGCTATCGAAGGTTTTTTGAGAAAAAATCGCAAAGTTGAAGAAGATTTACTCATTCGCAAAGTAAACGATGAAGATTTTTACTTCATTAAGAGAGAAAGCTGCTTATTTAACATCAACGGGTTTCTCAAAAATCAACTAGAGGAAATGCTAAAAAACTTTTCTTGGCCAAAGAGCATGAGATGGGGTGAAAGAAAAGAGAGATGGGTTAGGCCAATTAAAAATATTCTATGTATTTTTAATGACGAAATAATACCTGTATCTTTTGCAGGGGTTGCAGCATGCAACGTAACGTATGGTCATAGGTTTCTTTCGGGTGATGCAGCACTTACTGTTAAAACACCCAAAGACTATTTTGAATTGTTAGAAAAAAATAATGTCATTCTTCAGTCGGACAAAAGAAAGCAATTTATACTAGATCAGATTAATAAGTTTACAAAAGAGCAGAACTTACAACTTGAAAAAAATGATTATTTACTTAATGAATTGGCAGGGCTTATAGAGTGGCCAATAGTATTATTTGGTAAAGTAAAATCATCAGAATTACCGAAGGAAGTAATACTTAGTATAATTAATACGCAGCAAAAGTATCTTGCTTTAAGTGATGGACAGAAAATTTCACATTTTGTTACTGTTGTAAATGTTAACAATAATGAAGTTGTCAAAGGTCATGAAAGAATATTAGAAGCACGTCTTGCTGATGCCCAGTTTTTGATATCTCAAGACAAGAAGGAAAACCTAGATTACTATGTCAAAAAATTGAGCTCTATTTCATTTCATGCTTCGCTCGGTAGCGTAGAAGAAAAAGTGAAGCGTATTATCGCTCTTTCAAAGTATATAGCGATATTTATTCCACATGCTTCATTAATTAAAGTTGAACGTGCTGCATATTTAGCAAAGGCAGATCTTGCAACGTTGATAGTGAAAGAATTTCCGGGATTGCAAGGAGTAATGAGTGGATACTACGCTTCTTATTTTCAAGAGGATAAAGAAGTAGTGGAAGCTATAACTGAGCACTATAAGCCAATTGGATCGGACCAAGAATGCCCTAAATCTCCTACTGCGATTGCTGTAGCTATTGCAGACAAAATGGATAGTTTGGTTGGCTTAATTGCAGCAGGTGAGAAAATCTCTGGTTCGTATGATCAGTTTGGTTTGCGGAGAATGACAATTGGTATAATTAGAACAATACTTGAAAATAATTTGCATATTCCAATTAGATTGCTGATAGATAAGTCAGTATCTTTATGTTCAAGGCTTCTATTGAATAAAAATATAACTCCAGTTGATAAGCCAAGTGAAAAACAAATTTCAGAACTAGTATTTAAATTCTGCTTAGAAAGGTTCAAGATTATTTTAAAAAATAGAAATATAAGGCAAGATGTTGTAGATTCAATACTATATAAAGTCGATATTAATGATCTGCTGAAAGCGGAAAAGCAAACTGTGATATTGGATCGTTATCTTAGTACAAAAGAAGGTGAACAGGTTCTAAGCACTTATAAAAGAGCCAGTAACATGATGAGCAAAGTGAGAAAAAGTGATGGCACTACTTATAATGCATCTTACAGTAAGAAGTTTTTGATTGAAGATGAGGAGATTGCGCTATCAAATTGTGCTATAGCTGCTTGTAAAAACATCAAACAAGCGATAGAAAATAACGACTTTAATACAGCGCTTGATGAACTTACTCGTTTTGCTCCGTTTATCAATCAATTTATGGACAGTGTAAAGATTAACTGTGATTCTAATGAGCTTAGAATAAACAGGTTATCTTTGCTTGCAAATGTTGTTTCTACCTTTCATTTAGTAGCAGAGTTTAACCTTATACAGGTTAAACAATTGATAAATGCTCAGGCAATATAAGGAACAAATCAAATCATCTCCACAATCCTGTGGCGTTTATAAGATGGTTGGAGATAAGAATAAGGTTTTATACATTGGTAAAGCAAAAAACTTAAAGTCGAGATTATCCGACTATCTTCAATTCGAAAACCTTTCTGAACGAATTAGAGTAATGATCTCACAGGTTATTAAGGTTGAAATATTCATCACTGAGAATGAAATTGAAGCATTGCTTCTTGAAGCACAATTAATAAAATCGTTAAAGCCATCTTATAATATTTTGCTTAAGGATGGAAAATCTTATCCTTATATAACAATTTCTAAACATGATTATCCAAGAATAGCGAAATATAGAGGCAAATTTAAGAAGAATGAGTTTCATTACTATGGCCCTTTTCCATCTGCTGCTGCTGTTAAGAACACTATATTATCATTGCAAAAAGCTTTTCTCTTAAGAGTATGTTCAGATCAATATTTCTCTTCAACAAAAAGACCATGTCTTGAGTATCAAGTTAAGCGCTGTTCAGCACCATGCGTAGATAAAATTACAAAAGATGATTACTGCAAATCAGTAAAACAAGCACAAGATACTCTGCTAGGAAGGAATAAAGAAGTGCAAAGACAGCTATTTTCTATAATGGAAAAGTGCAGCAGGGAAATGAACTACGAGCTTGCTGCTGTCTATAGAGATCGATTGAAATTTCTTCAGCAAATTCAAATGCAGCCAATGGATTTTTCTTTTGAAGAAGATGCAGATTTCTTTAGCGTTGTACGTGAGGCAGACTTAGCATGCATTGGTGTACTATCTTTCAGAGATAAAGGTAACTATGCTTACTTCATTGAGAATTGTAGTGATCATCCAAATGATGAAATTTTATCCACCTTTTTGGTCAATTTGTATAATCCAGTTAGCACACCACCAGCACAAATTTACGTTCCCGATTTTATTAAGGATAAGGAAATTATAGAACAAGCACTTTATGCTCTTACTCAAAAATCAATAAAAGTTTTGTATGCGAAAAATAGTAAAGAGCGTGATTTGTTGAATTTTATTTACAATAATTCTAAGCATAGCCTAGAGCAGAAGCTTACTGATTATAGAAATAACCTAGAAAAGCTCGAAGAGCTTAGCAAGATCTTCTCGTTACCAAATATTCCAAAGCGTATCGAGGTTTATGATAATAGCCATATATCTGGAAATCAACAAGTTGGTGTGATGGTTGTTGCAGGGCAGGAAGGTTTTTTAAAAAGTGAATACAAAAAATTTACTATAAAAGAAGAAATTTCAGGTGATGACTATAAAATGATGAGAGAAGTGCTGACTAGACGTTTCTCTGGCAATATAAAAGACATAATCCCTGATTTTTTACTAATAGATGGTGGGCCAGGACATGTTTCCATAGTGCAGAGTGTGTTGGAAATATTGAATATAAACGTTCCTTTTGCTTGTATGGCGAAAGGTCATGATCGTAACGCAGGAAATGAGAGATTTTATGTGCCGAGCAGAGAAGAATTTACTCTAGCAAGTGACAGCAAGGTTATGCTTTATTTACAATTGCTGCGTAATGAAGCCCACCGTTTTGCAATAACTTCGCATAGAAAAAAACGCGATAAACAATTTTTTGCTTCACAATTAAGCAAAATATCCGGAGTTGGCAGTAAAAGAAAGAAGGCACTCATGTCTCATTTTGGTTCGGTAGAAAATATAAGCAAAGCTTCTCTAGCTGAAATTCAAAACGTGCCTGGAGTTAGTAAAGGTTTAGCAGAAATCATTCTTCAACACGTGAATTCTAAGAAAGGTACTCCTAAATAGGTACTCTAAAATTAACCTTTATTTCTTCTTAATAAGACATAAAAAGCTCCTTTGCCACCATGTTTTTTTATGGCTTGCTGATAGTATAAGATCATATTTCGAACTTTTGTGTCATTCAACCACTTATTTAAGCTATTCTTTATAGTGTCTATTTTATCTGTACTATTACCATGCCCCGTAATTACCAATAAGCACCTATTCCTTGCTTGATAATTTTTGATAATAAAATCTATCAATTTACAATAAGCATTATCTATACTATAGCCGTGCAAATCGAGTTTATCGCTTATAAAATATTTACCCCTATCGATCTTTAATTTTGTATTGTAGTCAAGACAAAATGATGAATCACCATTATCAGTATTAAGAAAATTTTCTTGTAAACTAGAGGCACCTTTATCAATCATAGATTTTATATTTACTTTGTGATCAACTTTCAAAGTAACTTTTCCACATTCTATTGGCTTAACATTTTTTTGCCAATCTAACTCATCATCTGACATAAATTCATTAATTGAACTGTATAATTTTACAACAATATATAAACACAGTAAAATATTGCTTATTCTATAAAAAACTGATTTTCAATAATGAGATGAAATCATCAAAAGCTAATGAAAACTGTTGGATATATGGAAAGCACACTTGTATTTCAGCATTAAGAAACAAAAATAGGCGGTGTATAGAACTGTTAGTAACAGAAAATTTCTACAGAGAATTTGAGAAAGAAATTAAACAATGTGCAGATAGTAAGGGCATTAAACCTCGACTGGTAGAGAACAAAATGTTCAATGATGTTTTACCCAAAGGTGTAAATCACCAAGGAATTGCTTTAAAAGTTACTCCTATTTTTCATAGCTTAAATATTGAAGAAATAGCTGAAAACAGCTCTACTATAGTCATTTTAGATCAAATTACTGATACACACAATATAGGATCGATTTTAAGAACCTCAGCTTGTTTCAACATTGATGCATTGGTTTTACCACATCACCATTCACCGAGCGAAAATGCATCTATCGCAAAAACAGCAAGTGGAGCACTGGATATTGTTCCTCTAATATACGTTACAAACATAGTAAAGACGATGGAGTCTTTAAAAAAGATAGGCTACTGGTGTTATGGGTTTGATTGCAATGCAAAGGAAAATATAGATGAAATAAAGAATTTTTGGCAAAAAAGAGTAATTGTTTTTGGTTCTGAAGAGAAAGGAATGCGGAGATTAGTGAAGGAAAGTTGTGATTATCTTTTAAAAATTCCAATGTCAAACGTAATTGATAGTCTAAATGTTTCAAACGCAGCAGCAATAGGACTATATTCCATTTACATTAACTGTACTAAATAACACTTAATCTGACACTTTAAAAAAGTAAGTTATAAAATAATAAGAACAAGGAGTGTTAGAAATGAATACAATGCAAACGAAAATATTAAAACCAAAACTAGGTTTATTAGAGCTAGCAAAACAGCTCGGGAATGTATCTCAAGCGTGCAAGGTAATGGGATATTCAAGACGTTTTATAGATTCAAGGAGTTATACGAAAATGGAGGAGAAGAGGCGTTACATGAAATCAGCAAGAAAAAACCGCTATTTGCAAACAGAGTTTCCGAAGATATAGAAAGAGCAGTAGTAAATATTGCAACAGAATTTCCAGCATATGGACAGCAAAGAGCTGCAAATGAGCTGAGAAAAAGAGGTATCCGAAGGTGGTTGTATGGCTAAGAAATGACATTGAAACGTTCAAAAAAAGACTTAAAGCCCTTGAAGCAAAGGTTGCACAAGATGGCATAATTTTAACTGAAGAGCAACTTGCAGCTTTAGGGAAAGTGAAAGAACAAAGATGGTGAAATTGAAACAGAGCATCCTGGTTATTTGGGTTCTCAAGACACTTATTATGTAGGCAATATAAAAGGTATAGGAAGGATCTACCAGCAAACTTTCATTGATACCTATTCAAGGGTTGCTATGGCAAACAGACAAAACTGCAATCACTGCTGCAGATCTTCTTAATGATAGAGTCATACCATTCTTTGATGGACAAAATGTGCCATTATCCCGCATTTTGACTGATAGGGGTACAGAATACTGTGGCAAACCAGAGAATCATGCTTATCAGCTTTACTTGGGAATTGAAAACATTGATCATTCAAGAACTAAAGCCAATTCTCCACAAACTAATGGCATATGCGAGAGGTTTCATAAAACTATGCAAGATGAGTGTTACAATATTATCTTTAGAAAGAAAATCTACAGTTCTTTGGAAGATCTGCAGATTGATGTTGATCATTGGCTGAGTTCTTACAATGAGACAAGGCCTCTTTCAGGCAAATATTGCTTTGGCAAAACTCCTATGCAAACTTTTCTTGATAGCAAACAAATTGCTTTTCAGAAAAATATTAGTAACATTAAACAAAAGACTGATATTAGTTTTAACTACCTCAATTCTTCTGTCAGTTAATTCTTACCTGTCAGATTAAGTTGTGTCTAGTACACATTAAAACAAAAATCACTGCAAATTAGTTGCAATAAAACAAGGATGTCATTCCAGTATGTGATACTGGAATGACGACAGTGAATTACATAGCGAGATATCATCTACTGGCACTTACATTACCAATCCCAAGAAAGTGGTGCACTTGAATCTGTTGGAATCTCGAAGGATGGCTGTGACACTATCTCTTTTATCTCATTTCTAAGCCATTCACTACCTTCTTGCCCAGCATCCGTGATAGCTTGCTTGAAACTGCTCTCTAGTACAGCTTTAGCAGCTGCAGCTGCCTGAGGACTACCATTTAGAGTTTCTGCTATTGTAGTTAACTTAATTAACTCAGCGTTTAAGTCAGCAGGCATCTTATCAGTCTTAGTTTTTATTCCATCTAGCTTGGTCCCTAAATTAGCTGCATTTGTAGCAGTTTCTATAGCAGTTACTTTAGCTGTTAAGTCAGCTGGAATAGTATCAGTCTTAGTTTTTATTGCACCTACGTTAGTTTCAATAGCTGCTATTTTATTAGTCTCAGTTGTTATTGTAGTTAAGTCAGCGCTTAAGTTAGCTGGAATAGTATCAGTCTTAGCCCTTATTGCAGTAACATCAGTAGTTTTAGCTAGAGTAGCTAGTTCAGCAGTTTTAGCCAGAGGAGCTAGTTCAGCGGTTTTAGCCAAAGGATCTAATTCAGCAGTTTTAACTAAAGGAGCTAGTTCAGCAGATTTTGCTAACTTACCTAACTCAGTTCCTAAATCGTCAGGCATCTTATCAGTCTTAGCCCTTATTGCAGTAACATCAGTTCCTAAGGTATCTGTAATCTTATCAGTCTTAGCCTTTATAGCAGCAACGTCAGCAGTTTTAGCCAAAGGAGCTAGTTCAGCGGTTTTAGCCAAAGGATCTAATTCAGCAGTTTTAACTAAAGGAGCTAGTTCAGCAGATTTTGCTAACTTACCTAACTCAGTTCCTAAATCGTCAGGCATCTTATCAGTTTTAGCCCTTATTGCAGTAACATCAGCAGTTTTAGCTAAAGGAGCTAGTTCAGCGGTTTTAGCCAAAGGATCTAATTCAGCAGATTTTGCTAACTTACCTAACTCAGTTCCTAAATCGTCAGGCATCTTATCAGTCTTAGTTTGTATTGCAGTAACCTTATTCCCTAGATTAGCAGCACTTGTAGCATCTTTTATAGCAGCAACATCAGCAGTAAAGGTATCTGGAATAAATTCAGTCTTAGTTTTTATTGCATCTACGTTAGCTCCAATACCTAATAATGTAGCAATTGCACCTCCAGTCATGAACTTTGTTGCTGTAGCACTGTAATCTATTTCAGCAGCACCATTAGGTGCATACTTAAAAGTGTTGAAAACATTAGTAGCATTGTCTACACCAAAGGTATACTTATTCTGTGCAGCATCTTCATAAATTATGCTTTTAATGGTAGGGGATGCTACATCTACTCCAGCACTGTCTTTAAAAATTAAACTAGCCATATCACTTTCCGTTGATTATAAAAACCATAATGTGCATAAAAATAATATAAATTCCGTAAATACTAGATTTTGCATAAGATTTCCTTGAAGCTTTTCGCTTCAGAATTCTTCTCTTGTGATCTAAGTATGTAGC
The DNA here is from genome assembly GCF_020405475.1 of Wolbachia endosymbiont of Tribolium confusum. NCBI lineage: Bacteria > Pseudomonadati > Pseudomonadota > Alphaproteobacteria > Rickettsiales > Anaplasmataceae > Wolbachia > Wolbachia endosymbiont of Tribolium confusum. The sequence continues at coordinate 94,460 of NZ_JAIZNT010000001.1, read as the reverse complement.
AGATGATGTCATCCTAGTAGCTCCTTTGGTGTCATTACAGTGCGTGACACTGGTTTTTCATAATCATCAAAACGTTGTATTTTTATATAACTTCTGTACTCACCAGCTTGATGTATGATCAGAATTCCTGGATCCCAGTGTCAAGCACTGGGATGACATCTTTTTTCTTGAGACAAATACATCTCAATTTTCGTACAGTTGTGTGTCTGGACATCGTAATGACACCGAAGGAGCTATCTGAATGACACTGAAGGGGCTACTCAGATCTGTCATTCAAGTAGCTGACACTGGAATCCATTTTTCCATCATAAGAAATGTTGATTACTTTTATACTAGCAAATTTAACTGGATGCCAGTGTCTGGGCATTGGAATAACAAAAAGAGGGCAGGGCCCTCCTTGTATATTAGATATAGGCTGAGTTATGATCGTGATAAACGTGATCGCTTGCGCAGTCGAACATTTTCACAAAACCATTCTCTAGGTAGAGATTGTATTCATGATGTTGGTCTGATAATTCAATGTTATTTTGCGTTTCTAAGTTGAAGTGACTTGAATCTGACAGCATTTCACTATTGTCGTTTCTCTCTTCAGCAACAACATTAGTAGTACTATGGTTCATGTTAACCTCTGTCTTAGTTTTACTTGCTTGTCCTTTTGGACTTTCGGTTTGTTTCTCTTTTGTGAATATTCTCTGATAGTCCGTGTAGCCTCTGTTAGTATCACCGATATCGCCATTGCCTTGATCAAAAGTTATTTTTTTACTTCCATTTTCCATGTTCTCAATTTCAACTTGAGGAGAAACAGATGCGAGGAAATCGTTATAACTGTAGTTGTAGTCAGCAGAAAAGAATATTTTTCCTTTGAAGTTATGGAAGTTATTAGATAACATTCCAATTTCTTCATCAGTATCACCATCAAATAGTTTTACTTTAGTGAAATATCTTTGATTGTTGATTCTCACTATTTCACCACTCGGGTTTCTTTGTATCTGATAATCATTTGGATCATGTTTAATGGTAAAAAGTTTACCAGGGGCATATTTTTCTAAGTTTATAAGGCCCACATTTATATGTTTATGAGAATAATCTCTCTTTTCATATTCATGTGCAAATACTGGGTTGATATATTTGTATTCTTCTGGTATAGCATTACCTTGAGCATCATACCTATATTCATTGCCACGTTCATCAGCTGGCACTAATTTGTATCCGTCATCCTTTTGCACTAACTTTAGATGAGTAACTTCTTCAGGTAACTGATAGCGTACATTTTTTCCGTGATCATGAATGAATAAGTTACTCCCATTTACAACTTCACCTCTTTCATTTTTTATCTCTTCAGTAATATAGAAACCCATATTTTTGAATTCATGTAGATTTTTGCCTCCTTGCTTTACAACCGCTTCGTATACATCGTCGTCTGTTCTATCAGTCCCTTTATCATCCAATAATGTCCCTTTTTCTACGATTATGCCGCTTTCTCTTTGCTCATCAGAATATTGAGCATGATTTGAATCCTGATGATTTAGAATTTTGGTTCCTCTAAGAAGAAGAGAATCTAAATCTTTTTGAATGTGTCCAGTGCTGGGATGCAACAATTCATTTTCATGTAAATGTGCTTCATCAAAGTATTCATCACGTTCAACCGTTCTACCATCTATCAGAGAAGCTTTATAATGACCATTTTCTTTTGTAACCGCCATATAAGCACCTCCATCATATTGAACATTTAAGTTGTGCAATATGTCCTCGAAAACAAAAGTTTCTTTAGTTTGACCTTCAACTTGCTTAAAAAAGCCCGATTCGCTCGACAACTCTCCAAGCTTTGTATTCCCATCATATATAGATAGTGCACCCATATCTCCGTGACCAAGAGCTTTGATAGAGAAAACTTTACCTTCTTGTAGATTAATATGAGCACCTCTGATTAGGTTTGGATCGATATTAACCATCTCTTCTAACATCTTTTCTACATCGATGTTCTGAGTTGACTTTAACTGTTTTGAACCAGTGCTTATCATCTCATCAAGCAAGGATTTTTTCAATTCTTCATATCGAGAGGAAGAAGTAATGAAATTATATTGTTCCAAAAGTTTTTCACGAGAAATCTCTTGCCTATGGTATTTTTCACGTACTGCATCGGATTCCTTGCGAATCTGCTCATCCAGGGCTTTCAATGCATTATCATAAACGTTTTTTAAATTCTCATCGTAATTTGACAATGTCCTTAAAGCCTGACTTTTATACTCTAGACTGTTTTGGTATTCATTACCTTGTTGGTCAGAGTAAGTTAGTTTATCCTGTCCATCGGAAGTTTTTACTACCTTAAGGAAATGATATTCCTTTGATATATCAAGTGTATCATTTGTTGCTCTATTTATAGCACGAGCAACATCATAAAACGCAACATGTTCTACAGGAGAAAAACTTCCAACGTTTTCTCCATCTATTTTTTCTATATTTGCTTTATAATACGATACATCTTTAATTTCTCCACCCACTATTTCTTGACCAGTTGCTATAAAATCTCCTTTTGTAACTTGCAAAGCGTTGAGATGTTCCATTGCAGTTTCTGTATCATTCTCAGCAAGCCAACTTTTGAAGTCAGCATCATGTCCTTTTATGTCTTTCAAGAAACTTTTTGACTCATCTGAGTTACCTTGACGTAAAGCATCTAGGTAGTCTCTTAATAAACTAGGATCTTTTTCCTGTAAGTACATTATCAACGCATGGCCTGTCTTATAAACCAAACTATTTTCTTCGCTGTTATTTGAATATTTTAAACTTAAAATTTTATCTAAATCTAGATTTGCAGCTTCGGTTTTATCGATACTTGACCCTTGAGCATTGAACTTGTGATCTGAATGATGTTCAAAGTAATCTGCAATTCCCTCCATTAATACTGTAGGTAGAGATTTTCCTCCTGTAGCCAAGTAAGTCAAACCATGCGCAAATTCATGCTGAAGGTTATGAACGCCGCCTTGCTGATAGACATACATCTCAGCAAAAACATCAGCTTCTCCTTTGTAGTAACATTTACCACCTTCATCTCCAAGGTAAGAACCAAAACGTTCGGTTCCACCAAGGTGAGTGTAATCAGCCTTATCATCAAACACATAAATTTTGAATGTTTGTTCTGAGCTACCAGGCTCCAGCTTAAATGCATCTTTAAAATTAGTAGCTGTTTCTCTTATCTCACTTTCAATGTGAGCAACTTTACTTGCTCTTAAATTATGAGAATAAACTTCTACTTTAATATTTAAATCTTTAACTTCTATGATATGCTTATTGTTAAAGTATCCTTCTTTAGTTATATTTTTATTTATTTGTTGATTGATTGTCATAATTCTAACCTCTAATTTATTAGTCTTTACAATATCAAGCATAAAGCTACTTCCGCTAAGAAAGTGTAAATTGTCATATTGATATAATTTATATCTTAATAAAAAAGTATAGATAGTTAACTCAATATGAAAAATCGAGAATATAGCTAAAATTCCATAGCTGTTAATAAATAGCGGAATTATAAATATTAAAAAATTTATCAATTTTAAAAAAGGTAAAAAAATCCTTTAGTAGCGAGTTTTATAACGTAAATTGGCGCTATAGTAATGTGCTAACAAGCGCGATTTGGCTGAATATAGAAAAAATAAAAAAGACATGCAGCCGCTATAATTTTTATATAATTTGCCAATAAATATCTGAGTTTTTTACTGAATTTTGTCTGTAGATCAAAAGCAAGGTAAATACTCTCATCACTACAATAAGGAAAAAAGTGAGAAGATTTGTCAAGGAATTTCATTCAACAAGAAGTCTAAAAGCAAATTGACTTTCATTTCATTGAAGCACTATACTAAAGCTACGATGGGTAATTAGCTCAGTTGGTAGAGCACTTGCTTGACGTGCAAGGGGTCGCTGGTTCGAGTCCAGTGTTACCCACGATTTTTGCTCGTAAAAAGATTTTGTATGACAGCAGTGCACAATGGCAAACACTCAATAGCAGAGTCCAAGCGCTTAATTTATTCTATAATAATAGTCGCAATAACAATGCTTATGGAGATAGCAGGTGGAATAATTTCACATTCGCTTGCTCTACTATCAGATGCAGGGCATATGCTCACTGATCTTTTTGCCTTGATTTTAAGCTGGATAGCGCACAAATTTTCAGCTAAGAAATCTGATTTACAGAGGTCATATGGGTATCACAGATTGCAGATAATTGCAGCATTTGTTAATGGTTTAACTCTATTTTTCATTGCAGCGGTCATTATAATTGAATCAATAAAGAGATTCATTTGTCCAGTCAATGTGGAATGGAAAGTAATGCTAATAATTGCCATACTTGGCCTGATCTCTAACATTATAGTCTTTTTTATATTACATAGTAAATGTGAAAGCAATATAAACATAAAAAGTGCTGTACTGCATGTTATAGGAGATATTTTAGGCTCTGTAGCTGCTATACTTGCATCCATAATTATTATGTTTACTGGATGGCAAATAGTGGATCCTATTTTGTCAGTATTTGTCAGCGTAATAATCTTAAACAGTGGCTATAAAATTCTCAAGAATTCTTGTCATATACTCCTTGAAGGTACACCTGAAGGTGTGTCTGCTGAGGAGATAAAAAGTGAGATTGTATCTAAGTTACCTGAAGTGATAGATGTGCATCACATACATGCATGGTCACTATCTGATAATTATTTTATACTTACTATGCATGCCAAGATAAAGCAAAATGGACAACACACTAATATTTTGTATGAGATAAAAAAAATACTATTTAATAGGTTCGAAATTGCGCACTCTACAGTTGAAATTGAATACGATGAGTGCGTAGACAGTAAAATACTTAAGCATTGACATCTATAGGCTATTTGTTATTACTACAATATCATAATATTATAGAGAGTAGGCTATGATAGGTATTTCCCAAATACAATTTCCTGGAAAGGATTCTTACAGATTAAAGACAGCAAGTTACTTCGCAGCTTTTGTTTCTTTAAGCATTTTAGTTAATCCTGCAAATGTCTTTTTATCTTTTGCCACATTGTTTTTTAGATCTGAAATAAAAACTTTTTACATTTATAAAGACATAAAAGCTGCAAAGCAGGAAAAAATAAGTAAAAAGGAATATTGGGAAATATTTTTTGAGAAAAATAAAATTAAAATAGCATCTTTCCTTTTATTTTTTGCTTCTGTAACATATCTAACCTTTACAACTACTTTTCTGCTCGTTTCGTTACTTGCAACAATACCACTTGCAATGGTTTTAATTCTATTACAAAGTGAATTAAGGCCAAAGGATTTTAATCCATTTACGTTACTCAAAGCTGCTATAAGTTTTTTTTTAGAAGGCATAAAAGAAAATACTCGCAGTATGACAAATAAGTTTGATGATACTTATGAGCATTTACTGCCCCATCAATTGAATGACGATATTAGTAATAATATTGGTAAGTTAATACGCAAATATGATTCAGTACCAGAAGACGCTATTAATAATGAGGAATTTAAAGAATTTATTAAATATATAAATCACTTACATATGCTTGATGGCCAACCATTTAGTAATGAGAATAAGGGAAAATTAGTAATGTTTTTGCAAGATTTTTGCAAAGGTAATGAGAAACATAGCTCTGGCTTCACTGGTGGACAAATTCTTCTGTTAGTTCTTAGAGCCTGCAATGATGGAGATAGAGAAGCTGTAAAAAATAAAAAAGACGCGTTGATTGCAAATTTACTAGATAGCCAAACTTTCTCTAGAAAAGAACGAATTCCTAACACATGTTTTACTGGTGTTATCTACAGAATGTTAAGTACATTAGAGGGTATTCATTCCGATCCAGAGATTAAATTTACACCACCTAGACAAATGCTCCTTACAGAAGCAGAAAATGAAGCACGTAAGTTTATGTTAGACAGGCTAAAAAATAAGAAAAACAGTAAAGAAATTCTTAGGGCTTGGCATAACGTCCAAAATAATTATGAAGATGATAAAAGTCAAAAAATAGTTGATGATTTTATTGCAGAAGTAAGCATTACTTTAATGAGAAGATTACTGAGTTTTACTTCTCAATATAGTGAACAAATTGTGCTGACATTAATGAAAAATATCAGCTCTGTAAAGCTAAATAAACTAGAGCATTTTACGTTGAATCAGCATATAAGAAATAGACTGCAGGAACATGGTTTAGATGATCAACTCGAACACATCAAAGAAAAAGTCTTTTTGGAGCTTTTAAACCAAAATTTACTTAGAACAGATTTTTTTCTCAAGGACTCATCTTTAACTGAAGCTAAGAGAATAGCTAGCAAAATAATAAAAGAAGAAGTCGAGAAATTTAGGTCAGAAACTGCTGAAAAAGCTAGGAAAATTAACCCTATAGAAGCTCAAATAGATGCTACATTGCAAAATCTATCAGCCTTACCGCGAGAAAGGAAGTGTTGCATTGCATATAACAGACTAAATGGACAATATAAAGGTGATGAAAGAGAAATAATGGAGAACATCTTACTAAAAAAATTAGAGATAACGAAAGAAGAAATGAATAAGATGCTAGAAGAGTATGGTATACGTAAACTAAAATTAGCACTTGATGATGCATGTAAAAAAAGTGGAAAAAACATGGAAGAAATAATAAAAGAAGTAGAAGAAGTGGTTTCAAGTCGTCTCTCACATGGAGTATCTGCTAGTAATGTAGCAGAAGGAATGAGACATAGCTCATAAAAACTTACGTTCTCTGCCTTGCAGAAGATTTGCAATATTTTTGTAATGCTTTAAGAAAATTAATATCGCTACAGTGAGTAGTATAAGGAATAACTCCTTTTGAAAAAAGAAAGATGCTATAACAGCTGCTGCAGTAGCAGCCAAGGAAGCAAAAGAGGAGTACCGAAAGATAAAAAATACTATTAGCCAGACAAATACAAATGCTAATGCTATAGAAATGTTAAGTGCTATCAAAACTCCCAAAGTTGTTGCAGCCCCCTTTCCTCCATTGAACCTTAGCCAAATAGGAAACATATGCCCTAGAACTGCTAAAATTGCAGATACATATATATAAAAATCGTTATTATCACAAAATTGTTGTGCTATATAAACGGCGATGAATCCTTTAAAGGCATCCAGAAATAACGCAAGAGCAGCAAGAAATTTATTTCCTGTCCTTGCAACATTTGTAGCGCCAATGTTTCCTGAACCTACTTCTCTTAAATTTATACCATTTATTTTTGCAATAATTAAGCTAAACGGTATTGAACCGAGTACGTAGGATAGTATAAGGATTACATACCTCCCCATTATTCTAGCATCCTCTCTCTTGTCATCCCAGTGCGTGACACTGGGATCCAGCGAACTTTATTCGCAAACAAATCTAGTAGATAAATATAAAATTTTACATTAAAACATAACACTACGGTGGAACTATATGCAAAATAGATCCCAGTGTCACGCACTGGGATGACAAGAGAGAATTTTGCTATGAAAAGAAGAAGATGGCACTGGAATGACATCTGTTATTGTACCTTCATATGCCAGAATTTAATTAATTTTATTATTCCTTAGCCTTTTTAGATAACATTGGACTTCATTGTTGATCTGATTGCTAAACAGTATAAGTGCTGTCATATTGATGAGTGCTAAACAAGAGAATAAAGCCCCACCAATATTAGCAATAGCCATTATATCTTTAGACAAACCTGACAAAAATGCAACTACCACCACCGCTATGCGATATATTACTACACTTTTTACACCAAACAAATACAGCCATCCCATTTCACAACAATATACAAATGAAATTACTGAGGAAAACGCAAACAAAGGCGCAGCGATGGTTAAAAGTATAGGAAACCAAGAAGAAACTGTTTCAAATGCTTTCTGGGTGATCAATATTCCCTCACCGACACTGGTTTGGTATGCACCTGTTATTACTATTGTTATTCCTGTTAAACAACAAATTAACATTGTATCAAAGCATGGTTCTATCATCGCAACTAGCCCAGTTCTAACTGGCTCCTCATCTTTGGCTACCGCGTGAGTGATTGAAGCAGAGCCAACACCTGCTTCACTGGCAAAAATTGCTCTTTGAATTCCAGCAACAAATGCTCCTACCACTCCTCCACCAACAGCATTGAAGTCTATCATACAGGAAAACAATATTTTTAATGTATTGCTAAAATTGTAAATATTGAATGCAATAATCGTGAAACAACTCAAAATATATATGAGTGACATAATAGGCACCAGCGCAGAAGAGACTTTAGCTATTCTCCTGATTCCACCGATAATCACTAGAGCAAGTAATGTGGAAATTATGAAGGAAAGAACCCAAGGATGACTATCTATCCAGCTTGAATAGCCAGATAATATTGAAACCATTTGATTAGTCTGAAATGCTACACTTCCACCAAGACCTGACAATACAAAAAACACTGCATATATTGCAGCTAGCACAATACCAAGCTTCTTAAATCCAAATTCCTCTAGTCCATTTCTTATATATTGAAAGGGACCACTGAATAACTGCTCCTGGCCTTCTGTTCTGTGTCTGAATGCTAAAGTTACTTCAGCAAACTTTGCAGACATACCAAAAAAACCTGTAATCATCATCCAAGGTACCGCTCCTGGCCCTCCCATTGAAATTGCGATTGCAACACCAGCAACAGTTCCAAGGCCTACTGTGCTTGATAGCGCGGTTACAAATGCCTGAAAATGCGTAATGTGACCATCATGATGATCTGTGTCATATTTTCCACATAAAATAGCGAACGCATGCTTAAACATCCTTATGTTGAGAAATCTAAAACGTAGTGTTAGAAATATATAACCAAAGGCCAATAAAAGAATTATAAATGGTACGTGAAAGATCTTGAAAAACAACACTTCATTCATGAAGTTGCTTACTCCATTTAATGCAGTGTCATAACTTTTATGAAAAATTGAAGCAGCGTATACATCATTAAATGGTAGGCAAAATAACACTATATAAAGCATTCTATAAATCATGTTTAATACCTTTTGTAATAAGAATCTATTGTATTTAAGACTTCCCTTCTCAGTAGATATATTGCAACAGCATTTGGAATCATAAGGCACATAAACAGGCTATCACCTAAATAAGATATAAATTCTATATTTTTTGATATACAGCTGATATACACTGAACCCACTATAAAAAACTGAAACAATATCAGTACTTTTTTGTTACCAAATAAGTACACTAGGGCAACTTCACAGTAGTAATAGTAAGCTATTATTGTGGAAAATGCAAAGGAAAACATTATCAGCGGAAGAGCTAGCTTGCTAAATAAAGGCAAGGCTGTTGAAAATGCTGAGCTAACTAACGTAATATCACCTACGGTATTAGTGCTATGCATATCGGTGATAATTATCACAATACCAGTCAAAAATGAGACTAATATTGTGTCTACAAATGGTGCAATCATTGCAACACTTCCAACTTTAACTGGGTCTTTCTCTTTTACAATCGAATGTGCTATAGCTGCTGTTCCAGTACCTGCTTCATTAGCAAACACTGACCTTCTTACCCCTGCTATTAATCCACTCAATACTCCACCGCCTATAGCTGATTTGTTAAAGATATCTTGAAATATTATAGATAGAGCATTCAGTAGATTATTTCCGTTTACACAGATTAAATATATACACATGCCTATATATAACATTATCATGATCGGCCCTAAACCTGTTGCAACTAAAGCAATTCGCTTTATTCCTCCCAGTATTACAATTAATACAAATAGCGAGATAATAACAGATGTGTTGTATTCAAATAAGTTACTTGACAACGCTGCAATTTGATTTGCCTGAAATGGTATGCCGCCTAGAATCATTGCAACAAGCAGCATAACTGCGTAGATAAATGCAAGGAATTTGCCAGTCTTCATAAATCCAATCTTTGCAAGTCCATGTTCCATATAATAAAAAGCCCCACCAGTTGTGTTTTCAGAGCGATGAGTAAATGCAAGTACTACTTCAGCAAATTTTATTGACATGCCAAGTACCCCGGTAATTATCATCCAAAAAACTGCACTTGGCCCCCCTATTGTAATAGCTATTGCAACTCCTGATATTGTTCCAAGGCCAACTGTTCCTGAAATGACTGTTGCAAATGCTTGAATATGAGTGATTATACCATTGTTATTACCATTACATTTTAGGTTGAATAGCGCCTGTATTCCATACTTGAATAATCTAAAGTTAATGAATTTGAATTGAACCGTACAAAAAACCCCAGTTGCAATTACCCAAATAATTATAAATGGTATGTTGAATATCTTTATATATAAAAAAGAGTTTAATAGATCAGTTACTTTTATAATCATGCTGCTCACTACTTTTTATATAGCTCATGAGTTTTATATGTGTAATATATATAAAGTCCAGTGCTTATTGGAATAGTAAATATATACACTACACCTAGAATTGGTAGTGTTATCCAGGGCTTGCTTATAAAAAGTATGATCAATATTCCAAAAAATGATAAAAATATATAGGATAAACTTTTAGGGACATAAATGTATTTTGCAGAGAAAGTTGGAATATGACTTATCGAAAAAAATGAGATGGTCAAAAAGTAACAAGCTGTATTCTTTACGTTAAAAAATTGCTCTATAAGAAGTAGATATTCACTTTCATGAGATTGAAAGGTAATAATTATTGGAAACAGAACAAGTAAAGCGCATACAGGAGCTGGAACACCAGAAAAGAAAAATTTTTTCCAGTATAATTGCTCTAAATGTAGCGAAACATTGAATCTTGCAAGTCTTATTGATATGCAGATTACATATATCATTACTAAGATCCAACCTACAACTTTAATTTCATTTAACTTCCAAAAATATAAAAGAAAAGCAGGTGCTGAACCAAAGTTTAGAAAATCTGCAAAAGAATCAAGCTGTGCTCCAAAATCGCTAGTTGATTTTAGAATTCTTGCTATTCTGCCATCCATTCCATCTATTATTGCTGCAATGATAATAAAAATTGCTGAAAATTCCCATTGTTCATTAAATGTAAATTTAAGTGAAGTAAGGCCAGCACATAAACCGAGTAAAGTTATAAAATTTGGAAATAACTTGGTAATAGGTAAGGATTTACCGTTACTTTCATCGTTATTCATACAATGTCAAAGGTAAGCTTCTCTTGTTTATTTAAATCTGCTATAACTGTCTCACCACCAATAACAGTTTGGCCTTCTGAGACTCTTACCTCTATTCCAGTAGGGATACAAATATTTACTCTACTGCCAAATCTTATAATTCCAAACCTTTCACCTGCTTTTACATTCTGAGATGCTCTTAAATTACAAACAATGCGGCGTGCAATAAATCCAGCTATTTGCTCTACAATAATCTCTTTTTCCTTTTCATACTCAATCACAATAACCTGCTTTTCATTTTCATTACTGGACCTATTACTCATTGCAGAAACAAACTTGCCTTTTTTATAACTCATTTCCTTTATTGTACCAGATATTGGTATACGATTAACGTGGACATTCAAAACACTTAGAAATATGCTAACAAGTGTAAACTTTTTCTCTTCTCTATTTTCTTCTGATAAAGGGTAACTAACTTCTTCAATTTTTGAAATCACACCATCAGCAGGACTTAATATAAAATCCTTATTGTTTGGTACAGCTCTTGCTGGATCACGAAAAAAATAAGTACATAGTAACGTTGGAAATAAGCAAGTAATTCCAGCTCCCCAAGATATAGAGAATGCTATACACGTTACTATAAAGGAAACAATTATAAATAAATAACCTTCTCTGTTTATGTTAGGCAAACCAAAGCACATAATTTATTCTCGATAATTCATTATTAACAATTTATCATTTATAATTTCTAATGAAAAGCTTTTTTTACTGTTTCACTTTTTGAGTAAACATTTGCTTATAAGATCGTTAATAGAGGTAAATTTTTTAATAAAAATTAAAGTTTTTTAACTATTATTAATATAATTTTAATAAAAACTTAATGATAATTCTTAATAATGTATGAATTATTATGTTCACAATTTCGTATGACAGGGGAAATAGAAAAAGATGAGTCTCCTCCTTTATACGTTGCAATTAAGGCAGGTGATATTGAAGTTACAGAACTACTAATAAAATCTGGTGCAAACGTCAATGATGATTATGGACGTAATCGTACGCCACTGCATATTGCTATCGGGTATAAGCAGTTTGAAATAGCGAAATTGCTGATAAATAACGGAGCAAACGTTAACGCAAAAACTGAAAATCATGGCAAAGACGACTTAACACCGATGCATCTTGCAATTTTTGCAAGTACGCCAGAGTTCATAGAATTACTAGCTAGCCATGGTGCGTCAATTGATGAAAGAGAAATCACTGAAGGACATACACCTTTTCACTTTGCTGCTTTATATGGGAATAAAAGTGTAATACAAGCCTTAGTTGATAAGGGACAGAATATTGAAGATATTGATAATAATGGGCGTACAGCTTTATTTTTAGCTATTAGGCAATGCACTGAAGCAAAGGGTGATAGCAGAGTAGAAGTTATCGAGTATTTGATAAATAAACTCAAAGCAGACATAACAAAAAAGGATAATAATAACAACACGATACTTTTTCCTGCTGCTAATAATTGTCCTGGAAAGGTAGTAAAACTCATTATTGAACAACATATAGAAAGCTTTGGCAGAGATCAGTTGAAGAATTTTATCAACCACAAAAATAAAGCTGAAATGGATGCTTTGGATATTGCGCTCAATAGTGAGAATGAAGAAGCTATTGAAGTACTTAGATCATATGGAGCAAGTATTGAAAAGATAGAAGGTGAAAGTCGTCTATTTCGTGCAGTAGAAGAAGGTAATATAGAAAAAACGAGGCTTCTTTTAGAGCAAGGAGCAAACGTTAATATAAAAAATGGAAAGGGGCTTACTCCTTTAGATATTGCGATGCGGAAAAACGATCAAGACATGGCTCGATTCCTAAGAGAGAATAAAGCAAAAACAGGTTTAGAGATGAAAGTTCAGTTAGCAGCATTAGTTACGCTAACTATTATAACCCTTGATTTAGCGCTAGTAGTGTATTTTATTGTGAAAGGTATTCAAGAAATTGCTGCACAAAAAACAGGCAGTACTCTCAGTAATGCAGAAAGCACAAAGATAGAATCCCCAATCAAACAAAAATAAAAGCAGCTCTAAATTCCTTGCTTTATTTACATTCTTTCTATAGCATGACATATTAATGTTAGAATAGGGTGTGTGTTATGTTTGCAGGTCAAAATAATAATCAACAGCAAAATAGAAATAGAGTACAGGCTTTAATAGAAAGAGTGCAAAATGCTTACAACAACACTAATAAAATTAAAAGATTCATTAATATAGTTTTATTAGTAAGTATGATTCCTTTATTTTTTCTTCTTGTACAGCTCTCTTTGTATTTATCATTAGTAAATTATTTTTTCAAACCAAGGGAAAATGAAAAAAGATTATCAGCGTGGCCAAAAAATGTTATTAGAATAACATTAAGCATTTTTTTAATTATACGCATTATTAATTCCTGTGTGCTTTTGGTACTGCCTATATTGTGCTTATGGTTGCTAAACAAATCACTCATTGAAGAAATACAGCAGTTTAACGATTTAATACAACAAATTCCAGAGGAAGAAAGGCCTATTTTCTTTCAGGATTTAGCAGCCATTCCTTTTATGGCACAAACTACTCATGACCCAAGTGCAGTTGCTAGTATAAACTTGAGTGTTGATAGACTCATAGAAAGGTATAAAGAGAATTTAAGCAAAGATGAATTCTATGTACAGTTAAATAGAGGCAATACAACCGGCATTGAAGAGTACATCAAACAGTCAAATGAATTTACAGAAGGCGATAAATCTCATGCACTTGAATGCTTAAGATTTATCAATAGAACAGGAGATAATTTTAAAGACAATCATAGTAAGTTAACACTAAAGCAAGCAGCTATTTTATGTTGGAAAGCCTGCAATGATAGAAATACAGGGACAGAAAATCAAAGAACTCCTTTGAATGATGAAGACATAAAAAACAGAAAAGATATGTTTTTAAAAGGTCTTGTAGACGCTGCAACAACTTACGGTAATCAAGGTCAAAGTTGTGCAGGTGGAACATACAATAAATTATTTGAGTCTTTGTCTGGCTTACATCCATCAGTGGTTATTACACTCGATGGAGAAGAGGCTAGAGAAATGATAAAAGAAACGATCACACAAAAATTCCCTGAAATGGCCAGAGCCAATTTTACCAATTTCTCTAGAACAGAACAAGAAAGGATCCGTAGCGAGTTACCAGAGTTATCATCTGAAACAGTAAGGTATATTATGACTACGCATTCAGCTCTTGAGAGAAGGTGTCAAGAGTTCAGCAATAGATTAAACAATGATAAAAAGAATGAAATATTAGAAGAGTGTATGAGCAACTTATCTTGTGTTGAGCTAGAAAGTCCAATTGAAAGAAGAAGGTAAATTGTATTTGATTGTAGCCATTTATCTTGAAATATGAAGCAGAGTTTTGTATGACTATTTGAACTTAAGTTTATGTATTGAAACAACATGTAAAACCACTTCGTGTAGGTGATATGTTATGTTTTATCTACATGTCAAGGATCCTTCTCTCAACTTAAAGATGTTGCTAATCAGCACATACAAATGTAATATTAATTAATATTTATAAATAAAGCAATTCCATGGAAAGTAACTACAATGCTGATGCAATAAAAATCCTAAGAGGTCTTGATGCTGTGAGAAAGCGTCCGGGTATGTATATTGGTGACACTGATGATGGATCAGGCTTGCACCATATGGTGTATGAGGTTGTTGACAATGCGATAGATGAGTCTTTGGCTGGGTATTGCAGTAAGATTGAAGTTAGCATAAATGAAGATGGCTCAGTTTCTGTAACCGACAACGGTCGTGGCATTCCAACAGACATTCACCCAGAGGAAGGGATATCAGCAGCAGAAGTGATAATGACCCAATTACATGCAGGAGGTAAATTTGACAGCAATACCTATAAGGTTTCTGGAGGATTACATGGTGTTGGAATTTCAGTTGTTAATGCGTTATCGAGTTGGCTGGAATTAACCATCTGGCGCAATAAAAAAGAACATTTTATGCGCTTTGAAGATGGTGAGTCTGTTGAATCTTTAAAGGTAATTAATGAAAACACAAATAAAAGAGGAACTAGAGTAATGTTTATGCCATCAACAGGGACTTTTAGTAGTATTGATTTTAGTTACTCCACTCTTGAGAGTCGCATCAGGGAATTGGCATTTTTAAACTCAAATATTGAGATCATTTTGCGTGATCTCCGTAATGAACCACATGTAAAGTCTCATTTTAACGATAGTAAAGAGTCTGAAGATAATTTTGGTACAGCTAATTTTGTACGGTACTTAGACAAGAATAAGACACATGTTACTAAAATTGCCAGCATTAGAGATAATGTAAAAGATCTAGGTATCAGTGTAGAAATATCAATGGAGTGGAATGATTCCTACTATGAGAATATGCTATGCTTCACAAATAATATAAGGCAACGGGATGGTGGTACGCATTTGGCGGGGTTTAGATCTGCACTAACCAGATGTATCAATAACTATGCAAACAATGAAGGTTTTTTGAAGAAGGCAAAAGTGAATTTGACTGGAGAAGATGTTAGAGAAGGCTTAACTTGTGTTTTATCTCTCAAGATGCCTGATCCTAAATTTTCTTCACAGACAAAAGATAAATTGGTCAGTTCTGAAGCGCGGGCAGTTGTAGAGAGCATAGTTTTTGACAAGTTGAGTACAATACTTGAAACTGACCCCAAGTTAGCAGCAAGTATAGTAGAAAGAGCAATTAGGTCAGCAAAAGGAAGAGAAGCTGCAAGAAAAGCACGAGAGTTAGTTAAAAATAAAAACAATATTAATATTGCAACTCTGCCTGGAAAGCTTGCTGATTGTCAGGAAAAAGTTCCTGAGTTATCGGAATTGTTTATAGTAGAGGGTAATTCTGCAGGTGGTACTGCAAAGCAGGGACGTGATCGTAAAACACAGGCGGTACTTGCTTTAAGAGGGAAAATTCTAAACGTAGAACGTGCAGGGCTGGATCGTATTTTTTCATCTGCAGAAATTGGCTCTCTGATCACGGCAATTGGGGCTGGAATAGGAAGTGAGCACTTCGATATTGAAAAAACTAGGTATCATAAAATTATCATTATGACAGACGCAGACGTTGATGGCTCACATATAAGAACTTTGATTCTAACTTTCTTTTTTAGACATATGCGTGAAGTAATTGAGAAAGGATATTTATACATAGCGCAGCCACCGCTCTATAAAGTTACAAAAAATGCTAAAGATACTTATATCAAAGATGATGAAACTTTTGAAGAGTATATAGTAAATTCAGCGATTAAAAGATTAACATTAAATGGCGTAGGCAAAGATTTGCGTTTCGTTTTGAATAAGTGCCTCAGTATTTCAAACATTAGCAAAAATTATGATAGGGAAATACCAAAAGATCTCTTAGAATCATTACTAATTTTAAGCAAAAAGAATGCTCTATTGTCTGCTGATGAGATATTAAAATATTTAAAATTGATGTATAGTGAATATAATTGGGAAGTAGAAGTAAAAGATGAGGAAATTCACATTGCTAAATTGTTTCAAGGGTTAGCAGACAAATATGTATTCTCGCTTAGTATGCTTGAAAGTAAAGAAATACGGAATATATTGAGTTCTCTTGATAACATAATTGACTTATTTAATGGTGATTCATTTTTACAGTCGCAAGAAACTGAAATAAAAATAAAGTCTCCAAGTGCACTCGCAAAAATAGTGATGGATTATGGTAAAAAAGGTTTAACTTTGCAGAGATTTAAAGGCCTTGGTGAAATGAATGCTGATCAGCTTTGGGAAACTACACTCAATCCAGAAACTAGAACTCTGCTAAAAGTTGAAATAAAAGATTGTGAAGAAGCAGATAGCATATTCTCGGTGCTAATGGGTGATATAGTTGAACCACGTCGTGACTTTATAAATAACAATGCACTTAACGTGCATGATGTTGATATTTGATTTTAGAAATCTAGATGTGAAGGCCCTTAGGGCTTGTGATTCCAGCATTGTGTGCTAACCCGGCTATTTAAAACGTACTACTAACCAATCCATTTCAGAAATCTGAATTGATCTCGGTTGTATTCCCGTTTTCGATCATAAATATATAGATTTTCTGCCCTACTGTTGTTATAATTAATACCTCGCTAAAATTGAATATTAATGAATGAATTGAGAAGGTTAAGTATTACAGAGATGCATGATGGACTTAGGCGGAAGGATTTTTCTGCTGTTGAGCTTGTAGAGACTCATGTTAATGCAGTCGAAAATGAACAACTAAATGCATTTGTAACAAAAACCCCAGAAATTGCGATAAAAGCTGCTAAAATAGCAGATGAATACTTCTTGAAACAAAAAGATAATATTTCACCACTTATGGGCATACCAGTTGGTGTTAAAGATTTATTCTGTACAAAAGGAATAAAAACAACAGCATGCTCAAAAATGCTGGAAAATTTCATCCCGACTTATGAATCTACGGTATCTGACTTACTTTTAAAAAATGGAGCAGCCATGCTCGGTAAACTTAATATGGATGAGTTTGCTATGGGTTCTGCGAACACAAACAGCTATTTTGGTCCTGTTGAAAATGTGTGGGTTAGAAAAAGCGACGGAGAAAAGGTTGTTCCTGGTGGATCCTCTGGTGGGTCTGCAGCATCAGTTGCTGGGTTTTTATGTGCTGGAGCACTAGGAAGCGACACCGGTGGGTCTGTACGTCAACCAGCAGCTTATTGTGGAGTTGTTGGAATAAAGCCAACTTATGGAAGGTGTTCGCGTTTTGGTATGATTGCGTTTGCAAGTTCTCTCGATCAAGCAGGAGTCATTACTCGTTCCGTTTCTGATGCAGCATTAATGCTGGAAACAATTTGTGGCTATGATGAAAAAGATTCAACATCGAGCAAAAGGCCAGTGCCTAAATTTTCCAGTTTTATAAATGGTGATATTAAGGGTAAGCGTATTGGCATACCAAAAGAATATAAAATGGATGGGATTTCAGAAGAAATCATTCATCATTGGGAGAAAGTTTCTTCCAATTTAAAAGAAAATGGTGCTGAAGTTGTTGACATTACTCTGCCTCATACTAAATATGCAATACCGGTTTACTATCTGATTTGTTCTGCTGAAACTTCATCTAATCTTGCTCGCTATGATGGTGTACGTTACGGATTCAGGGTTGATGCTGATACCCTTGAAGAAATGTATTCGCTAACAAGAGCAGAAGGTTTTGGTAAAGAAGTGAAAAGGAGAATTTTAATTGGTGCTTATGCGCTTTCTTCAGGTCATTACAATGAGTATTATGAAAAAGCACAGTGCATTAGGGCATTAATCAGAAATGATTTTATAAAAGCGTTTGAAAAAATAGATTACATACTTGTGCCATCTGCTCCAACAGAAGCTTTCGGCTTAAATGAAAAGCCAGATCCGCTAATGATGTGCATTAATGATGTGTTTACCGTGCCGGCAAGCTTAGCGGGATTGCCTGCTATTTCTGTCCCTGTTGGGCTCTCAAATGAAGGTTTGCCACTTGGCTTGCAAGTAATTGGAAATTATTACGATGAAGCTGGAATATTAAATATGGCAAGTGTGATAGAGCAAAATTGCGGCAGAATAGTTAATTCCCTTACGTAATATGTTTTCTTATAGTAACTATAGCATTATGATTATTTTGGCTATAGGAAACAAGAACTTGATTTTTATAGCTAAATAACAGACCATCAAAGGCACACATAAATATCTACAATGAAAGAAAAAACTTTCACAATCATTGATGGTTATGGTTTTCTTTTCAGAGCTTATTACGTTTTGCATCATTTGACTACCACAACCGGTATTCCAATAGGTGCTGTGTACGGCTTTCTTAATATGGTTCTGAAGTATATTTCCCATTCGGACTACTTAACTATAGCACTTGATTCAGGAAAAAAAAACTTTAGGCACAGTTTATATTCTGAGTACAAAGCAAACAGAGTAACACCTCCTGAGGATCTAATTCCACAATTTACAATACTGAGAGAAGCGGTAGAAGCTTTTAACTTTAGCTATGAAGAGATTGAAGGCTATGAAGCAGATGACATAATTGCAACACTAGCTGCAAAATATGCCAACCACGAAGACTTCAAAGTAGTAATAGTCTCATCAGATAAAGACTTATTTCAACTTTTGAATTACAACATTCTAATATTTGATCCTATCAAAAATATATACGTAGATGAAAAACAAGTGATAGAAAAATTTGGTGTAAATTCAAATAAGCTTCTTGATTTATTTTCTCTAACTGGAGATGCATCTGATAACATTCCAGGCGTTCCAGGAATAGGCCCAAAAACTGCAGCTAAATTGCTGGATAAATTTGATTCGTTGGATAACGTTATAGAAAACATCAATAACATTGAGCAAACAAGAGTTCGTAATATTCTTACTGAGCATAAGGAAAAAGCACTAATTTCAAGAGAACTTTTGTCACTATGCAAAAAAGTAGATCTTCAACATGATATTGTAAAATATGAAGTCCATCCTCCAAATATGGAAAAATTGTTATCCTTTTTGAAGAAATATGAATTTAATTCATTGATAGGAAAAGTAGAAAAGCTCTTTTCTTATAGTGGATCTAGCACAAAAGAGAAAATAGAATATAGTAGTGAAGAATTAGAAAAATTTTTGGAGCATTGCAGATATGAAGGTAAAATTGCAATTCATTGCCACTTTGAAAACAATAGATTGAACAAAATCTCCTTATCTTGTAGTGAGGATAATATTTTCTACATAGATCAAAGCTGCCTACAAGATGCACTTACTATAATAAATTCAACTTTATTTTCAAATGGGGTGCTTAAAATAGTACATGATATTAGAAAGATCAGAGAAATATTTCCTACAATAGAGAGAGTGCTAGACTCAATTGATGACCTGATGATCATGTCATACAGCCTTGACACAGGTAAGCATGATCACAGCATTCCAAACATAATTGCACACAATTTAAGTAAAAATGTAGAAACTTTCTCGGCAAAAATTTTAATAGCGATCCATGAGAAACTGACACAAAGATTATTTCAGGAAAAATTTTTTACGATTTACGAGCGCTTTGATAGACCTCTCATGAAAGTAATATTTGATATGGAGCAAAATGGAATACTGCTCAATATTCAAAAACTACAGGAATTGTCTGATAAATTTGAGCAGCTAATTGCTGTACTTGAAAACGATATACATAATTTAGCAGGAGAAAAATTCAACATTGCATCGCCAAAACAATTAAGTGATGTTTTGTTTAATAAAATGGAGCTAAGTAAAAAGAAAAAGTCAAAATCTGGGTCTTATAGCACAAACTCTGAAGTTCTAGAGGCACTTGAAGAGGAGGGAACAGAAATCGCAGGTAAAATTTTAAGTTGGCGACATCTAAGTAAATTAAAGGGTACCTATACTGACGCGTTAATCAAACAGGTTAATCCGCTTGATGGTAGGATACATACAAGCTTTTCAATCACTGTGACTGCAACTGGAAGGCTGAGCTCTAGCAATCCTAATTTACAAAATATTCCTATCAGAAGCGAAGAAGGTAGTCTTATCAGGCAAGCCTTTATTGTGCCAAAAGGTTGCAAGATAATTTCTGCTGACTATTCACAAATAGAATTAAAACTCCTGGCACACGTTGCAAATGTTACCGCATTTAAAGAAGCTTTTGCAAACAGGCAAGATATTCATGATATCACTGCAAGACAAGTTTTTGGAGTGCAAGAAATAGATGAGCAATTAAGACGCAAAGCAAAAACCATTAATTTTGGCATTATATATGGCATTAGTCCATTTGGCCTTGCAAAGCGACTTGGCATTACCTTTCAGGAGGCTGCTGAATATATTAATTACTATTTTTCTTGTTATCCAGAAATAAAAGCCTATATGGAAAAAGCAGTATCTATCGCAAGACAGCACGGTTATGTAGAGACTTTGTTTGGTAGAAGATGTTTTGTAAGAGACATCAACAATAAAATTCCTTATCTAAGACAATTTGCAGAAAGGGCAGCAATAAATGCACCACTGCAAGGAACCGCCGCTGATATAATAAGACGTGCAATGATTCAGCTTTTTGATCAATTGAAAACAGGTAAAATAATCCTCCAAGTTCACGATGAGCTACTAGTTGAAGTAGAGGACGACAAGGTACAAGAAATAGCAAAACTTATAAAAGACGTAATGGAAAATGCAATGAAAATTTCTATACCACTTGAAGTAGAAATAAAAATTGGCGACAACTGGGGCTTTTCTTAATTATGTTGCACACTCTAAGAACATATCTTGAAAGGACTTAAGTAGTATCTGTTCAGATGCATGGCTAATGTGTAAATATTGAAGCAAAAGTAATGTCATCCCAGTGCTTGACACTGGTGCCCACAAGCAACCTCATCATAGATATTAAAAGCAACGCTTTCAATGAGACTACAAAAGGCTGGATTCCAGTGTCTGGGCACTGCCTTATTGTTGTAAATTCACTTTTACCTTATTTTGCCACACCCCTGAACGGATGTCTTGAATGGTTAATTTCATAAGTATAATAGTAGTCATATTAAATACTTCTTGAAGTAAGGAGAGTACGCTCATATATCAAGCAAACAACGTTTACCTAAAATTCTTTGACATTAGCAGTTTTCTTGCCCCGTTTTTAGTAACAGTGATTTTTCTATATATTAGAAAAATTTTTATTTTAATTAGCGTTAAACAATAGGCGCCTATTGGTTTTTAGCTAAAGTAAAGGTCAAGTATCTGGAATTCTGGACATAAAATCCCCCTGTGTAAAAAAAAGATTAGAAAAAAATGCAGCGCACATACGACAAAAATTAAGTATGTGTGTGCACTCACATACATTGAAGAAGATGCGCTTGTTGAAAAATTGACTGAAAAGTCTGCAGACAAAGATAAGTTTTTGAGCTCTAAAAATATCTCTTACTATCATTATAATCAGATTTAAAATATATGGAAGCAATTTTTTACATTCCCTTATATCATTTGTTACTCTTCTATTTTTTGCTTTATTCTTTTCTTTTTTTCTCTTTCAAGACAGGTTCTAAGAAATTTGAACTCATGCGAAAAATATGCTATAATTAAAACATAGGTTAGTACGAATAGATCATTATGACAGTTCCAAAAGCAAAAAATAAGCCTTTAGAGTCATCTACTCAGGTGACCGGGCAAAATGAGATACTTTTCAAGAAGGAACATAAGGAAATTTACGATTACTTTGTAGAAGTATTAGAAGTTAAAGCCAAATTAAAGGAGAGCAAAGGAATAACTGATTATTTTATATTAGCTTATAAGAAGATACTACTAACTAATGTCAATCCAGAAAAGGTAAGACCACTCAGTGAAGAGAATTTTTGTCAGTTTTTATTTTCTGTGCTTAAAGAAATTAGAGAGAAAAAATTAGCTGGAGAGGAAGATAGTAAAGTAAAGCAAGTAGTAGAGGAATGCTTAGATGATATACGTGGTACAGAAGCTAAAGATTCACTAATAAAACTTATTGGGTTACCATTGGGAATAAAAATAGACCCGAAAAACATTTCTGGCTCTTTGATGAGTGGACTAAAAGAGAAAATACCATTCTTAGGCGATGGTAAAAAAGAGGATGATGAACTACCACTTAGTGATCAAGAGATGGTAACAAAGTGCTTACGTAAGGTTTTTCTACCTATTCTTTTTTCCATTGCTTCAATATTAATTTTTGGTCCTACTACACTTGCGATAGTTGCTGCTGTTATTGGTACAATATTTGCCGTAAAGGGAGGAGTTGAGGTTCTTTTTTCAAATAACAAAAAAGGTACTTTATATGATCCTAGTTCACAAGATAAAGATGATACAGAAAAGAGAGCAAAATTGAATGAAAAAATTTACAAGGGTATTGATGATATTTTAAGAACCCCAATTGAAAGCTCTCTTGAAACAATTGCTGACGGGAGTAAAAAACAACCTACTCCGGAACAAGCTCCTCAGGTAGGAAATAAAGGGAGTGAGCAGCTTACTATGCTTGATGGAAAAATTACTATAGATCAGCCAGCCAAAAGCACAGAAAAGACAGCAGTCAAGTAAGACCTATTTGCCAAAGGTGAATTGTGTAATAGGTCTTTTATTGTTTTATAACACATACAACGGGAGTATGATCAGATGGGTTTTCTAGTTTACGCAACCTATCATCTATGTAACATATTTCCAATTTATCTGCAGCTTGTGGCGATAGCAGCATATGATCTATTCGCATTCCTTGATTGTTTCTGAGTGAATTGCCTTGATAATTCCACCAAGTGAATTGTTGCAAATTTGGGTGAGATATTCTAAACGCGTCTTTAAACCCAAGATTCAAGATTGCTCTTAACTTCTCACGCTCTTTTATATGAAAGCATACTTGGTCATTTAATAAATTTGAATCAAAGACATCAATTTCATCCAGTGCAACATTATAATCGCCAGCTATGATGGTTAACTCTTCATTCTTCAACAAAGTGCCCATCCTTTCATATAGGTTATCAAAAAACTTGAGTTTATACTCAAACGTGTGAGAGTCTGGGCTTTGACCGTTTGGAACATATACACTTCCTACCTTTACCTTATTATTGGTGTGTT
Organism: Wolbachia endosymbiont of Tribolium confusum; assembly: GCF_020405475.1. Lineage (NCBI taxonomy): Bacteria > Pseudomonadati > Pseudomonadota > Alphaproteobacteria > Rickettsiales > Anaplasmataceae > Wolbachia > Wolbachia endosymbiont of Tribolium confusum. The sequence continues at coordinate 70,719 of NZ_JAIZNT010000001.1, read as the reverse complement.
TTATCACACACTCTATATAACGTGCTTCTTGATGACTTTCCACAATATCAATTTTAAACTTCTCCAGTATTGGATATTTAGATAAAACACAAACGCCATTTCTTGCAATCTGTCCATAGATAGCATATTCATATTCTAATTCTTCTATTTCTGCATAAGGAAATTGCCCTTCCGTACATTTTATCTCTTGCAGCAAAACTATATCTATCTGACTATCAACTATAAAACTACAAAGTTGGTTGATTCTTTTACGTATGGAGTTTACATTCCAAGTTGCAATCTTTAGCATCAACAATCCTTATTAATTATATCAATTAAACTCTCCCCTGTAGGCAACCTCGATATTATAATTTTTTTCCACTTGATTAACTTTAAACTATCAGCAATGTTTTTACTCATGGTATATGCAACTGTATTATTCATCACATGAGATAGCCCACTTTTTAGAACTAATGAACAAAATACCCTTGCTGTTTGTGAGGAAAAAAAAGCAACGCTATCAATTTTACCGTCCAATAGTAAATTTTTACACCTATTAGTTAGACTCCTTTTAGTAATTGTTTTATAGAGTACAACTTCTCTTACGTTAAAACCTTCTTCAGATAATCTCTTTTTTAGGTCACATGATACTTCTTGTCCCCTTATATATAAGAACTTTATTGTGTTTGAATAATGAGCTTTTATAAATGATATCAGGCCATCAACGTTGCTGTCTGCTGAGATTATATCGGAAAATCCCAAATTTTTTGCAGCCTGCATAGTTGAATTACCAACCGTAATAATTGGAAAGCCATCCTCTTTGCATATTTGACTGAAAGCCTTTACACTGTTTTTACTTGTAGATATCACAACGTCAAATTCATACGTAGATATATCAGGATTTAAGTACTTTATTGTGAATACTGGTTCTATAAAAACTTTGTATCCATATTTTTTTAGCGTGCTTCTTGTGCTCAACGAATCTAATAAAGGCCTTGTCAATAAAATAGACTTCATTCTGGTTTATTTCACTAGCAGTAAAATAATATCCCTTATACACAAATTATTGAATAAAAACTTTTATTTTTTAAGTTTCTTGCGTAACCTATGAAAAAGGCAAGAGAAACTCCATAAATTGGCCTAGTGCTAGAAAATTGATATTAAACAAGCGAATGTTTTTGATCAAATGGAAAAAGGATGTTACTCATTGAGTAACATCCTTTTGAAGAAAGTGGGTAATTTTGTTTACTTTCCATTTATTTTTGAAGCTTGCTGCTCTACTTCAGTGTCAACAGTTACTGTTGAAGAAGGTCCTACCAATTTGTCCAAAGAACCTGTCTTTCTTAAGTCAGCTTGGGTTTTTAACTTGCCATTTTTCTCAGTGAACATACCATGTTGCGGAGAAGAACTTGGTGAATTGAACCCACTATCAGAACTACGACGGTAACTGGCAAAGCTAGAAGTTGTAGCAGTACTGTCAGTGCTTATAGAACCCATTGAATTGCTTCTTGGCGGTTTCTCCGGAGCAACATAAAAACGGCTATTTCCTATCTCTGCAGATTGCATCTCATCTGCATTCATCCTTTCATATTGTGTAAGAGTAACTTCCTCTGGCTTTTTGCCACCTTTTAGCGATGATGACAACTTGCTCCAAAGTGAGGTAGGTGCTTTTACTTCCTTATGCTCATTAGGATTTAATAATTCTGCTTCGCTGCTAGTAGTGCTGTAACTGCTTAAAGAATTCATTGAACTACTTCCTGATAAGCTATTGGATTGTTCAGAGTTACTTCTCTTTAGTGAAAAAGATCTAGGTTTGTTATTATCCCCTTCTTTAAACATGTTATTACGCATTTTAAGCGATCCTTTTAGGATGTGGTCTTCTTTGCATTTTGCAATAACTTCCTTAATCTCACCATGATGTTCAGAGAAAATACTGTCTCTAAAGTATTTATCTTTATCTACTAGCCTTTCTGTGACTAATTTACGTAAACCATCTGCGTCCAAGTTATCAATAAACTTTTTCTGTTCTTTCCATCTTGTAATTAAACTAAGATTTTCCGTAAAATCATCTGCAGAGGAAGTGAATTCCACCTCTTCTTTCGCTTTTATTTTTCCTTCTATTTTCTCTGATATTCCAGAACGTATGCTCTCTATTAATGCAGAATTATTTCCTTTATCAGCAAAAATTTCTTTCAGATTCTTTTTAACTCCTTGAACTCTTTTCTTGTGTGATGAATCAGGAGTAAGCTCATCATCTATTCTGTCTGAATAATTTTCATTGCCAGCTGCACGATATAACTTATTTGCTGTTGCAGTGAGTATATCACTTGCTTTTTCTTTCGTTTTTTCATTGATAAGATGAGCACCTCTCTTCAGTGAATCTGCTGAATACTCATAGCCATCCTTAATTTTTCCGCCAATATGCTTCGCTCCTTCGACTGTTTTTTCTGCTGACCATTTGAGTCCTTTATATCCAGATTGAACTGCTTTTACAGCAACTTTCGCAGCGAAAAATAGAGTAAGACCAACTATAGCACTTGGTATAGCAAGTGTTGCACCAACTGCCAAAAGTGGTAACACTGCTGCAAATAATCCACTTGCTGTACCTACTACAAGAGCCTGATCTCCTTGCTTCATCTTGGAGAATTCTGTATCTCCTTTTAACAAGTCAGTAATTCTTTCCTTTAGTTTTTTAGAATCATGAACAATATCTGCACTTAATGAATCTTGCATAATTGTACTAACACCAAAATTATCTTGTTGAGCTTCAACAGGACGTGAGTTAGATTTTATTTCACTAGGTGACATTTTTAACCTCACTATTAATTAAACATACTAATATTGTATACATCTGATTCTTAAGTTAGGGTTAATTCATCTAACAATGCCCACTTGCTTTCAAATGATTTTACTTGATGTGTTTTTTTGAAAGCACAGAAAATTAGTGATTATTGCAATATAATATCTCGTTTGGATTAGCTATAGTTGAAGCAAAAACTCATCCTTTTGAAGGAGTAGATTTTTTAGGAATCTCAGCAGGGGTTGATTTTGGATCTGATAATTCTGTATTTACCTTAGTTGGCTCTAATGGAGTTTTCTGCTCTTCTGGTTTATCATTCGGAATTGGAATAGGCCAATCCATAATGTTTTGTGGTATGTTTGTTCGAGCTTCTTCTTCCTTAGTCTTTTTTTGATCTGTTGAAGGTGATGCATCAACACCTGCATTTGTACCTTGGTTTTGTGTTTTAGGAACTGTAGTTTCGTGATCACTTGCCTGGATTCCTCTACTTTCATATTCAACTTCAGTTTGAGTTGATATAGCTACTTTCGCATTTACTTCACTCATCTCATCTGCAAGTGATCTTCCAGATTCAAGTTGCCAAATTTCCCTCTCTAAATTTTCATTTCTTTTTTTTAGTTCATTGAATTCTTGAGACAATTGTTTCAGCTCTTTAGTCAATGTATTGTTTTTCTCTTTTGCTTCCGTCAATTGTTCTGCCAACTGCCTTTCATGATTATCCTTTGAACCTTCTGCCAATATTCTCTTTAGATCATTTTCCAAATTTGCATTCTTTCTTTCTAGTGCACTTAACTTGGCTTCACTTTGCTCCAATTTTTTCTGTAGTTCCTCATTTGTTCTATTTGTTGACTGAACCTCACTTTTTTTATCTTTCAATTGATTAATTAAATTTGTTATTCTAACATTTTTATTTTTTTGACTTTGTTCTAGTGTGCTTACCTTTCGTTCTAATTGCTTAATGTCTTGATCCTTTTCAGCTAACTCTTTTTCCTTTCTTTTCAATTCATCTTTAAGTCTTGTGACTTCTTTTTCCAAATCTTGCTTTTCCTTGGTTAATTTATTTAGTTCCTCATCACCTTCTTCTGTTATCCTTGTATTATGTTTTTTTAACTTTGCGCTTTGCTCCTTGAGATATGTGTTTTCTTCCTCTAATTCCCCTATTCTATCCTCTAACTCATTTCCTTCTTGTTTGTTCTCTTCTTCATCAAACGTGTTGCTCTCAAATGTTTCATCTTCACCATTAAATTCACTACTAATAGACAAAGAACTTCTGCGTGAAGAAGGTGTACTAAGAGAAGAATACCCACTGCTACTTGGTATAGGTGACTGCAGTGAATCTTTTGTAAATGTTTCCTCTGCTGGTGTTTGCTGATTGTTCACACTTTTGCCCATGTCAGTAAAAGCTTGATGCAGAGTTTTTCCGTTGATAAAAACTTCTTTATTCTGCTCAACTAATTTTAATACCTCTTCTGGGTCAGTTATTTCTCCAAATTTTGGTTCATCAATCACTCTTTTTATGCCCTTAGAACTTACTTCTACAGTCATGCTACAATCTATGCTATTGCCTTTAGAATCCTTAGCTTGCCAGTTAATGGTCATCTCACATGAGCTTGAACCAGTAAAATCATAGTGCCTTTCGCTGCCTTTTTTGGTTGCAGTTATTTGACTATCTTTCCCTAAAGATAGGTTATAAACCTTGCCTTCGTCACTGGCTCTTAAAAGGGTGCTAATCTCTATTGGTTTTTCTTTATTTTCAAATCTAATTTTAAATTCATTATCTTGTGTTGTATATACTAAGAAATTTTCACTTGGTAGAGATTCTGCGAATTTTTTATGTGTTGCATTTATTGATTGCTCAAACTTTTGAAACTCCTCTTTCCACTTTGAACTTACCTGTTCTTTAATGTTCTCATCTTTGTGTAAAGGACCAATAAAGTACCAGATTAAATTTTCTTCTTCTAGTTTTCTGATAAAATCCTGAAAATTTTTGCAAGATTTAATGAAACTTAAAATATCATTTTTCTTTTGCTCATCTACATCTAAACCTTGATTTTCAGCTATAAATAAGTTTTCTTTTAGCATAATTTCTATTTTTAGAGAATTGTATTATAATATTAGCATATTTTCTTAAAAAATCAACTAATCTTATAGTTAAATAAACTTGAGTATTTGTCGGGAATGTTATATATTAACTACTCCAAGAAGTGCACTATGGATAATACTATTATAAGAAAATACGATATTAGAGGTGTGGTAGGCAGAGATCTGCAAATCAGTGATGGGTATGAAATAGGTAGAAAATTCGGTCAAACTGCAGCTAACGTTTGTGTAGGCTATGACAGCAGGATAGATTCACCAAGCATAGAAAAAGAATTGATCAGAGGCTTAATTTTATCCGGTGCAAATGTTATACGAGTTGGTCTCTGTTCTTCACCTATGCTCTATGCTGCAACAATGAATGCAGATCTTGGGATTATGATCACTGCTTCTCATAATCCCAGAAAATATAACGGCTTTAAATTTTTCAGTAGTAAAAAAGTTTACTCAGATCAAGAAATGAAGGAAATTATAGGCAATACAATTAAAAACAGCACGAAAATTGGAAGCTTAATTAACACGAATATATATAGTGAGTACGTTAACATATTAAAAGATGTGCTCAAGAATAACGCTACACAAAAACTGAAAATAGCCTGGGATTTTGGCAATAGTCCAACAATTGTAAGGTATATTGAAAAAGTTTTACCAAGTCATATACACATCATAACCAATAATTCTATCGATGGAACGTTTCCACTGCACGATCCAGATCCCATAGAAGAAAAAAATCTTATTCAGTTAATAGATATTGTCAAGAAAGATAAATGTGATCTTGGTATTGCACTTGATGGTGATGGTGATAGGGTACGCTTGATTGATAATAAAGGTAATGTTGTTTCCAATGATCACTTGTTTATGATTTTTTCACGTGAAGTATTGGCGGAACACCCAAAAAGCAAGGTTATTGCCAACGTAAAAATGAGTATGAAAGTGCATGATTTCGTTAGCAAATTAGGAGGGCAAGTAATTACCTGTGCCACTGGACACTCACTAGTTAAGAAAAAGATGGTAGAAGCAGGGGCAAAATTTGCCGGTGAACTCAGTGGGCATTTTTTCTTTTCTGAGCTGGGTTTCGATGATGGACTATATTCTGCTGTTAAAGTCATTAACATTTTACTTAAGAAAAACCAAAGCCTATCTGAGATAATTGAAGATTTGCCAAAGTTATATATCACTCATGAAGTGAAAATTGTAGTGAAGGATGAGAAAAAATTTCAAATAATTGAGTCAGTAAAGGAGACACTAAAGCAGAAAAATATTGTATTTTCAGAGCTTGATGGTATTAAGGTAACCGATAATAAAGGTTGGTGGCTTCTTAGAGTATCAAATACGCAAAACTGTATTACAGCAAGATGTGAAGGAAATACCTTAGAAGATTTTGAACTCACTAAAAAAGTTTTGTTTTATTACATTGATGAACTAAAGTTATACATTTAAATTTTTTTGATGATTTACTTATTCGTCAATGTCTGCAGTTTTGTTTGATTAGTCATAGGAATTGGTAACCTATGGCGAATTGCTGTGGATAATAGCTGTCTAGGCTAGTTTAGCTATAGAAAATCAACACTCACTTTTCTTTATTGTTTTGAGGTTTTTCTTGATCAACCATTTCCTCACCGATCTCTTTTATTTTTAGTATCAATGACTCTGGCACATACATGTTAATTACTTCTTCTGTTGTCACAAATAAAGCCTGATAAGAGTGTGAATTTATTATCCAATTAGGTAATATGTCTTCTGCTTCTACTTTAGACTCTCCCTCTTGTTTACCGTATACTGTGTGGCAATATAAGTGCACAGCAAAAAATAGTACATAAGAAAGCAATATTCCTCTAAGTGCTCCGACAAAGATTCCAGTAACTCTATCCATTAATCCCAACCTTATAGGTGATAATATGTACATTAGCCAGTTATTCATTGTCATGAATGTAAGATTAAGTATGATAAATACAGAGATTGTAGAAAGTATGTTTTGTGTAACTTTAGAGTCAAAATACTTACTATAATTTATAATAAAAAAATCATAGTAACTAGCTGTCAAAAAGACTGATAAGAGCAAGAACATTAATGCACATAACTCCTTTATAAAACCTCTAGTTATCGATATTATTACACACAAGACAATAATAAAGATAATTAGGCTATCGAAAAACATATTTTGTATCTATATGATTTTCAAGATATGATAGTTGTAAATAACAAAGTTGTAAAATTAATTGTGTTGATATTTTATCAGCTGTTCTAGGTACCGAGCAATCATATCAACTTCTAAATTTAGGTAATTACCTGTTTTGTTATATTGAAAAGTTGTATTTTTCCATGTGTAGGGAATAATGTTCACAGTGAATTCTTGGTTGATAACTAAATTGACCGTAAGGGAAACCCCATCTAGCGTTACAGAACCTTTTTTTGCAATAAATTTAATTAATTCTTGTGGGCATGATAGTCTGATTTCATGAGATTCTGAATTTTGATTAATTGTTAAAATTTCTGCTGTGTCATCCACATGACCCTGAACCAAATGGCCGTCAATTCTGTTACTCAGTTTCATTGCTTGTTCTAGGTTTATTTTTTTTCCTATTTTCCACATATTTAAGTTAGAAACCTTCATAGTTTCTTGAGATACTTGAACTATGAATACATCGTTCATTATGTTGACAACAGTTAAACACACTCCGGAGCAGGATATTGAATCTCCTTTGTTTATAGAGGGTAAGTTTTTTGCCTTGATATGAAAGATTTGGTCAGAGTTAGGGTGGATAGTGATATCAGTTATAGTGCCAATATCTTTGATAATTCCTTTAAACATGCAATAAAATAAATAATTATATCACAAAAGATCTTATTTGTTAGGTGCGCAAAAGAAGATCTTTTTTACTTATCTGCTCAATAGATTCTACAGAATATTCAGAATATATAAAGTAAGCCAGACTAAAAATGCACAGTGTAATTAATATTGGTAACCCTATGTTTAATGTTAGACCGATACTTTCCCTTTTTTCTGTTGGCACCAATTCCTTTAAAATTGACACTTTTCCCAGCGGCAAGTGCCATAGGCAGAGTGCTGATATAGAAGCTGCTACTAAAAATAGACAAAAATAAGTCTCTTTCGAAGAAAACACAGTTTTTGATGGTGGTTTTAAAGTAATATCAGTGGGTTTATTTATTTTCAGTAAGGAGTCTGCAACTTTGCTTGGTAAAATTTCATGAGAAATATTTCTAGGCTGTGGAGAAGATTGTATAGAAATGCCCGAAACTAATTTGAGCAATTGCACTTTTTTTCTATCTACTTGCTTTTTTAAATATTCTTTACCTAGACATGAGTTATTAGGAAGTTGTGGCCTTTTGAGTACCTTTAGCACTTCTGATATCTCATCCGGCTCTAATATTTCATGTAGTTGTTTATCTTGAAAGTAAACAATATTAAATATTGAGTTGAAAATATTGTAAAATGTATCTGAATCTTGATTTTTATATTCACTTACTACTGCTACGAATATTTCATCGAGTTTTTTTTCCTTGTGCTCAGCCAAATTATCTATCATAGCTACTCTAGCATCAAGTTGAGCTTGTTTTATGGTTGATTGTTTTTCTTCTTGCAATAATTCTTTAGCCTGATTTTCGGATTTCTTTTTTCTATTAGCCTTAAAATAATCTGTGTGCGACCTAGTTTGACCTATATCCCGCTCTATTTCTTGAGACACTAAATTTCTTGTAGTATCCTCATTTTTAGCTTTTTCTGCATGTTTTAGCTGCTCATTCAAGAATATCTCGATTTGTTGCAAGCTACCGAGATTGATGTTTTTAACGTCTGTTTGTAGCGTTATTGTTATGCCCTGCAAGGGGATTTGAATTGGAGCATTACTTATGAATTCTTCTACAGTTTTATTAGCTTTATGGTAGTTATTGTATAGTTCTTCGCTTTCTTTTGCTACTTTTATATTGGCTGTGAAGTTTTTCTCCTGAGAAAGGCAGATTTTAAAAAAGTCAATTAAATGTTTTATTTGAGGTAATATTGTATTAGGGTTTACCTCTGTTAGCAGCTTGATCTTAAATGAAAATTCTTGTGTATCGCTTGTAACATTTTTTGAGCGAATGGTGCTAATCTCCAGTACTTCATTAGAAAATGCCTTACTTATGTCTTTGGATCTATTCTTAAAAAACTTAGGTAAATCCTCGATTTCGTATTTTTTCTTAGTTTCTATGTTACTACTATGCATGAGTAAATTTTTTAATATAAAGTGAAATAAAAAATATAACTAGTCAATAAATTAATAATTATAGCACTCTTACATAACAGTAGCGTGCTGGATTCAATGAGAGCAGAAAAAGTTACTTTACAAACCTTATCAGTCTCCTTATCATGACAATAAGAGTATTTATCCTTGTTTTTAATCTCTGCAGATTTAACAACAAAAATTCAGTGAAAAACTCAGGTATATATTGGCAGATTACATAAAATTATAGCGGCTGCATGTCTTTTTTATTTTTTCTACATTCAGCCAAAACACGCTTAAAATAAGCGTTAGCACATTATTACAATGCCAATTTACATTATTATAGGGTCAAAACTCACTACTGGGGGATTCTTTTGCCTTTTTTTTGCTTGGTAAATTTTTTAATATCTTGAATTAGTTAGGAGTCCTATAGACATGTTATTCCAGCACTTCTTACTACCTGTTATGGATCCCAGTGTCAAGCACTGGGATGACAAGAAGGAGAGTACTTGGATGACAAGAAGGAGAGTACTTGGATGACAAGAAAGAAAGCGCTGATTTCATATGCATCTGATAAAAAAGATGATGTCATGCCAGTGCTCAGACACTGGCATCCAGTTTTTTCATGATCATCAAAACGTTGTATTTTAACATAAAACGGCTACTTTTATGCTTACCAACCTAATAAAATTCCTAGATCCCAGTGTCAAGCACTGAGATGACACCGAAGGGGCTACTTGCATCTTTTTAGCCCAAATCACAATGTTCATACAGCTATGTGTCAGCTACTTGAATGACAAGAAGGAGAGTACTGGGATGACACCTTTTTATCCAAATAGTTTTATTGATGATATTAAAGATTGCACTATAATGAAAGTTTAAGCTAGCGTTTTTAAGGTGAATAAAGAGCTAATAAGTGAAATACCTTTACTTGAAGATAAGGCAGTTTCTGAGATTGAAAATGCTGCTTCTTTGCAGGATTTAGAAAAAGTTAGGTTGTCATACTTGGGGAGAAAGGGTGTAGTAAAAGCTTATTTCGATGACTTAAAGAATATAGATGATGCAGGAGAAAAACGCGACCTAGGTGCAGTGATTAATGTTTTACGCAATAAGATAGACCAGCTTATAACAAGCAAAGAAAATGAACTAAAAGATAAAGAAGTTAAGTTAAAACTGCAAAATGAAGCAGTTGATATCACACTGCCTGTCAGACCAGAAAGAATTGGCAAGATTCATCCACTGAGCAAAGTTATAAGTGAAGTAAAGCTCATTTTTGCACATATGGGCTTCAAAGCAGTTGATGGTCCTGATATTGAAGATGAATTTCACGTGTTTGATGCGCTAAATACTCCAAGTCATCATCCTGCGCGAGAGGAGCAAGATACCTTCTACTTAAAGAATAAAATAAACGATAAAAGAATGGTGCTGCGCACTCATACCTCATCTGTGCAGATTAGAACTATGGAAAAGACAAAAACTTTTCCAATTGAAATAGTGGCTGCAGGCAGGGTATACAGAAATGACTTTGATGCAACTCACACTCCTATGTTTCATCAGATAGAAGGGCTTTATGTTAATGAAAATGTCAATATGGGCCAATTAAAATTTACTATTCATCGCTTCCTTAGTAAATTTTTCGGAGATAAAGGTCTAAAAATACGCTTTCGTAATAGTTTTTTTCCTTTTACTGAGCCTTCTGCAGAAGTGGACATAAGTTATAAAGGTAGTAAATGGATTGAAGTACTTGGATGTGGTATGGTGCATCCAAATGTCTTTAAAAATGTTGGAATAGAACATACTAAATACAGTGGCTTTGCATTTGGGATTGGTATAGAAAGGCTTGCGATGCTGAAATATCAAATTGGTGATCTAAGGAGTTTTTACGACAACAAAATCAATTGGCTCAACCATTATGGTTTTCATTTTTCGTCTTTAAGATAAGTGACAAATAAATCTTATACATTTGTTGTACTTGCTGCTGGGCATGGTAAACGAATGAATTCAAGCTTGCCTAAGGTTCTGCACAAAATAGGTAATTTCTCCATGCTTGAGCACGTCATTTACAATGCAAAGCAGCTAAATCCTGAAAATATTGCTGTTGTAGTTGATCAGCCTTTAATTGAAAGACTAAAGTGCTTTGAGGATATAAAATTAATTACACAAGAGTCAACGCTCGGCACAGGGGATGCAGTCAAAATTGCAATGAGAAACCTGAAAGAATTATCAGACATAGTTGTTGTGCAGTATGGAGATACTCCGCTGATAAAAAGCAGCACAATAACTAAAATGATAAGCTGCTTAGGAGAGAGCAATGCTTTAGTTTGTCTTGGGTTTAAAACTGATAATAAAGGATACGGTAGACTAATTATTGAGAACGGTTCCCTAAGAGAAATAGTAGAAGTACAAAATGGTAGAAATAATGATGAGGAATTTCTTGCTAATGCTGGAATAATGGTTGCATATACAAAAGATTTACATGAATTAGTGGAGAAAATAGAGTGTAATAATCAAGCTCGCGAATATTACCTGACTGATATAGTTGCCATTGCAGTAAAGAGTAATTTAAATGTTGGCTATGTTATTGCTGATGAGGAGGAGGCAACTGGCATAAATAATAGGAATGACCTTGCAACGGCCGAGTTTTACTTTCAAGAAGAAAAAAGAAAGTTTTTCACTAACTCTGGAGTAATGCTTGTTGCTCCAGAAACTGTTTTCTTCTCTCTTGATACGCAAATTGGTATGGATTCGATTGTTTACCCATACGTTTTTTTTGGTCCTGGAGTAAAAATAGGATCTGGTGTTAGGGTTGGTCCATTTGCCAAATGTGAAAATACAACAATAGGTGATGGTGTAATCATAGGTAATTTTGTTGAAACAAAAGCAAGTGATATAGGTATAAATACTAAGATAAAGCATTTAAGTTATATAGGAAATACTCAGGTAGGGCAGGGGAGTAACATAGGTGCAGGTACCGTTATTTGTAATTATGATGGGAAAAAGAAACATAAAACAAATATTGGAAGCAATTGTTTTATTGGTGCCAATAGTTCATTGATTGCACCACTTAATGTGCATGATGACTCTGTCATTGCAGCAGGTAGCGTTATAGTAGAGGATGTGCCAGAGAAAAGTCTTGCAATTGCAAGAGAAAGGCAAATAACTAAGAAAATAAAATAACTCTAATTTTTATTACGCGAATTATGTTGTTTTTAACATATGCATTAGTATACATGTATATCAATTACATGTTAAAAATGAAAAAGTTGCTTATTTTGGTGGTCTGTTGTTTCCTGTCAGTACTGTCTTTTGGAGTTGATTGGATTAAAGATAGAATCTATACTTTTTTGTCATATAGCCGGCTTGGTATTAATTATGATGTTGGTTTTCACTATACAAATAGCGTTAAAATTTCAGTTGGTTATGTAATCAAACCTATTATTAATTCTGTAATCAAACCTACTCTTGATGAAGAATTTGGAGGAGTTATGGGGCTTATGGCAAAGCTTCATTATCATCATAAATTTGAAGGTACTGATATTACTCCTTATATTACTGCTGGTGTTGGTACTGTTATAGTTCGTACAATGAAGGCTAAACCTAATGTAAGTAGAGCTGATAATGTAGGTGGAAACATAAGTACCCTATTGGCAGAGGTTTTCAAAACTATAGTCAATGATAAATTTTTTTCTTATCAAATAGGTGCTGGTATTAATCTTCCACTTTCTGAAAGAACAAGTGTTTTTGCTGGCTACAAATTGCAAAGGTTTCATGGAATTGAGCTAGGAATGAGCTTTAATTTGTAAACTCTGATTGAATATTTTTAGTAAAGGCTAGTGGGAAATTATATTGAAGCGAAAGTAAGTGATGTAGACTCAAATGATGATTGCAGCAGATAGTGAAAGATATGCCAATTTGCAATTGCAAGAGAAAGACAAATAACAAAAAAAATAAAATAATTCCAATTTTTTACTTGCAATTTATACTATTTTTAATATTTATATGCTTGTATATGCATATATTAATCTTTGGAGGATAAAAATGAAAAAGTTACTTACTTTGTTGGCTTGCTGTTCTTTGTCAGCACCGTCTTTTGGAGTTGATTGGGTTAAAGATAGAACCTACACCTCTTCGTCGTATGGCATGCTTGGTATTAATTATGATCTTGGCTATCATTGTACAGATAGCATTAAAATTTCATTTGGTCCTGCAGTTAAACTTGTTATGAGTGAAGGGATTTTAGACGCGGGACTTATGACAAAGCTTCATTATCATTATAAATTTGAAAATACAGATATTACTCCTTATGTTACTTTTGGTGTAGGAGGAGTTGCTAAAATTCCTCTTTCAGAAAATCAAGGGCCAGACGTAGAAGAATTTTTTTCTTATCAAATAGGTTCTGGTATTAATCTTCCACTTTCTGAGAGAACAAGTGTTTTTGCTGGCTACAAGCTGCAAAAGTTTCATGAACTTTCGCATGGGGTTGAATTTGGAATGAGTTTTAATTTGTAAGCTCCGATTGAATGTTTTTAGTGAAGTCTGGTTTGAATTTTTGTTGAAAAAAAGCAAGTGATATAGGCTAAAATGATGATTGCAGTAGGTGACAAAATGTGACAAAGAGAAGTTTGGCAATTGCAAGAGAAAGGCAAGTAGCTAAGAAAGTGATTCCGATTTTATTATGTAAGTTATGTAATTTTTAACTTTTCTGTGAGTATATATGCGTATATTCATGGTTAGAGGGTGAAAATGAAAAAATTACTTACTTTAGTAGTCTGCTGTTCTCTGTCAGCACCGTCTTTTGGAGTTGATTGGATTAGAGATAGAATCTATACTTCGTCGTCATATGGTAATCTTGGTATTAATTATGAGCTTGGCTATCATTATACAGATAGCATAAAAATTTCAGCTGGTCCTGTATTGAAATCTGTTTTGTTTGGAGGATCTTTGGCAGAGTTAGGATTCATGGCAAAGCTTCATTATCATCATCAATTTGAAAGTACGGATATTACCCCTTATGTTACTTTTGGTGTAGGAGGTGGAGCTAAAGTATCTCAACCAGCACAGCAAGGTCAACAGCTAGACGTAAAAAAGTTTTTTCCTACCAGATAGGTGCTGGTATTAATCTTCCACTTTCTGAGAGAACGAATGTTTTCGCTGGCTATAAACTTCACAAGTTCAGTAATTTTTCTCATGGGTTTGAACTTGGAATGAGTTTTAATTTATAAGCTCCGATTGAATGTTTTTAGTGAAAGCTTGAGTTTTTATTAACGTCGTAAAGTTTTCATGATACTAAGAGAATTTGAGAGTAGTCAAGTTTTAAAACTTGACTACTCTCCAAGGAAAAGCAGATAAAGGTAGAAGTATTTCATGTTTTTATTTATATTGACAGTATGTGTAGCATCATTTACGATTAGTGTTAATAACAATAATTGATATTTGTCATGTTTGCAGTAATCGAAACTGGTGGAAAGCAGTATTTAGTAAAAAAAGGCAGCATAATTAAAGTAGAAAGATTACAAGCTGAAGAAAAAGAGGAAGTGGAAATCAATAAAGTGATTTGTGTTTCAAGTAATGGCTTATCTTGTTCATCTAATGCTGTTGTTAAAGCTGAAGTACTGGAGCAGTGTAGAGATAAAAAAATTATAATCTTTAAGAAAAAGAGAAGAAAAAATTACCGTAGGAAAAATGGTCATAGGCAGTATATTACTGTTCTTCGTATCAATGAAATTAGTCTTCAAAAGTAAGAGGTAAGATATGGCAACTAAAAAATCAGGTGGTAGTTCCTGTAATGGTAGAGATTCGGCAGGGCGTCGGCTCGGGATAAAGAAGAATGGTGAGGTTATTCCAGGTAACATAATTGTACGTCAAAGAGGTACAAAATTTCATCCTGGAAAGAATGTTGGTATGGGTAAAGATCATACGATTTTTGCTAAAACGAAAGGCTGGGTGAGTTTTAGAAAATCAGCAAATAAAAAGACGTTTATTGATGTTGTGCCTACAGATAATATGCAAGCCTTGGCTTGAATAGATACGGGTCTGTAGCTCAGGTGGTTAGAGCGCACGCCTGATAAGCGTGAGGTCGGAGGTTCAACTCTTCCCAGACCCACCATTTAAATTTGCAATAGTTTTGATATCGTGTAACTAAGTGATGGTTTTACATAAGAATTCAGTAACCAGTGAATCAGTAGCAGCCGGTCATCCAGACAAAGTAGCAGACCAGATTTCAGATGCAATACTTGACGAATACCTTTTTAATGATTCTTCCTCTCGTACTGCAATAGAGACTTTAGTTACTAAAGATAATGTTATTATAGCTGGGGAAGTATTTGGGCCGAACATTGAAAATAGCAAGATTGAAAGTATTGTACGGAATACAATAAAAGATATTGGTTATGAGTATAATGGTTTTCACTGGAAAACAGTGAAGATAAATATATTGCTACATGAACAATCAAATGACATTGCAATAGGTGTGGATCAAGGTGCTGGAGATCAAGGCATAATGTATGGCTATGCAACAACAGAGACAGAAAGCCTCATGCCGGCACCCATTTTTTATGCACACTCGATTTTGAAAAATATCATAAGTATGGTTAAAGAGGTAAAGCTTGGCCCAGATGCAAAGTCACAAATTACTTTAGCATATGAGAATAATCTTCCAGTGCATGCTGAGAGTATTATTGTTTCAATACAGCACCCTGAGGATCTGAGTCAATCAAAAGTGAAGGAAATAATTTATCCTTACATAGTTTCATCTTTACCTGAAGGATGGATGTGCTCTGAAGAAAATCTCTTAGTCAATCCAACAGGTAGATTTGTTATTGGTGGACCGGTTGGTGATTGTGGATTAACCGGACGAAAAATTATGGTTGATACTTATGGAGGCTATATTCCACACGGTGGAGGAGCGTTTTCTGGAAAAGATGCAACAAAAGTTGATAGATCCGCAGCTTATATGGCGAGATACCTTGCTAAAAATATTGTCTTTGCAGGTTTAGCTGAACGTTGTCTTGCGCAGCTTTCTTATGCAATTGGTGTCTCAAAACCTACTTCATTTTACATTGATACATTTGGCACGAATACAATAGATGAAGAGAGGATTAAAGGGTTTATTGAAGGTAACATAGATTTATCAACTAAAGGCATAATAAGACATTTATCACTTAATCGTCCTATATATAAACGTACAGCCTGCTATGGGCATTTTGGTAAAGAATCGGAAAGTGATGGTGGATTTTCTTGGGAAGGTGTGGACTTATCTACTGATTTTTGTAAAGAATTTAATATAGAAGAAAAAAAGAGAGAATTTCTTTAAACTATTAAACTCTTTTATTTCTAGCTTGATACTGATATAATAACTTATTATTAAATTGTAAGTAACTTTTTAGTAATTATACCAGTTTTAATATTTATGAGGCTTACAAGATGTCCGACAAACCAAAAGAAGAATTTTACGATATTGCTGTAAGAGAGTCATCTGGCCTTATTGAAAAAATAATAAAACATCCTTTCAATGTTGAATTGATGAACAATACGCTAGATTATGAAAAGTTTAAATTTTATCTTCAGCAGGATTTTTTATATTTAGTGGACTGTACTCGTGCTTTATTGATTATTGCAGCTAAAGTTCATGACATTGAAATAATGAGCAGCTTAATAAATGTGGCAAGAGGAACATTTGATGTTCGGAGGCAATATAAAGAACATTTTGGAGATTGTGATTTATCTGATAATTACAAAAAATCAAGAGCCTGTTCTGCCTTTACTGACTTTTTCATGCGCGCTGCATATCACAGTTCTGTTGCTGAAGCTTTATCAGCATCTTACCCTTGCTTTAACATATACCAAATCATTCTACATAATATGATGAGTGAGGTAACACCTGATGAGGTTAAAAATAGCAAGTACGAAGGATGGATCAATATTTACAATAGCAAAGCAATGAATGCTGCAATTGATGAGTTTACTAATGTTACGAATAAATTTTATAAGAAAGCTGGCGATTGTGAAAAAAGAAGGATGCATGAGTTTTTTAAGAGAGGTTTAGAGCTAGAAATATTGTTTTGGGATGAGATGTATTCTCTAGCATAGTCTGTAGTATTAACACTAAATTATATTCTAGTTTATGTGATGTTCAGTGGTATAATTAAGAGCTATTATGGGTCAAATCTTTTAAAGGATATTATTGAGCATCCTTTTAATGTTGAATTAGCAAATAATACTTTAAACATAGAAAACTTCAAATTTTATATACAACAAGATGCATTCTTTTTAGCTGATTATGTTCGTACTGTTTTAATGATTGCATCAAAAATGGAGAGTTGTAATAACATTGTTCCATTGATTGGGGTGGCTAAAGGAGGAATAGAGATTATGAGAGTGTTATACGACCACTACTTTACTGTATACTCCATAAATCGTGGAGAAAAGTCGCTAGAGTGTTTCAATTTTACTAACTTTCTTTTGTCTACTTCGTATAGCGACATTTATGAAGCTGTAACAGTTATTTACTCTTGCCATTTTATATATAAAGTTGTTATTGGTAATATGAGAAGTAAAATTAAAAAAAATAATAGGTATAAGGATTGGTTTGATTTTTTTAGCAGTAGCTTGATGGAATCTGGATGTGTTGCTTTGGAAGATATTGTTGACGAGTATTGTAACAAAGCAAGGGAAAGTGAAAGAACCAGAATGCTTGAATTATTTAAAATAACTGCACAATTTGAGTTAGGCTTTTGGAATAGCGCATATAATTTTTCAAAATTTGATCAAGATTTTAAGAAATATTGACAATTTTAAGCTAATTTGTATGCTTGATATGTATTTTTGAAGGTGATATGAAAAGTAAAGAACATGATTTTCATTTAGTGGACCCAAGTCCCTGGCCAATTGCTATATCAGCAGCAATTCTTGTTCTTGCACTTGGATTAGTTGGTACACTCCATAAACAAATTTCTGGAATATTTGGTTTAGTTTTGGGAATCTCTGCGGTATCAGGAGTGCTGTTTTATTGGTGGAGAGATGTAATAAGAGAAGCAATTTATGATAAATGCCATACTGCCATTGTAAAACATGGACTCAAGCTTGCAATGTACTTATTTATCCTCTCGGAAGTTGTGTTTTTTATAGCGTTCTTTTGTTCATTCTTTAAAGCCTGGCTTGATCCGGTTTTTTTATTTGAAGCGTTTTCTCCTACAAAAAAAGTTGAATGGCCCCCTGAAGGGATTTTACCACCGGATCCGTGGTTGTTACCATTTATGAATACACTAATATTATTGCTTTCTGGTACAACAATTACTTCAGCACATCATTTGTTACTTGAAAATGATAAAAAAAGCATGATTAAAATGCTGTCTATAACTATATTGCTTGGGATGTTCTTTATAATAGTGCAAGCAATCGAATATCATGAAGCAAGTTTTTCTCTACAAGAAGCAGGGGAGAAACTTATCTATACATCCAACTTTTACATAATTACTGGTTTTCATTGTGTGCATGTTATAATAGGAATAATATTTTTGTCAGTATGCTTATTTAGAGCTCGAAAAGGTCAATTTACACCTCAAGATCACTTATGCTTTGAGTTTGCTTCTTGGTATTGGCACTTTGTCGATCTAGTATGGATATTTTTATTTCTGTTTATTTATTGGTTAAGCCTTTATTAAGTGATTAAAATAATAGGCCTAGATCCAGGGATGAGTAAGACTGGTTGGGCCATTATTAGACTGGAAGAAAAGAATAATATTAAATTTTTGGGTGGCGGTACCATATCAACTGATGGTAAATTGGGTGTAGGTGAACGTCTATATATAATTTTTGAAGAATTAAAGAAAGTAATTTCTCTATATTCTCCAAATGAAGCTGCAGTAGAGAAAATTTTTGTTAATAAAAATCCAAAATCTTCACTAACTTTGGGATATGCAAGAGCGATTGCAATTTTAGTATTACAAATGACGGATTTACCCATGAATGAATATGATGCAAACTATATAAAAAAGAGCATTACTGGAAATGGTCATGCTGATAAGGATCAGATTATATTTATGGTGAAGCAAATAGTTAAAAACTTAAATATAAAATGTCATCATACTGCTGATGCTCTTGCTACAGCAATTTGTCATGCTTATACGAGAAGTTCTTGTTTTATTTAATAGTTTTACATGAATTCAGTTAAAAAAACTATTTGATGGTATTTATCTTATCTAACGTTCGTTGCAGAATAATACATGCAGCAATTTTATCATCTATTTTTTTTGATTTTGTGATTGATATTCCAGTAATTTTTAGTGCGTGAGTTGCAAGAGATGTTGATAGACTTTCGTCTTGTAGGTATATGTGTACTTTACATTTTTTTATTATTTTATTTGCAAACTGGATTATTGCTTTACACCATTCAGTCTCTTGGTCATCTATTTTGAATGGTAGTCCTATTATCATTGATCCAGCTTCATTTTCTTTAAGCACTCTATTTAGATAACCTAAATCTTTGCTCATATTTCTTCTATAATATATACTATGAGCTGTAGCTATAAGCTGTGTTTTATCACTAAATGCTATGCCTATTTGTTTTTCTCCCATATCAAGGCACATTATACGTTTATCTCTTGGAATAGACTTTAGAAATTCATCTGGATTTCTATGTAGCATCTATGAAAACATAACTTTTGTACAATTGTATTTTTGTGACAGTAAGTTATGTACAGTCTACTGGCATGATAGACATTCATCATAATTAATATCTGTTTTTTGTTGCAATATTTCACTTTTTTTGAATATGTCATGTGAGACCTTGTCAGCTCTCTGCATTGATTGTGATCTGCAGTAATACAAGCTTTTTAATCCTTTTTTCCAAGCAAGCATATGTATTTTGTGTAAGTAGCGTTTATGCACATTGGCAGGTAAGAACAGATTTACTGATTGAGATTGACAAATATAAGGAGTTCTATCACTTGCATGTTCTATGATCCATTGTTGATCAAGTTCGTATGCTGTTTTAAATGTCAGTTTTTCATGCTTGCTAAGAAAATCTAAATGCTGAACAGAACCCTCATTTGTTGAAATTGAGGACCATGTTTCATCATTGTCTTGATTTTTTTCTGCTAGTAGTTTTTGCAAGAATTTATTTCGTACTACAAATGAACCTGTAAGTGTCTTCTGTATAAATACGTTTGCTGCATATGGCTCTATTCCAGGGGAAGTATTGCCTGCGATAATCGAAATTGAGGCAGTTGGAGCAATAGCGAGCTTATGTGTGAACCTTTCCATTAGATCGATTTCTTTAGCGTCAAGACATGGCCCTTTTTCTTCTGCTAATTTTTTAGAAACTACATCTGCTTGCTCGCGCAAATGCTTAAATACTTTTTTATTCCATTGTTGGGCTGTTACTGATTCAAAAGGAACCATTTTACTTTGTAAAAATGAATGAAAACCCATCACGCCAAGACCGATACTACGCTCTCTTATTGCGGAATATTTTGCTCGCTGTATTTCATTTGGTGCTTGGTTTATGAAATCCTCTAATACATTATCAAGAAAACGCATTATATCTTCTATGAAAAGCTCATTATCTTTCCATTCTTCGTAGTATTCAAGATTTACGGATGATAAACAACATACAGCAGTGCGTGACTTTTTCAGGTGATCGTAACCTGTAGTTAAAGTTATTTCACTGCATAGGTTTGACATTTTGATGTCTAAGTTGAGTTTTTTGTAAGATTCTGGCTTATTGTTATTTGTTGCATCAAGGAAAATAATGTAAGGTTCTCCAGTTTCAACTCTTGCTGTTAATATTTTAATCCATATATCCCGTGCTTTTACTGTTGAAATAACTTTATTGTTATGAGGGCTTATTAAATCCCATTCTTGATCATCTTCAACAGCTTGCATAAACTTATCTGTTACTATTACAGCATGATGTATATTTAATGCTTTGCGATTTGGGTCACCACCAGTTGGTTTACGTAAATCTAGAAACTCTTCTATTTCTGGATGCCATACAGGAAGATAAACTGCTGAGCTTCCTCTTCTTAAGGATCCTTGGCTGATTGCAAGCGTCAGAGCGTTTTGTACTACGATAAATGGCACAATTCCTGATGTTTTACCGCTACCTTTGACACTTTCACCAATTGAACGTAAATTTCCCCAATAACTACCTATTCCACCACCACGTGCAGCGAGCCAAACATTTTCATTCCATAGATCAACTATTCCCTTCAAGCTATCTTCAGTTTCATTAAGAAAGCAGGAAATAGGCAATCCTCTTTTGGTACCGCCGTTACTAAGTATTGGTGTTGAAGGCATGAACCACAAGTTGCTCATGTAATCATAAAGACGTTGTGCATGTTTTCTATCATCAGAATAGTAATTAGCAATACGTATAAAGAGATCTTGATAACTTTCATTTTCTATTAAATACCTATCCAATAGAACTGCTTTTCCAAAATCGGTTAATTTACTATCTTTTGCGTAATTAATAGTAATGTAATTCATAAGGCTCCTTTTATGATAATATAGAAATTTATTTGAGCGATTTCTCGATTAAGTTGTTAAATTTTTTTGTGGATACTG
The DNA here is from genome assembly GCF_020405475.1 of Wolbachia endosymbiont of Tribolium confusum. Taxonomy (NCBI): domain Bacteria; kingdom Pseudomonadati; phylum Pseudomonadota; class Alphaproteobacteria; order Rickettsiales; family Anaplasmataceae; genus Wolbachia; species Wolbachia endosymbiont of Tribolium confusum. The sequence continues at coordinate 49,059 of NZ_JAIZNT010000001.1, read as the reverse complement.
TAATGCAAACAAGATACCATCAACTTGGCTGCCATATATTTTACAGTAACTCATTTGACTTATTTGCATATTTGTTTCTTTTGCAACATGCTGAATATAATCTTCTGAGTGACGAAAATAATCTCCTTTGTTTACAAAGTCAATACCTTTACTTTCCTTTCTTCTTACTAAACATACAATAATCCCTTTTTTGTTTGTCAATCCTTTTGCTAGTTCCAATTCTGCTAGAAAATCATGTAGATAGTGTAGCACTTCAGCAAAGATAATTACATCATATTGCTGATTCTTCTCTTGTTTAAGAAATTCTTTCATTTCTGTATGTATTAACTCATCGTAAACAGGTTTACCTTTTATAAGGCATCCTCTTGCAATATTGAGCATTCTATTTGAGATGTCAACTCCTGTTATGCGACTTCTAATATTACTTATTTTTAGGAAGTGACCACATATTCCAGTACCGCAACCAAGGTCGAGTATATTCAGTTCAGAAGTGGAGTTGTTAAAGACTTTTGTAATTATCATGTGTATGAGTTCATGCCCTCTGTATTGTTTGGCAATTAGCCAATACTCAACAAAATATTCACCTGTGTAATCAAAATATTGCTTTATGAGATTTTTAGGCAATTCTACGATATCTGATGTGTTTGTTATTTTTTTTAAGTAGTAAGAAGCTTCTTTGTGACTACTATCTAATTTTAACGTCTTTGTTAAATAATTATAAGCTTTATTAGTATTTCCTACTGCAAAATGACATCTTCCAATATTATACCAGATTATAGGTAAATTGGGGTAGAATATGCTAATTAACCAAAATCTTAACTTTGCATCTGATATATTACCTTTATAGAAGTGATATAACCCGATTTCAATGTTGGTATTTAACAGGTTTTTAGATTTTTCAAGAAGCACTATAGTTTCTTTATGGAGAGTATTGTATTTATCCATAATGAAATTTTTTACTTTTTTAATGTTTAATAAGCCAGTAAGCTTAGATATAAAATTTAAAGCAAAGTTTTTTATAAGAGATAGATTACTTTTCATACATTAGAAATACTCCAAATGTTCATTGTCATTTTTAGGTAACTAATTTTAACACATTTTATCTTACAAAATATCTTTTTCATTAATTTTTCTGTACATATCAATTTATAGAATATTTCTCAGATTTTACTGTTTAAGATTGTTGATAATAATAGGTAAATGTTTTGTATAAAAAGGCGTTGACATATGATTTATCAGATTGTAACATATAAAAGATTAGTTTTTAGATGTTTGAAAAGTTTTATGGTAGAGATTATTTAATCTCAATTCAATTGTAAGTTAATATTTAACTCTGCATATTCTACATATAGTCAGATAAATAAATTATTAAGAGCACTTGATGGATGCCTTGGCGTTAAGAGGCGATGAAGGACGTGGCAGGCTGCGATAAGCTGTGGGAAATTGTCAACAAATTTTGATCCGCAGATTTCCGAATGGGGAAACCCAACTAGCTTAGCTAGTTATTATATACTAAGTATATAAAGCAAACTTGGTGAACTGAAATATCTAAGTAGCCAAAGGAAAAGAAATCAACCGAGATTCTGTTAGTAGTGACGAGCGAAAGCGGAAAAGGCTAGTGATTTAAAAATAAGAATTAGAATACTCTGGAAATGGTAACCATAGAAGGTGATAGTCCTGTATAAATAGAAAGTTTTTAAATCCTTGAGTAGGACGGGGCACGTGAAATCCTGTTTGAATATGGGGGGACCATCCTCCAAGCCTAAATACTCCTTAACGACCGATAGTGAACAAGTACCGTGAGGGAAAGGTGAAAAGAACCCCGGGAGGGGAGTGAAATAGAATCTGAAATCAAGTGCTTACAAACAGTTGGAGCTCTATATCAATTTATTGATATTTAGAGTGACAGCGTACCTTTTGCATAATGGGTCAGCGAGTTAATCTATGAAGCAAGCTTAAGCCGGTAGGTGTAGGCGTAGCGAAAGCAAGTCTGAATAGGGCGTTTAGTTTTATGGATTAGACCCGAAACCAAGTGATCTAGTCATGACCAGATTGAAGGTATGGTAAAACATACTGAAGGATCGAACCAGTTAATGTTGCAACATTATTGGATGAGTTGTGATTAGGGGTGAAAGGCCAATCAAACTTGGAAATAGCTGGTTCTCCGCGAAATCTATTTAGGTAGAGCGTTGTATGTATGTTGTTGGGGGTAGAGCACTGGATAGACTAGGGGGATTCATCATCTTACCAAATCTAACCAAACTCCGAATACCAATAATTAATTATACAGCAGACACACTACGGGTGCTAAGTCCGTGGTGGAAAGGGAAACAGCCCAGATCACTATCTAAGGTCCCAAAATTACAGCTAAGTGGGAAAGGAAGTAGAAAAACCATTACAGCTAGGAGGTTGGCTTGGAAGCAGCCATCCTTTAAAGAAAGCGTAACAGCTCACTTGTCTAAATAAGTTTTTCTGCGCCGAAAATGTACCGGGGCTAAAGCTGTATACCGAAGATGTGGGTGCTTATTGATTTCGATTAATAGGTGCGGTAGCGGAGCGTTCCATAAGTCTGTGAAGGTGGTTTGTGAAAACTGCTGGAGATATCGGAAGTGAGAATGCTGACATAAGTAGCGTAAAAGAGTGTGAAAAACACTCTCACCAAAAATCTAAGGGTTCCTACGTTAAGTTAATCTGCGTAGGGTTAGTCGGTTCCTAAGGCGAGTCCGTAAAGGAGTAGTCGATGGCAATTAGGTTAATATTCCTAAACCTCTTAAGTGTGACGGGTTTTGTATTTGTATAGGTCTTATTGGATTGATCTATGCTTAAAAGAAGCTCCAGGAAATAGCACTTATATTTATGAGGCCGTACCGTAAACCGACACTGGTGGATGAGTAGAGTATACTAAGGTGTTGAAAGAATGATGTTGAAGGAACTCGGCAAATTATACCTGTAACTTCGGAAGAAGGGTAACCTGCTTTTAGGTAACTATGAGTAGGTGGCACAAAATAGGGAGTAGCGACTGTTTACTAAAAACACAGGACTCTGCAAACACGTAAGTGGAAGTATAGGGTCTGACGCCTGCCCGGTGCTGGAAGGTTAATAGGAGGGGTGCAAGCTCTGAATTGAAGCCCCAGTAAACGGCGGCCGTAACACTGACGGTCCTAAGGTAGCGAAATTCCTTGTCGGGTAAGTTCCGACCCGCACGAATGGCGTAACGATTTCTCCACTGTCTCCAACATCACTTCAGCGAAATTGAATTCCCCGTGCAGATGCGGGGTACCCGCGGTTAGACGAAGAGACCCCGTGCACCTTTACTATAGCTTTACATTGCTATTAAAAGTGTGATGTGCAGGATAGGTGGGAGACTTTGAAGTTATGGCGCTAGCTATAATGGAGTCAACCTTGAGATACCACCCTTTACACTTTTGATATCTAACTATGTTTCATTATCTGGAACTAGGACATTGTATGGTGGGTAGTTTGACTGGGGCGGTCGCCTCCTAAAAAGTAACGGAGGCGTGCGAAGGTAAGCTAGAGCTGGTCGGAAATCAGCTTGATAGTATAATGGCATAAGCTTGCCTGACTGCGAGGTTGACAAACCAAGCAGAGACGAAAGTCGGTCATAGTGATCCGGTAATTCTGCATGGAAGGGTTATCGCTCAACGGATAAAAGGTACGCCGGGGATAACAGGCTGATGGTGTTCGAGAGTTCATATCGACGACACCGTTTGGCACCTCGATGTCGACTCATCACATCCTGGGGCTGGAGAAGGTCCCAAGGGTTCGGCTGTTCGCCGATTAAAGTGTTACGTGAGTTGGGTTTAGAACGTCGTGAGACAGTTCGGTTTCTATCTGCCGTGGGTGAAGGAAATTTGAGAAGATCTGACTCTAGTACGAGAGGACCGAGATGTATATACCTCTGGTGTACCAGCTGTTATGCCAATAGCATCGCTGGGTAGCTATGTATAGATGGGATAATTGCTGAAAGCATATAAGCAAGAAACCCTCTTCAAAAAAATTTCCCAATTAAGGCCGTGGGAGACTACCACGTTGATAGGCTAGGTGTAGAAGCATGGTAACATGTGAAGCTAACTGGTACTAATAGCCTGATTGATTTATTTGCTTTCTATATGTGCATATGCAGTGTTAAATATTAAATTAAAATTTGTTAAGTTAGAAATTTTTGTTGACTTGGTGGCTATAGCAAAAATGAACCACCCGATCTCATTTCGAACTCGGAAGTGAAACTTTTTAGCGCCGATGATACTTAAAAAGGGAAAGTAGGTCGTTGCCAAGTTTATAAAAATTTCTTTTTATTTATATCTGTTCAGTAGAGCGATGAAACAAGGTAAACATAGAGTAGCTGTGAGGTAATGTAACTGATCTTTTAGAACTCTGCGAAAACTTTAAAATAAAAGTAGAAAATTTAAAAGTAGAGTTTGTCACCTATTTGCAAATGAGGAGGAGAGATAGCAACATTTAACAAATCATCAAGCAATTGATCTTCCGAAAATCAAACTTTATATAATTGAATATTAATTAAGTTGTTAGAGATGAGGAGAAAGAAGAAGTAGCAAACTACCAAAAAGCAGATACATTTGGTCCAATAGTTAGGTGATAATTGTAGCACTCAGTGGATTTTATAAAAATTCAAAACGTGAGGATTATAAGTGATGTTTTTAATGTGAATTGAAAGCGTATCAAATAGTGAATATAGAGTTCCTTCAAAATACAAAAAGGTGTATGAGCAAATCGAATAAGAAAAGTAAGGTTTTGCGCATCAACGTGTTATAATAAAGGTAAACTTGGTTAGTGCTGAAGCAATACTGCAAGTTTTAAAGGGAAAGAAGATTTAAAAGACAGTGTATGTTGCAATCGTAATAGTCGCTGACAGGTACTTTGAAACATAGCTGGACTATTGAAGTTAAAATTCTGGGTTGTTACTTAAAAAACGCATCCACTGAATTATTTATGCTAAAAAAAGCTTTATTAAAAAATGAAACAGAAGTGTAAGAAAGTTGCAAAACGTATAAGGTATTACTTGAAGCTACCTATCTGAAGCAACTGGAGCTTCTCAAGTTGCGAAAAATATTTTAAAATCTGAAAGAATGATGTGAAATTTTTTAAGTAAACCAGAAAGTATTCCACTATCATGCTGAACAGCAAATTAGGCATTATATCGTTTACTGTAAAAGCTCATATTTTACGTAATCAGAGCTAGGAACGGGAGTGTTAAATAAACTGTGTCAAACCAAGAAATAAAAATATAATTGATATAAAAAAATGGAGGTTTGACATGAGTCAAGTAAACAGAACTACCGGTTTGGTAGACTATAAAGAACTGGAAGCAAATATTCTATCATCGATAAGAGAAGGAAGGCCGCTGACGGGAAGAGATGGAGCATTAACACCGTTTATAAAAAGGTTGCTAGAGGCAAGTCTGGAAGGTGAAATAGAAAGCCACATGTCAGCTAAAAGTGAAGAAAATAACCGAAGAAATGGGAGAAACGCAAAAACTTTACGCACGAGTGGAGGCTCATTTGAGTTGTTAACACCTAGAGACAGGGAAGGAAGCTTTGAACCCCAAATAGTTAGAAAAAGACAAACAAGCCTACATCCAGAACTTGAAGCAAAGGTCTTAAGCACATTTGCCAGTGGCATGGGATACAGAGATATAGCGTCACATATTGAGGAAATTTACGATCACAAAATATCGGCGGCAGAGATATCAAGTATTACTGACAAACTGCTACCAGTAATCAACGAATGGCGTAGTCGTCCGCTGCAGTCTGTATATCCGATAGTTTTCATGGACGGAATATTTTTTAAAGTCAAGGAGGACGGGCATTGTGTAAGTAAATGTATGTATAATATATTAGGTATAGATCAAAATGGCAGAAAAGAAGTATTAGGTTTTTATTTAGCTGAAAGTGAAGGAGCTAACTTCTGGTTGGGAGTACTAAATGATCTCAAAGAGAGAGGAGTGGAAGATATTCTAATTGCATGTGTAGATGGGCTAAAAAGCTTTCCTGCAGCAATAAACGGTGTGTTCCCTAATGCAGAAGTGCAGATGTGTATAGTGCATCAGATACGTAACTCACTGAAGTATGTAGCTAGTAAAGATGCAAAGAGTTTTTTGAGTGATTTAAAGAAGGTATATCAAGCTTCAAGTAAGGAAATTGCCGAGAATTATCTGTTGGAATTAGATGAAAAATGGGGCACAAAGTACCCTATGGTTATAAAATCTTGGCAGAATAATTGGGAAAACCTATCTGGTTATTTTAAGTATTCCGATCCAGTTAGGAGGATAATCTATACTACTAATCCCATAGAGGGGCTACATAGGCAAATTAGGAAATTCACCAAAACCAAGGGCTCATTTACCAACACAAACGCCTTGTACAAACAGGTATATTGTGCTATAAAAAAAGTAGAGCAAAAATGGGTAATGGCTTTGCCTAATTGGGCATTAACTATATCTCAGCTCGATATTTTCTTTCCCAACAGATTGAAAATTCAGTTGAGCTAAAAATGTGGTTTGACACAGTTTATTTAACACTCCCTTTTATATCAATTATATTTTTATTTCTTGGTTTGACACAGTTTATTTAACACTCCCTCAAACTGTGCAATTATTTCCTTAACACTAACTTGTGTAGAAGCATGGGCTTTTTTATTAGCATTATAGACTAAGGTATTGGACTCAAAGCTTTTCGCTCTTTCTTTTACTGACGGAGATTTTTCCTGATTTTGCCTCACTTTCTGTTCGGTAGTGTTTGGCACTCGTGGTGCTATTGATGGTTTTAATGGTATTGGAGGCTTAGATTGCTGCTGCTGTTTACTTACTCTTTTCGTTTTTATATGCTCTTTAGGAACTGCTGCGTAAATGGACCCTTTTTCTTGATAATTAGATATTTTTTTACCAGAGTCCTCATCTGATAAACTTTCATATCCTGAATCATCAAAAGATATAATCTCTGGTTCTGATTTAAAGCGCACCTTCTTCTTCTCAGTAGTAGAAACCTTTTCTTGAGGCTCAGGTTTAAGCTCATTCGGAACAGTAGGAGGTGGCGGAGGTGCTGTTGTTGGCCGTTTTATTCTCTTCATAACTAATTTTCCTACCGGCTGTTTTCCTTCTTGCAGCTTAGGAGTATCTTCCTTCTGCTTTGGTGTCGTTTTATTTTCCGTGCTTACTTCGTATGATTTATGTTCTTTATTGCCTTTTCCACTCTGCTTCGAATCTAAAATTTCTTTAAGTCCTTTCTTGAATAGATTAATTGTACTTAAAATATTTGTGTACTCGGCTGCTTTTTCTATAGTGAAACCTGATAATTCATCACCAACAAAATTTTTTATGTCATTATTATTAGTTGGAATATCTTTTTCCAAGACTCTATCTAATATCCCTTTTAATGTTCCAATAAAACCGAGTGGCTTTGTGCTCAAAGGTTCTACATAATTATTCAAGTCGCTATATATAACAAATTTGGCTACATCTTTTGCGTTGTTTGTAAAATTCTTCAGAGCTTGAGATAAATCTTTCAGTGTTTCATCATATTGTTCATTAATTTTTTTTGTATCCTTCAGCTTTATGACTCTTATCAAAGAATTGAGATTTTTATCATAATTGTCACTTTTAAATAGATCACTCATACCAATTGCTGTTTATCGTTTACTCAAATATAAATTCAAAGTATTAAGACCGAGTAAATGTTATATGACTTATCCTCTGACTCATAAACGCTTGCGTTCCTTAATGTGCAAAAAAATTTCAATAATCTTCAATCAGCAATAGTATAGAAATCCAAAAAACAAGTAGCTAACACTGGAATCTAGGAATTATGATTGGGCACATACTGTAATTGCTGTTGAATGATGGAGAGACATACTCCATTATTTTAACACGAAGTAACGAATTCAGTAGAATAAGTTCTTCAAAAACAATTTAAACTTTTACAGTAGGAGTAGTCTCATGAAATATTATAGCGGATTAGATGTCTCACTCAAAGAAACTTTCATTAGTATCGTTGATGAGAAAGGAAAGATTGTTAAAGAAGGAGTTGTTGCAAGCGAAAGCAAGGCAATAGCAGAGTACTTGCTTGAACAAGGCAAAAATTACGAAACTATAGGAGTAGAAAGTGGACAACTTTCAATATCAATGTGCAAAAAATTAAGGAGTTTTGGCTTGCCAGTAGTTTGTGTAGATGCAAGACATATGGCAGCAGCTTTGTCTGCAAGAATCAATAAAAACGATAAGAATGATGCAAGAGGTATAGCTCAAATGATGAGGGCTGGGCTATAAAGAAGTACTAGTAAAATCGGATGAATCTTGTCAAATTAAAATAGCACTTGGAAGTAGAAGACAGTTAACATGCAGCTACCAGCAGATTGTTGGGACAATAAGAGGTTATTAAAAATATACGGGATAAAGCTCGGTCAAGGGTCAAAATTTGAAAGCTTGTCTTTAAGAATAGAAAAAGCAATTAAAGATTTGATGAAATAAGTAAGGCTTCAATTGGCGTTAGTTTGTAGTTTAGAGGCAATAGAGAAGTCATTGGAAAAACTTGACAAGATGCTCTTAGAACAAGGCAAAAAAGATGAGGATTGTAAATTATTAACTACTGCTCCAGGTGTTGGTACTATAGTAGCAATGACATATAAAGCAACAGTGGATAACCCAAATAGATTTGAAAGATCTAGTACAGTTGAGCGTATATGGTTAACACCAAGACAATATGCTTCTGGAGAAATTGATCGGCATGGTAGTATATCAAAAATGGGGCCCATGGAATGTCGAAGTATGTTATATGAAGCTGCACAAGTCTTACTTACAGTTAGTAAGAAAAATTTTAAGTTGAAAAGCTGGGGGTTAAAACTTGCAAGGAAAAAAGGGATGAAGAAAGCAATTGTAGCAGTAGCAAGAAAATTGGCTGTAATTATGCACAGGATGTTGGTCAATAAAACAGAATTTTGTTATTACAATTAAGAGGAGCATAAACAATAATTTTACTCGAGGTAGTAATGCCGATGGAAGGGATAAGCAAGAAAAAACCTTGAAGCCTAGACTTCGTTGGGCACATGTTGCCGTCCACTTCCACCTAACAAGTATAGTGCGGCTTGACAAGTTTGTTGTCATATCAGACCGCGGAGAGAACCATGGAAGCACACTGCTCTTGTATGTAAAATTATTAAAGATTATGTAGGAAATATGTTATTTTGGTTTATATAAAAATTATTGTTGACTTATGTGCAATTAGAGAACAAGTTGATGAGTATAGTTGTTTTATACAGCATTTATGGAAAGATTAGATGTCAGTCTAGAATGACACCCTTTCTGTAAAACTCAGATTACAGTGTTTGTATAACTTAATAATTAGAAACTAAAGGAGTTCTTTTTTAAAAAACTTAAGTTATACTCATAAGTATTTGATACTTTTGTAGTGATTATGTCCAGTTTTAAAAATAACTCCTGTTTTTATGGCGATAATGTCGAATTTGTGGAAGAAATTTATAGCCGTTACTTGCAAGGCGATAAATCAATTGGAGAAGATTGGTACAGAATTTTTTCGAGCAATTTAGAAGTTAATAAAGCAGAACCCTGCAGAGCACAGAATGAAGCCAAGGTAGATGATGATGATTTAGCAAATTTTTTCAGATCTTATGGTCACTTTTTTGCAGACTTAAATCCATTATCACCGAATGTAAATAAGGAAATAGATTATCAAAAATACTTGAATCTTTCTCCTACAAGTGACACTAGAATCTACAGAGATATTTACTGCAAGAATATCGGTTTTGAATTTATGCATATTTCCTCTTATGAGGAAAGAGTTTGGCTGCAGGAGAAAATTGAAAATCAGGTCTATACGCTAAGCCCTCAGGATAAAAAAGAAATACTGAGGCACTTGATTGAATCTGAGATGTTCGAGCAATTTCTCCATATGAAATTTCCTGGATATAAGCGTTTTTCTATCGAAGGTGGGGAGTCAGCCATTGTTGCAATTGAAGGAGTTATTAGTGATTCTGCAGCTTTTGGTATTGAAGAAATAGTTCTTGGTATGGCCCACCGAGGACGGCTTAATGTTCTAACCAAAGTTATGGGGAAAGAATATGCGGCAATGCTGTCTGAATTTCAAGGCAATCTTGCATACCCAAGTGGTCTTGAGGTATCTGGTGATGTCAAATATCACCTTGGTTACTCTTCTGATCGAGCACTTGCTGGTGGTAAAAAAATACACTTAAGTTTATGTCCTAACCCATCTCACCTTGAGGCGGTAAATCCGGTTCTAGCTGGAAGAGTAAGAGCAAAGCAAAATACGAGATCTGTGCTTGGCATATCAATTCATGGTGATGCAGCTTTTATCGGGCAGGGAGTGGTTGCCGAAACCCTGACTTTGAGCAACATTGAAGGTTATAAAGTTGGTGGTATCGTTCATATTGTCATCAATAACCAAGTTGGTTTTACTGCGAATCCTCGTTGTGCACGCTCTTCTTTTTATTGTACTGATGTAGCAAAATCAATAGAAGCTCCAATATTTCATGTTAATGGAGATAATCCAGAAGCCGTGAGTTTTGCCGCGAGTTTGGCAATGGAGTATGTGCAGAAATTTAAAAAGGATGTGGTGATTGACATAATATGCTACCGCAAATATGGCCATAATGAAGGTGATGAACCAAATTTTACTCAGCCACTTATGTATAAAGCAATATTAAGGCATAAAACTCCGGGAACAATTTACGAAGAGAAGCTGGCTGCAGAGAAAGTCCTAATTAGTGATGAAGTAAGTAAATTGCGCAGCGAATTTAGGGTAAGGTTGGATAAAAGTCTTGCTGGGTCAGTGACTTACACTCCAAAAAAAGCTGACTGGTTTGATGGAGTGTGGTCGAAATTGAGAAGAGCAAAGTTAAATGATTTGAGTGAATATTATACGGACTCTGGTGTTTCACCAGATGAGCTAAAAAAATTAGGTGTACACATAAATAGCAATATCCCAAGCAGTTTTAATCTCAATAATAAAGTTAGGAAAATACTTGATGGCAGAATAGACAGTATAAATTCCGGTAGCAACATAGACTGGGCAACTGCTGAAAGTCTTGCGTTTGCATCGCTACTTACAGAAGAAATAGGAGTGCGTTTGTCAGGACAAGATTCTGGTCGCGGCACCTTCTCGCACCGTCATTCAAGACTTATCAATCAAGCAACGGAGGAAGAGTTTATTCCACTAAACAACATAAGTGAGAAGCAAGCTCGCTTTGAAGTTATAGATAGCGCACTATCTGAGTATGCTGTGATGGGTTTTGAATATGGATATAGCCTTGACTCTCCATATTCACTGGTGCTCTGGGAAGGACAGTTTGGTGATTTTGCAAATGGTGCGCAAATCATGATCGACCAATTTATCTCATCTGCAGAAACAAAGTGGTTGCGATCAAGTGGTCTAGTTTTACTTTTGCCTCATGGTTATGAAGGGCAGGGGCCTGAGCATAGTTCTGCTCGTATAGAGAGGTTTTTGCAACTCTGTGCGGAAGATAATATGCAGGTGGTTAATTGCTCTACTCCTGCGAATTATTTTCATGTTTTACGCCGACAAATTCATCGAGATTTTCGTAAGCCTTTAGTGGTGTTTACACCTAAATCACTATTGCGTCATAAAAGGGCAGTTTCTAACCTTTCTGACTTTGAAGGAAAATTTCTCACGGTAATTCCAGAGTGTAGAAAAAGTTTAGTTGCAAGTGATAAAATACGTAAAGTTGTAATATGTAGTGGTAAAGTTTATTACGACATAATTGAAATGCTTGAAGTACAAAAAATAAACGATATAGCAGTAATGCGTTTAGAACAATTCTATCCATTCCCTGCTGATAAACTAAACAGTGAACTCGAAAAATATAAGAATGCTGAAATTATATGGTGCCAAGAAGAGCCAAAAAATATGGGAGGGTGGTTTTTTGTTAACCCATTGATAGAAGAAGTGTTATCTAATCTCAATATTCAAGCAAAAAGGCCTAAATGTATTGCAAGACCCACTGCCGCATCTCCTGCATGTGGTTATACTAGTGTTCATGCTCAGCAACAAGAAGAAATTTTGAAGCAGATTGTACAGGGTATCTAGCACAATCGTGCAAATACCAAACGGCTTCAAGCAGACTTATTAATTAGACGCTGGCACTTAGATAACTTACAACAATCAAACCTCTTATATACTCATACAAATATAAAAGTATAATTTTTGTTAAAATTTTCATTTTATCTTTATTTTAAAAGTAACTATGATTAATACTAATATTAATTAATATAGGATATATATGAATACAGAAATATTTGAAATGTTAATAAAGAAAATAATGAAGCTAGGTGGCGGGAGAAGAGAGGAAATCATACAATTAAATAGAAATGAAAGGGCTTTTATAGATGAGGATAAAAAGTCTATAGAATTAGCTGAGGCTATTTTTGACGGAAGTAGTATGTTTTGTCTTTACGATTCACATTGTCAAGCTATGTATTACATTTTGAATAAACTAATAAAAGATAGGAAGCTTTTTGAGGAAATGAAAGATAGAGGTACAAGTATAATACGTCTTTTTTCTTTGCTAGCAAGTTGTTACAAGGGTTTTGGTTATCATACTATAGATAATTTTTCAGAAGTTATTGTATGTAGTATAATTTACTACTCTCAACCTGGCATGAAGGGAGTACCTTTGGAGGATTCTATACTTACTAACCAGCCTAATTCTTATCCCACACTTATTATGAATAATGATGATGTCAGAAATAGGTTAGTTGAAGATTTGACTAAAGATAAAACAAAATTAGATATTTTCCTAAATGGAATTTTAGCAATGAAGAATTCGGATTTAGTATTGTCTTGTATTAACAAAATACAAGGGCTGAATGAGGAAGATAGAAATTATGTTAGTCGCTTACAGAAAAAAAACATGCTAGATCAAGTCTTAAATAAAGATGATAAAACACTTGCAAAAATAGCTATAAAGGAGTTGTTAAAACTTTTTATTTTACAGGAAAAAGAAAGCACTACATTAGAATCTCCTCAAATTTCAGGTGTGGAACATTGTAATGGACGATAGGCTTTAAAATATGCTGAGGCTCATTTAAATATGAGCCTCAGTATCGCTTAACTTTTATGGAGCATACTTTAACTTTATTTCACTTCCACCAAGGGAATATTGTTCCAGCTATTGCTGCCATAGTTATCAATAGAAGCGTTTAGGTAATCTGTATCAAATCGTACTGGTACATCAAATTCGAAGCTTGCGGTGATTATTGTGCCTTTTGCTGGTGGTTTCATAAATTCTATTTCTCCAGTTGAATAATTCACTGAATATTTTTCTGTCTTTTCACCATCTAGGTAAATTTTTATTGTATCATGCACTGGCTTTTTAATAGTTCGTGTATGCTTGTCTTTTCCACTTATGTAAGTTTTCATCAGTTGAAAGATCGTTTTTTTATCGTCTCCTATGCCAATTTCTTGATTGATAACTGTAAAGTCTGACCAATCCTTAAAGCGAAACCCTATAGCTTTACCTTTTCGTGCCTGAAAAAATGTTATGAGTTCTGTTAGCTGCTCGTTTGACCTAATTCCATAAGCTATGTTATACCTGGCACGTGCACGAGACCAATTAATATTGCGCTGCTCACAGCCATTATGAGTTGTTACAATGTCAGTGGAAAATTCTGGTCCTCCAGTGGAACCATAAGATATATTTTCTGGAAATCTAATTTCTGTAAATGACATATTTCCTCCTGTGAAAATAAAATTGAGTTGATATAGATAAAGTAGTAAAAATCTTAAACTTTCGAAGTTGCTTTATCAATCAGGCTATAAATTTTTAATCCTGCTTCTTCTAGAAAAGTAAGGGTGCAATTTTCTTCTAACTCACTTTTCAGAATAAGCGCTCTTTAAGTTATGCAATAAACTACTTAAATTTTTATTTTCTTTGATTTGCCGAAAAAGAGCAATTGGTTCTCTGTTAAAATTTCTCATATTATAACTCCAAAATAATATACATTTTATTTAATTAGCAAGTCCTTGAGATTAATTACTGAAGGTTGTGCTGCTTAGTTGTGGGTATTTTTCTTGAATTAATACGTAGAAATACGTACTATTACCTATCATGGCTAGTGTACTTAAATTCGTTTATTCTGTAAAGTAAAAAAATTTTAGCCCTCCTTGCGGCTCAATTCATCCACCTTTTTGCGTAATACATTCAAATCAGTTGCTCCTACAAAAAGACTATCTCCTATTATCAAAAAAGGTGTGCCGCCTACTCCAAGCTCGCTTACTAAAAGTTTACTGTTGTTTATCATTTGCTCAATTTTGTCTGCATTACTTTTCATAGAGTTGTTAAAATCGTCCTCGTTAATCCCTATATTTTTTACTATACCTAATATAGTTTTGTCTGAAAATTCTCCTCTGTGATCTAGTGCAGCGTAGTGAAAATCTAAGTACTTTTCTTTATCGATAAAATAAGTAGCTAGAGCGCCTTTTGCTGCCTTTAAGGAGTTGTTACCAAGTATTGGAGCATCCCTAAAGATATATTTAATTTTGCCATCATTGATCAACTGTTTTATGTCATTCTTTATTGCCTTACAATAGCCACAAGAATAGTCAAAGAATCCTACAGCTACGACATTGCTATTTTCATTTCCTGAATAAGGATAAGTGGAGTCGAATATTTCATTTTTATGCTGAGAAATTTTATTTTTGGTTGCATTAGCATAACTATTTTTAGCTGACTCTTCCTGGAGAGCTTTTAGAACTCTATCAAAATTTTTACTGATGTAATTATCCAATCTCTCACCTATATAATCATCATTTAAGGTCTGACTGCGGTGTGAAAGCCAATTGTTTATTACTGGTAAACTTGCTACTGCAAGTATAAAAATCAATAAAAACGATATCTTAGACATATACTTACTTAAAGAATACAAATATTAAAGAAATGCTTAATGTTAAAACATTTTTATCAAGAAATGCAAACTTTATATATGTTATATCAGAGAATCTGGTGATATTAAGTAACGAAAACTTGTGTATAATAAGGCATTTGAGATTTAAGCAATCCTTACCGCCGCGTATAACAATTGTAATCGCGGCGGTAAAAAAGTTGATTATTTTATAACCGCCGCATATAATGCTGACAAACACGGCGGTAAATTATATGAGCGAACCAATAATTGGTAGAGAGGAAGAAATAGCCATTCTAGAAAATAAGCTTCTTTCCCAATCTGCTGAGTTTATTCCTGTTTACACTGTGAACAAAATTGCATGGATTTAATGGTTCAATAAGTGTAGGTACATAATGAAATTTTTAAAAACTCTCTTTAACTTAGCATTACTAGTATTTTTCATGTCTACTATAGCTGAAGCAAGGTGGAGTAAGTACGCAGATGCTTCTGTTGGGATTAAGTTTTCTAATGTTAACATTAATGTTAATAGAGATGGTACCTATGAAACGGAAGTAAAACTACAAGCGAAAATACTCAAGGAATCCGGACGTGATAGGTTCTCTCTATACAGTCTTGTTTACAATGATGATAGTGCAGATTTGACTGTTTTAGAAGCTAAAACAGCTTATAACGGAGAGGAATATATAGTCACTGAAGACATGATAGAGGATAAACCGCTAGCTAGTCCTAGTAAAGGCTTCGATCAGTTAAGGCAAGTAACTATATCGTTTCCTAAAATAGAAATTGGTACAGAAGTATATTTAAGGTATAAACAAGTTAACAAAAAGGTTCCTGTTGATAATTTTTATGGCTTGAGCTTCTCTTATTATGGAGATTATTTACAAGCAGAAAATACTAAAATCAACTCTGAATTGCCTCTAGAGATTAAAGTGAATGATCCAAGAAAAGTATTAGAGATTGCTGAGGAAAAAAAGGATGGTGTACATTATATAAACATTACCTTAAAGAAAGCAATTTATGAAAACACAATAAATGAACCACATAATGGAATATTGAATATTAAACATAACACTTGGGTATCACTGTCGAGCCTATCTAAATGGGAGGATTTGGCTAAAAAATTAGCCCCTGGATATCATAGCGTCATTAACCAGCCACTTCCAGCAACTTTTGAAGCTATAGCAGAATTTGCTGCCAATGAGAGTACCGATGAGGAGAAAATTAATGCAGTTACTTCTTTATTGAATGAAAAAGTTCAGTACATGGGAGACTGGCGTACAGTGTCAGGAAAATTTTTTCCGAGAGATTTGGAGAAAGTTGCTGATTCTCAAGTTGGGGATTGCAAAGACTTTTCTGCTAGCACGGCTGCTATTTTACAAGAACTTGGTTATAAAGTTCAACCTATTTTAGTTATGAGAGGAACTACTAGCACTTCTAATCCTGAAGCATTACCTAATATGGGTAATTTTAATCATGTGATGCTCAGAGTAATAAATAGAGATGGAAAAATATATTGGATTGATCCAACTAACACTGTCAGTATGGCACAGGGTATTTTTCCAGACATTGCTGATAGGAACGCTCTAGTACTCGATTCTGAGGAAGCGGATTACATAAAAATTCCTGCTGTACAAGGTGAAAATTCAAAAGTGATATCCCATAGTGAATTAACTATAAAAGATGATGTTGTAAATGAATATGGCCAGCTTATCGTGCAAGGGGAAGCAGCTCTAGGCTTAACAGGTGTTGGATTATATTATTCAGATGAGCAGTTAAGAGATTCTGTTTTTCGTATGATTAGTGGAGTATATCTTGATGAAGAAGAAAAGAAGTTCTTAGAATTGCCTGACCTTACTTTACGTAATGTAGAAGATCTTACAATCAAATATGAGTTTCAGCAAAAAAATAAGATTTTTAAGACAAATTTAGGGCCAGCTTTGAATTTAGGAGATAATTGGCTTAATGATATTGTGAATACAGCTTCTGATCAAATATCAGACCTTTTTATTGGTGTTCCTAAAACGAAGGAAAGCCATATGATAATAAAAGATATCAAAATTAAAAACTGTGAAAATTTGAATTTTGAAATAGATTCTCCTTGGTTATATGTAAATAGGTTCTGTAAATATAAAAATGATGGAACCGAATTTAGCAATTTAATAACCATAAAGAAAAGCTTTATTACCAATGAAGAATTAAAGACTGCTAAGTATAAAAACTTAAAAAGTGAGCTAGAGAATAATTTTTCTAGAGCTTCTATAGTAATCAGTGAATAGATATTTTGTTACTTATTTTGATAAACTAAATCCAGTTTTAACTTTACGTTAATGTTAATGCCAGTATAATTAAAATATATTCAGTGTGAGGTGTAAATGGATAAAAAAAGTTATATAAAAGAACATTCGTGGGGTGGTTTTAAGTCTGGTGTTAAATATAGTGCCTACCTTTATCTAGGAGCTACTATTGCTAGTTTGCTTATTAGTTTAGCTGTTGTTCCAATTTTTCCATTTACGTTACTAATTTTTAATCCAGTTGTATGGGCTATGCTTGGAGTTGCTTTTGTTAGCTTTTCTGCAGTGGCAATGAGTATTGGGAGTCCTTTATATCATCGGGTTAAGGATTCTATTAATCAGAGGAAAATTAAGAAAGAAGAAGGTCAAGGCAGAGAAAAGGTAGTAGATGGAGATGAAAAACAGCCAGTAAATACAAATATTAAGGTTGAAAGCCCTAGTTCTTTGTTAGAAAGTGATGTAAGTGTGAATAAGAAAAAATTATTCTATAGCAAAGAATATAATACTCTTGTGCACAACGTGAATAATGGAAAATATACGAGCTGGCTATCAACTAGAGAGATCGAGGATATTGCAAAAGCTGTGTATGGGTATGATGCTGATCTTAACTTTGAGAATGATGTTGAACTGTCGAGTCCAAGTCATGGTATGATTTTTGATGTTATAGATAACATCCAGCCTGTTTCTCATCAAACGATAGAATTTGCAATCGGAGAGCATTGCAAACGATATAAAGAGGAAGCAAATAAGGAAGGAGGGCCAGGGATAATGACCTTAATTCTAAATTTAAGCAGCCACTTTGTTACGTTAGTTACTGCATATGATAAGGAAAATGGGAATTTTAGAGCGTATTACTGTAATTCGTTTGGTAACCCAATGCAAGATGCATTATCGAATTTTTTTAAAGGAGAGCTGAAGTTAGAAGAGAAAGATATAAGAAGCTGTAAAGTAGAGCAACAAGGCAATACTTATGATTGTGGAATATATGCTTTAGAGAATGCGAAGATAATTACGGACATGATGAAAGAAGGTAAGTCGTTTGATAAGATTGATGAGAAATTGGCAGGGTATGTTCACGCAGATAAAAAACAAGAAGAAGAGCGAATACAAGGAAAACGAAAAGAGTTTGCGGAAGCGCTTATGAAGAGTGTAGCAGATAAGAGCGATAGTGAACTTGATGAAAAATTTGAATATTGGGGTGACAAAATTGTGAAAGAAAAAATACGTGAAGGTAGATAAGTTTCAAAAATTAGCTCTGAATTTATGTAGGGTAAATGCTTTACCCTGCATAAAGACCTAAAATTGTGATTAGAACAGAAGAGTTGAGTATGGAGTGTAAAACTTCTAAAATCAAAGTATGTATAACAACTTACGCGACTTCATCAAAGCCTTAGAGGAAAAAAAAGATCTAATTAGGATTAAAAAGGAAGTTTCAACCGTTCTTGAAATGACAGAAATTCACCGCAGAGTTTTGTCAAACAAAGGACCAGCTATCATCTTTGAAAATGTTGTCACAGAAAGCGGCAAAAATTCGATTCCAGTTTTAGTGAATTTATTTGGTACTATTGAGAGAATTGCATTGGGACTTAGTATAAATCCTGGTGAATTAAGGGATCTGGGTAAACTTCTCGCATTTTTGCGATCACCTGAGCCACCCAAAAACTTCAAAGATGCTGTGAAGATGTTTCCTCTGCTGAAAGTTGTATTGTCAATGCGAAGTAAAGTTGTGAGCAAAGCTCCATGTCAAGAAGTAGTATTAACAGGAGATGAAGTAGATCTTAGTTTGCTGCCTATTCAAACATGCTGGCCAAATGAACCTGCACCGCTTATCACCTGGCCACTTGTGGTAACAAAAGGACCTACGAAAGACAAACAAGATAATTTTAATCTTGGAATATATCGTATGCAGGTTGTGGATAAAAAAACGACTCTAATGCGCTGGCTTGCACATCGTGGAGGAGCAAGTCATCATAAAAGGTGGAAGGAAAAGAGGCGAAGTATGAAGTTTCCTGCTGCTGCTGTAATTGGAGCAGATCCTGCAACGATTATTGCTGCGGTAACTCCAGTGCCAGAAACGTTGTCAGAATATCAATTTGCTGGGCTACTGCGAAAAAAGCCTCTTGAGCTTGTAAATTGTAAGACTATTCCTCTTCAAGTGCCAGCTCACGCAGAAATCGTTCTGGAAGGATATGTGAGTTTGGATAGTTATCAAGATGAAGGGCCATACGGGGACCACACCGGTTACTATAATGCTGTTGAACAATTTCCTGAGTTTAATATTACTGCAATTACTATGCGCAAAAATCCAATTTATCTCAGTACTTTCACTGGCAAGCCACCAGATGAACCATCAATTCTTGGTGAAGCGCTCAATGAAATTTTTGTGCCCATTCTTATCAATCAATTTTCAGAGATAGTGGACTTTTACCTGCCTCCAGAAGGTTGCTCATATAGAATAGCGATAGTGTCGATAAAAAAGGCTTATCCAGGACATGCAAAAAGAATTGTCATGGGCATACTCTCTTTTCTCAAACAGTTTTTATATACTAAATTCATTATAATTGTTGATGATGATATAAATATACGTGATTGGAAGGAAGTAATGTGGGCAGTTTCAACAAGAATGGACCCTGTACGTGATGCAATCATGATAGAGAATGCTCCAATTGATTATTTAGACTTCGCTTCTCCTGAAAGTGGTCTCGGAGGTAAAATAGGGTTTGATGCAACAAACAAACTTCCACCTGAAACTAATCGGGAATGGGGAAGAGAAATTGAAATGAGTGAGGAAATAGTAAGGAAAGTTACAGAGAAATGGAAGGAATATGGATTGTAGTTGCTAAAAAGTTAAAAATATTATACACTTATAATATTTTATTAATAATAGATAAATGTTATGGTAAGTACTAAGGAACCCAAAGTTCATGTTAATTGTAATTATATCGATGAATTACAAGGCAAGTTTCAGGATGTAAAATTCGAGCGCACTGAAAAAACTAAAAATAGATACATTACTAGTCTTGGTAATAAAAGCACATTGAACGATCTGAGGATTTTTATAGAGACGCAAATTAAGAGGATAATCAGGAGTATTTTTGCTCCATTTTTATCAAAGGACGTGAAGAGTAAACTATCTTACTTTTCTCAAGAAGAAAATAAAGATGAAAATAAAATTTATAAGTCTGATGGTATTCAAGCTTTACAAGAAAGGGAAAAATATGCCATCCAAAATATGGGTCACGCAACTCAATTAATTCAGGTTCCTGGCTTCAATATTTTAACAGATCCAGTATTTAGCGGTTTGAACAGGCTGCTTTATCCAGAGAAAACGAACTCTCACCCTAAAATTGAAAGTTTACCTAAAATTGATGTTATCATAATCTCACATAACCACCGTGACCATGTAGACGAAAATTCCCTCAAAAAACTATTAAGGTTTTATAAAACAAAAGATTGGCCTCAACCACAGATATTTGTACCTATGGGAGATAAAAAATTACTCAAGGGTTTTGGATTTAATCAAGTGGAAGAAGTAGAGTGGTATACAAAAATTTCTGTTACCAAAGATATTGGTGGAACAAACAAAACAGTAAATTTCGTTAATATTCCTGCAGATCATCGTTCTGGTAGATCTGGTATTGACCATCACAAGTCTTTGGTTGCTGGCTGGGTAATAAATCCTGAACAAGAAGATGTGATATTCAAGTATTCAGGAGATACAAGATCTTTATCTAATGAAAATCAACAAGCAACTGATGCCGTGTTATGGAATGAAATCAGAAGTAAGAAGATTAATAAAGAAAAAAGTGATGAAAATGTGGAAATCCCGAACATTGTTTGTTTAGAGCCAAGCGGTCCGAACTATACACGCCATGACATGGATATAACTCATCAATCTACTTCATACAGTGCTCTTTTAAAATTCATAGAAACTGAAAATCTTGCTAAGCTAAGTGGGAAAGGTTCTCAGGAGTTTCTACAGAAGATTCAAACTATAATGATGCATCATTATAAATTTGAACTTGGACCTGATAGGTTTAATGAAGGTTTGTTTGTGTTAAAAAAGTTACTTAAATATTTAGATCTAAGTGAAGAAGATTTAAGTAAGGAACTTGCAAGGCAAGAAGAAAAGTTGAAGCAGAATCTTGATAAGGAAAGATTAAAGGAAAGCACTCCTCTTATAGCAAAACCTATTGTTGCAATTTTACCTGAACAGACATCATTGTTGGTTCATTCAAAGAACTTCATCATTAAGGAAATTATGGAGGTTGCTGAAAAACTTGGGGACGTTGATAAGAAATTGCTTAAAGACTATCTTACAGAAAGCACCATATTTCCAAAGATTGGAGAAAGATTGAATGATGGACAAATTGCAGATTCGAAATTTGATGTAGAGAGTGTGCAAAAGTATAGAGGGAATAGTAAGTTTATGGTTAATTGATGTAATAACTCATAAGTTTGAAATGAGCGAGGAAGTAATGAAAAAAATTACAGAGAAGTGAAGGAGTATGGGTTGACAGATAATTAAACTATAATGTAGTCTATCACCATATATTTAGGTGTGGTTTGTGAGGCTTCTATATCTTTTATTTTTGTTAGCATGTTTTTCTCTGTATTACTATGTGGGTCCTATATTCTCGCCTTGCCCAAAAGCTACAGTTTGCTTCTCACCTGAAGAAGACTGTGCTGTACCGATAATCAGCGAGATAGATCAGTCTAAAGAATCCATCTTAGTTCAAGAATATACATTTACTCTTGGAACAGTTGCGAAGTCTTTGATTAATGCCAAAAAGCGTGGTGTTGATGTTAAAGTCGTCTTAGATAAATCACAACTCCATTCAAAATATAGTGTCATAAGCGAATTGTTTTCAAATGGAATACCGATTTGGATCGATAATAAGCCAAAAATCGCCCATAATAAGGTAATAATTGTTGATAATCAAAAAGTCATCACAGGGTCGTTTAACCTAAGTAAAACAGCTGAAAAGGGAAATGCTGAAAATTTATTAATCATTGAAAACTATCCTGAATTAGTCCAGCAGTATGTGAAGAACTGGGAAATACGGATGTCACAATCCTATCAATATGCTCCCTAAATAACTTGTTATCAAAAAGATTTTCTGGTTGATTAATGTCATTACATGTGGTACAATAAGTCAAAGGTTTTAAGGGTTAGGTAGTGGATTATATAGACGATGCTGCTGGTAGCTACACTGCCATTCATGATTTTTTTCAAAACAATGGTGTTGGAGATTACAAAGTTCAATGCAATTATGGTGGTGTACCGTATGCTACTGACGAATATGTACATTTTGGAGCAATAATTTTATAGACTCACAGTTTTGGAAGGGAAATAAAAATGTATCCTCAAAGTGAGCTTTTAGCTAAAGAGTATGCTGGGAATACACTACCGGTTTCAATATCACTCCTAAGAAACTCCATTAATTAACTCTTCTTGTTGAACTAATGTGTAGCCAAACTCCTGCGCTTTTTTGATCAAATTTTTCACAATTTTCTCTTTGTAGCGTGTTTCATAATAACTCATTCCTTTTTCCACATACTCTTGTCCATATTTCAACATTTGGTAAAAAATACATGCTAATTTTCTTGCTGTGGCAGTAATTGCTTTTATTGCTCCTAGCCGTCTTTTTAATCTCCTACAATATGCACCTAATGCACTTTTGCTATTTCCCACAGCATAAGCAGCCATTCGCAGGGCATTTGTAGCGCGATTAATGACTTTACGAGTTTTTGTCCCAAATACTTTTTCTCCTGTGATCTTGTTAGCAGGGCTAAGTCCTAACCATGAAGTAAAGTGCTTTTCTGATTGCCACTTATTATGGTTAATGCCAACTTCTGAAATAATAGTTTGTACAGTTAGTATATCAAATCCAGGAATTTTAGTAAAATCTATTCCGGTTATCCTATACAATTTCTCACGCAAGGTGAAGTTTGGTCTGCCTCTTCTAGACTTGTTTTTTTCCTTACCTAACTCTTTACTCTCATCGGACTTTGTTTCAAATGTTTTATAGTAATTTTCTATGCTTTTATCACATTCAGTTATTTGCTCTTGAAAAAAAGTATATGCTGTATATTCTTGTTTCAGTACAAATAAATGTTCTTCTCTATAATCGCCTGTTAATGCTTTTGCTATAGTAGCTTTATCGTTCTTCATATTCACACTTCTGAATTCAGCTAGCTTCTCGGGATTCTTTTCACCTTCTACTATTGCTTTAATAATTTGCATTCCTGTGACGCCAGTGATATCGCTTATTACTTTATGTAAATGAATATTCATTTGTACCAACACCTTTTGCATACGATTAATATGTGTAGCAGCATTTTCAATTAAGTTTTTACGTTGCCGCACATAACTACGCAATACACACATTTGATTATCTGGCCTAAATGATCCTTCGATTAACCCATAACTGTGTAGTTGTTGAAGCCATTGGCAGTCCTGGACATCTGACTTTCTTCCAGGTACATTTTTTACATGTCTTGCATTTGCAAGTTTTACTTCAAGTCCATATGATTCAAGTACTTGAAACAAAGGAATCCAGTACACTCCGGTTGACTCCATGGCTACTGTAGTAACTTCACACTTTTTTAGCCATTTTGCTATGTTATGAAGATCCTCTGTAAAACAGCTAAATTTTTGTATATGCTGTTCATCACTTCCTTCTGGCACACACACATAATGTATAGCTGAACCAACATCTATTCCTGCTGCGTTAGGGTTCATTATTTCTAATTTACTTTTTGTTTTTTTCATGGTAACTCCTTCATATAATTTATAGCAGGGAAACGCTTCAGCTTGGGACGGTTGATATAATACAATCTCCTAACCGAGGTAGTCTAAGGACTCCATCAATGATTTGACCGTTCCTCCAAAACCATGCTAAACGACGGGCACTTATGGCACCAGTGAAGATTCCGGTTATAACTGCATGAGGCGCTTCCTTCACAACTATACTTAAAACTACTAGAAACTTAAATTGATGAGTTTCTTCCTGGTTTGACAGATTCATTTTGTTCGATGCTAAACGAGGATCTAATAAAAATAAAAGAATGTCAGAAAAAAACTAAATTTGTAGAACTAGAAGGGGAATCAGGTGATATAGTATATGACAAGTAAAAGCATATAAAGTGCTACACGACAAAGTTATCATATGACGATGTTTCTGTTCATAATAAAAACAAAATTTCAATACTGAACATTAGGTATGATATGCCAAGCGATTCGAGATACAGTTTAAACATAGCCTTCACAAAGGTTAATGATAATCAACCAGGGTTTTGGCAAAAATTTAAAAATATGTTTTAATAAAGTAGCTTCTCAATCAGGAATATTCTGGTGGAAAATGAATATCTACTTAGTAATGAATTTGGTCAGTAGCTACTAAGTTTGTTTCATAGCTATGCAACAAAAGGTTTGTGCCCTCACGTTTATTCTCTGCAACACGAAAAGTTCGTACAGTTGTACATGCTATGGAGTAGATAAACTTCTACTGTATTTTTTTATTCAACTTACCTCTTGTCTATTGAATAGATTTTGTATCAAACCTAAAATTCAACGCACCTAAATATATAAGCATTCCCACCAAAATCATAGGTATAGAAAGCAACTGTCCCATAGTTGAATTGAACCATAAATAGCCAATTTGATAGTCTGGCTCGCGGAAAAATTCAACCATAAAACGTGCTATTCCATACAACATAACTGCAACACCAGTTGTTGCACCATAATACAATCTCATTTTGGTCAAGAAAAATAGTGAATTTACAACTACGAAAAGTAGCGCTCCTTCAAAAAATGCCTCATAAAGTTGACTTGGATGGCGCAATAAATTATCACCACTTTCTGGAAATACCATACCCCACGGCATAGTTGTAACCTTGCCAAATAACTCTCCATTTATAAAATTACCTATGCGGCCTAGAAGTAAACCTATCGGAGTTCCACAAGAAATTAGATCCAGTGTATAAAATATAGGAATTTTATATCTTCTACAGGAGATTATTACTGCAAGCAAAACTCCTATAGCACCACCATGAAATGACATTCCTCCTTCCCAGGTCTTTAATATCTCAATAGGGCTGCTTATATAAAAAACTGGATCATATATCAACACGTAGCCAAGCCTGCCCCCAAGAATAACGCCTATAATAGTAGTTGTTAATAACGAATCGTAAAAATTCTTAGTAAATATTTTTTGATTGTCTAGCTTATGTAAATACCAATATGCAAAAACTATACCAAAAACATATGCTAAAGAATACCAATATATAGAAACAGGACCGATGCTAAAAATAATTGGACTTAAAGACATATTTTACTACAAATTATTCTTAGACAATCTACTTTTCTCACGGTCCCACTCTCTCTGCTTTATGGTTGCTCTCTTATCGTAGAGTTTTTTTCCTTTAACAATAGCAATTTTAGTTTTTGCCAACCCTTTATCATTAAAATAGATAGAAAGCGGCACAACAGTTATTCCAGAGGTTTTGATTTGACCAATTAGCTTATCTATCTCTTTTTTATGTAAAAGCAATTTACGTTCTCTTTTTGGCTTATGATTCTTTTGATTCGCAGCTTTATACTCTGCAATATGCATATTGTATAACCATATTTCACCTTTTTTTTCGGTAACGTAAGCATCAGAAATATTTGCTTTTCTCTCCCTTAGTGATTTCACTTCACTACTTAACAAAATCATACCTGCTTCAAATTCTTCTAAGATAAAGTATTCAAACCTTGCTTTCCTATTTTCTGCAATAACTTCCATATCTAAAGATATCTTTAAGCTTCAATATATTACAGAATTTTTGCTTTAATTCATAACAAAACGATTATCTTAAAAATGCGTGCGTGATTAAAAGAGCTTCAATCTTTTCACAGGTGTAACTTGCTCTACTCTTCCTACTGCCATTTCAGCACTAGGACTAGCATTACTTAACAAGAAGCTTATTACATCTTTGCAGCCCCATTCAACAGCAAAGTGTAAAGGAGTTTGTCCTTCATTGTCCTGTGCATAAACATTCGCACCATTTGCAACTAAAATTTCT
Source organism: Wolbachia endosymbiont of Tribolium confusum (assembly GCF_020405475.1). Taxonomy (NCBI): domain Bacteria; kingdom Pseudomonadati; phylum Pseudomonadota; class Alphaproteobacteria; order Rickettsiales; family Anaplasmataceae; genus Wolbachia; species Wolbachia endosymbiont of Tribolium confusum. The sequence goes on along the minus strand of NZ_JAIZNT010000001.1, from coordinate 22,770 downwards.
GCTACACCTGTAGAACCCCATTCAGCAACAAGATGTAAAGGAGTTTGTCCTTCATTGTTCTGTGCATTAACATCTGCTCCGTATGCAATTAGAGCCCTTACTATATTTTCATTACCAACTTCAGCAGCAAAATGCAAAGGAGTATATCCATTATTGCTCTGCACATTAACATCTGCTTCACATGCAATTAGAGCTCCTACTGCACTTTCATTGCCGTTTTCAGTAGCAAAATGTAAAGGAGTATGCCCATTATTGTTCTGCACGTTAACACCTGCTCCAAATGCAATGAGAGCTCTTACTACACTTTCATTCCCACCTTCAGCAGCAAGATGTAAAGGTGTGCATACATCATTGTCCCACGCATTAACATTTGCTCCACTTTCAATTAAAATATCTAATATGCCTTTGTGGTTCCATTCAGCAGCAAAATGTAAAGGGGTGCATCCATCGCTGTCCCGTGCATCAACATATGCTCCATATTCAATTAGAGTTCTTACTATGTTCTCATAGCCACTCTTAGCAGCAAAATGCAACAATGTAGTTTCTACAGCACTATGTGTAGTGAATATATGATTGATATTAAATCCACTATCTTCCCACCTCCGTAAATCAATTCTTTCTAATTTTATTTTTATTCGTTCAACTATGTTGTTCTTGCTTAAACCTGAAGTATCATTTATTTCTTCAAGCATTTTTAGAAAATCATCAAGCGTCATAATCTCCACTACTTATTAAAATAACTTGGTTATTATGTTCTTTGACACAAAAATCAAGAACTTTTTATTTTCCTAAAAAATCATTTAAGTTATACTCCAAACCATGAAACTCAGGCAAAATATTAAGTTTTTTTCTCTATCATTTATAATTTTATTTTTTCTATGGACTATATTGTCTGGTTATTTTGAGCCTTTTTTTATTCTCTGTGGAGTATTTTCTTCTGTGTTCACATTGATTATCTTTAAAAGGTTAATTGATGCTGAAAGTGCCCTTAGTCAAATTCTAAATGATAGTGGTAGGCTATCATTTTATCAGCTTATAAGTTATATACCTTGGCTAATTTACCAAATTATTTTTTCAAGTATTTATGTAACAAAAAAGGTGCTACGATTCAAATCTACAGTTGAGCCAATTGTTATTGTAAGAGAATGCATAGGACATAATGATAAGACCATTGCATTATTTGCTAACTCGGTTACGATTACTCCTGGAACTTTAACTATCAATGTTGAAAAGAAGCAGAAAACATATTTATCTACCATATGTTTGATAGATAAAGATCTTGAAAGTGGCATTTCTGAAATAGAAGGTAAAGTCTTAAAAATGCTACACCTAGTTAAGTAATTGCTTTAAATAAGTTAACAGCGTCTCTGTATTCTCTTCTTAGGCTTTCAAGCATTTCTTTTGGAAGGCTATCAATAACAGTAGAACATAAATAATTGTACAAATCTTCTAGCCTTGATATGTTATTTTTCTTCTTGCTGTTGAATTTGTACGGAAAAATGCCCTCCATAATTTCAATATCAACAACCTTATTTAAAAATGCATTTTCACTTGTTATGCTTATTCTTGTAAGTATAGTATTAATTTCAGGTTCATTACTCGTATAAATATCTGATAATTCCGCCATTTTAATGACGTATAAAGTTACTACTTTTGATAAACAATTATCAGAATATTCACAATTTTTTATTACCTCCCACTGAGTAACCTGAGACTTGCTTGTTTTTGCATTATTTGGTAGTTTATTCATTGAATTCTCTCCACTTAATTCAGTGTAATAAATTATACTAATATTTCGTTAAATAAATAATAACGCGGCCATAAAAATATGCATTTATTTACCATAAATTGCACAATATTCCCAAAGTAAAACGTTAAAATTACTCTAAGATGAATGATTTCTTTAATTCCATGTTATTCAGCAGTGTAAAATATTGCTACACAATAGTATTTATTCTAAAATAAACTTTCCTTTTGAGCTATTTTATTAATGTCCATTCTTACGGCTGCACTAAAATGAAAAAGATAAAACTCGGAATACTAATTTCAGGTAGAGGATCAAACATGCAGGCTTTAATAGAAGCATGTCAAGATCAGAATTTTCCTGCTCAAACTGTATGCATTATCACAAATAATAGTGAAGCTGAAGGCCTTGAAATAGCAAGGCAAGAAAAAATTCCAGCGTTTGTTGTTGAAGATAAGCCACTTGATACTGATAAAATTCATGAAATACTTGTTCAATATAAGATTGATTTAATTTGCCTTGCAGGGTTTATGAGAATCCTAAAAGCTGATTTTCTGAGTAAATGGCATAACAAGATTATTAATATCCATCCCTCTTTACTTCCATCTTTTAAAGGCCTAAATGCCCAAGAGCAAGCTCTGAAAGCAGGTGTAAAAATCACAGGTTGTACCGTACACTATGTTACTACTGAAGTTGATGCTGGAGCCATAATTGCTCAAGCTACTGTTCCAGTGTTACCAAATGATGATGTTCAAAGTCTCTCAGAGCGCATTCTAGCTGAAGAGCATAAGTGTTATGTAAAAGCAGTAAGATCAATAGCAGAAGGTATTAACTATTGGCCTTGAGCGTTTCTTCCAACTTCGACAAAAAATAAATTTTCAGGATTCAGTAAAGAACTTGCCAGCTTGTTTACTTCCTCTAATTTAATATTATTAATGATATTCGTATAATTATTTATATTGTTAACATCACGATCGTCTATCTGCATACTATCCAGCAACATTGCTGTATTTGCATTATTGGATAGGAAAGAGAAGGTAAGGTCATTTACTAAACTGATTTTTGCATCCTTGAATAATTGTTCGTCAATTCCTTCCTTTTTTATTCTGCTAAATGTATCTTTTACTGCTGATATAGCTTTGCTAGCAGTGGAACTATCAGTACTCATAAATCCAGATATAATATTTCCATGCTTATTAGGAACATTACGTGCACTAATACCATAAGTAATACCTAGATTTTGTCTCAACTCTTTCATCAGTATTGAGTTTAGACTCATACCACCAAGCGCATTAATCAAAACACTAGCATTATAGTAATTAGGGTCTTCATATGCTATGCCTTTTTGAGCAAAAAGTATTACACTCTGTGGTATATCCATAAAAATGTTCTTACTTTCTGCAGGCCAAAAATCATTTTTTACAGGTATTTTTCTAACTTTTGACCTTTTTGATGGTAATTTAGATAAATATTTATCTAGCAATATACCAACTTCTTCTTTTGTTGTACAACCAACAACACTAATAACGGTGTTATCTTTAGTAAGATTACGCTTTATGTATGTTAAAACATCATCTCTAGTAATGCTCATTATGGTATCTAGAGTTCCATATGGATCTCTTGAGTAAGGATGTTTTTTGAACAACAACGTATCCAACTCTTTTGCAGCAATAAAATAAGGATCTTTTTCAAAATTATTAAAGTTTACTTTGGCTTTTTCAAAAACTCTATTCAATCCTTCAGGATCAACTTTAGGACGCATTATAGCATCACTCAGTAGTGAAATTGCATCCTCTAGATTCTCAGATAAAGTGTTTAATGAAACCCTAAATGCTTCTAAACCAGCAGTAAAATTTAAACTAATTCCTTTATCCTCAAGCTTTTTTACAAAATCTTTGGCATCGTTTTTTCCTGCTCCTTCTTGAATTACAAGAGAAGTAAACCAAGCAAGCCCCTGCTTTTCTGCACTTTCGTACACGCAACCTGCATCTTTGAATGATATATTGAGTGAAACTTTTGGTAGATCACGGTTTTCAACAAACAAAAACTTAAGCCCTTTATTAGTAGTAACCTCCTCTATATTTAGGTAGCTGCTCGCCTGCAAATTAAAGACCGGACAGAAAAAAAGTAGAAATACAAGCTTACTTATTCTCATCATTATTACCTCCTTTTGGTAACAAACGGCCGACTAATTTATTAGTAGAAAAAATAGTACGAATTTTGTGATTTACATCTTTCAGATTGACATCATTAATTTTGCTATATGAAATGTCTATTTCATCAAGTGGGATACCTAGTGCTAGACGTGGTATATAAAATATTGCTACACTAGTTAAATCAGATAGATTATCAAACTGTGCTGCTTTGTATTTAGACTTTGTGCTTTGCAACTCTTCACTTGTTATTCCTTCAGAGTTAAAGTGATTAATAGAATTTTCTAACTCTCTTGCAACAGCACCCAAATTTACCCCGCTTTTTGGAGTTACCCGAATCTCAATGTAACCATTACTAAAAGCTAAGCTATTATAATAAGCAAACACTTCTACTGCTACATTCTTATCTAGAACTAAATCTTTATATAGCTTACTAGACTTGCCATTCCCCAAAACATCAACTGCCAAATCAACAGGAAAAGTTTCACTTATTTGCTCAAATAAAGGAACACTATAGCGAAAGTATAAAACTGGCTCTTTTACTTCAGTGCTTTCTAAAATTACCGATATATCTGCATTATGTATTGGATCTTGATTTGGATAATGCCTAATTACAGGCTTAGCTTTAATTTCTCCATATTTTTCTTCTGCTAATTTCATTACTTCATCAAATTCCACATCACCAACAATCAGCAGTATTGCATTGCCTGGATGATAATAGTTATCGTGAAACCTCGTTATGTCATCTTGATTGTAAGTTTTAATATCGCTCTCCCAACCAATAACAGACCTACCATAACCATTACGATAAAATGCACTGTTCATTTCCTCCCATAGTAAAGCTTCAGGATTATTATCAAATCTCATCTTTCTTTCTTCTAATACGATATTTTTTTCTCTATCTATTTTGTCTTGAGTAACATCAAAATTGCCCATTCTATCTGCTTCAATTTCCATTGCTAGTGGTAAATCTTTTTTGAGAACTAATTCGTAGTAGCAGGTGTATTCTTTGGTGGCAAAAGCATTAAATTGGGCCCCAATGCTGCCCAAAGTGGATTCTATGTCTTTAAATTTTCCTGTAGTTTCAAACATTAAGTGTTCAAAGTAGTGAGCCAATCCTGCTTTGCCAATTGGGTCATCCATTCCCCCAACTTTATATATTATTGCATGAAAAACAGCTGGAATTCGGTGATTAGGTACTACATAAACATCCAATCCGTTACTGAGCTTAGCATGCTTTATGATTTCAGCTTCCAAAGAAATCGGACAAATGAAAAAAAACACGGATAGTATGAAAAAGCTAAAGAATTTGCGAAGCATTATTTCATTCCTCATTTTGCTTAGAGATAGACCTATCATATATATACCACTTATATAACAATGTACACATTCCACAAACTATAGATAGATCAGCTAAATTAAAGGCTGGCCAATACCAATCATTGATATGAAAATATATGAAATCATATACAGCGCCCCAATAGATTCTATCAATTACATTTCCGATCGCTCCACCAATCATCAGAGAAAAACTAAGGTAAATTGACTTATCATTAGATTTATATATCAAGTATGCAAGTATACCAATTATTAATATTGAACATGCCGAAAAAAAGAAGCTGCCATGCGGCAGAGTACTACACATTCCAAAGCTAATTCCTGAATTCCAAACTTCAACTAATTTCATAAAACTAGTAATCTCGATTGACTCCCCCTCATCAATCAATGAGTTTATATACAATTTACTTGTTTGATCGAATGATACTATAATCAATATAATAACTAAACATATCCTTTTCATAAGTTTATCTTTAACTGGTAAGCCTTCATTATATCACGATCTATCTGTTTTGTTAACTCGTTAATACTATGGAATTTTTTTTCTGCCCTAATAAATTTTAAAAGTTGTATATCAACCTTAAAATTGTATACATTTTCGTTGAAGTCAAATATATGCATTTCTACTATAGGTTTTTTTAAGTCCTTAAATGTAGGTCTCATACCAATGTTGACTACTCCATATAGCCAATTTGAACTATTTTCAGGAAATGCCACTTTAGCGTAATATGTACCAAGCTTAGGTTTTATCATATAATCTTCTATCGGAATGTTTATAGTTGGAAATCCTATTTCTCTCCCTCTACACGCACCTTTTGTTACAATACCAAAAACTTGATAAGGCCTGCCAAGCAACTTATTAGCAACTTCTATTTCACCTTTTTGTAAACACTCCCTAATTGAGGAAGAGGAGCAAATTTTTCCATCGATTATCAATGGCTCTAATTTAGTTAAAGAATATCCATACATTTCTGAATATTTCTCTAAAGTTGATATATTACCTAATCGTTTGTGACCAAAAGTACAACTTTCTCCAACAGTTATATGTTTAGCACCATACTTCTTTACCAAAATCTTACCAATAAAGTCATCGCAGCTAACCTCAGAAAAACCTCTACTAAAATTAATAATATACAAGTAATCTATACCATAGCTGCTGATAAGTTCCTTTTTTTGTTCTTGGTCTATTAACCTAAAATTGTTCCTACTAAATAAAACAGTTGATGGGTGAGGCTCAAAAGTTAAAACTGCAGAGGGTAATCCTCTTTCTTGTGCTACCTTCTTTAGATTGGAAATTGCAAACTTATGTCCTAAATGAACGCCATCGAAATTTCCGAAAGTTAGTGCCACATTATCTTTTATCCCTTGCTCACAGTTGTAAATAATTTTCATACAATTTGATATTATATATATATTTTTTATATATAATAGTTGTATTTTATAAACTATGGAGATAAATCGTGAAAAACACTAAAGGAAAAGTTGTAATATATGTGAAGAAGTACTGCCCATTCTGCAGGAAAGCAAAAGAGTTATTGGATGAAAAAGGTGTGAAATACGAAGAAATTGATGTACTTAGAAACTCGGATTTGTTTGACGGTATAAAATCAAAATATAACGTCAGGACAGTTCCACAAATTTTTATTACTGATGAAAATGGTGATTATGTATATCATATTGCTGGATGTGACAAACTGATGGATCTTGAAAAAGAAGGAAAGTTGAATAATATGTTAAATAACAATGAAGATAGCATTAATGCAACAGCTTACACAAGCGGCAGTGATGAACACGAGGGATGTAATATAATACATAATGAAGATTTTATGTGATTTTTTTGTCTTACTGTTGCTAGCATACCCACTTTAAACAATTTTTAATGAATTAAAAATACAATTCATCTAGTGAGTTTTTTTAGTGGGAAAAAAATGATAAAAAATATTATAATTGTTAGCAAAAACTTAATTAGTATTGAATTAATTAACAAACAAGATTTAGAGAGTTTCATCAAGATTTTCACAGTGCTTGATAAGCATATAGCAGCTAAAACTCTTTTTACAGAAGAAGTGACAATAGAGTATAAACAACACAATTGCATACAAGTTGTTGAATTGATAAAAGATACAGGTTTTACATATCATGATGTTGAGAATGTGTTAAATCACCTAAGTAATCATGGAATGAAAGTACCAAGTAGCGTTATAGCAAGCACCCTTTCTTCTTCATACAATCACGCACTTGAGTCTAAGGATGTAGCATTTGCCTGTTCTAAAGGGTTTCCACAATTTTACATCAGGGTAAATAAGAATACCTTTATAATGACTCCTATAAGTGAAGAGAATCTGGAATTGAATTCGCAAAATAGCAAAATGCTTATAGAGTCATTAAAGAGCGAAAAAAGCACTTATGATTGCATAGTGGAAGAAAATATCATCAAAGTTATAGTGCATTCTGAAATACATCAGGCTATAAACTCGATTATAAAATCACTGATAAAGTCTTGCCTTTTAGCAAGAGATGAAGAAGAAAAATTCAAAGAGAAATTGAGACAACTTGCTTTTAAAGATCAAGCTTTCGTTGAGTATTCTAGCATCAAAACCATTCATAGATATCCGAATAACCATCCTCTGAGAAAGCATGAAAGTGTTATTAAAGATATAGAAAATATTTTATGTGATTTCATAATAAATGAGAACAGCGGGTTTGCTATAGAGCGGTTAAATAGACTGGGCTCAGAAGTCTCTCCAAATACTCCAAGAATCATCACTAAAACTATAGATAAGCTTGTTAAGTTTCACTAAAATGTTGTTGGAATGGTTTTAGCCAATGTCTACATATATCTGATTTTTACTGATTGAGTGGAGCAATTGAGCTGCTCTCTGTCATCCCGGCGTTTAACACTGGGATGATTTCATTGTATAGTATCTTGTATAGTGTTTTACAAATTCACATAGCTATTTCAAATTTATCCATATCAATGTCAGTAAATTTATTGAGAAAATATCACTTAGTTCTTTAAATTTATGTTTTTGGATATATATTAATCATTTATTTTCAAAGCCTCAATAAAAGCATTTTGTGGGATGTTTATGTTTCCCACAGAATGCAATCTTTTCTTACCTTTCTTCTGCTTTTCAAGCAGCTTCATCCTTCGTGTGACGTCTCCACCATAGAGCTTGGCTGTTACATCTTTTCTATACGGGTTAATCGTTTCTCTAGCAATAATTTTTCCGCCTACTGCCGCTTGAATCGCAATTTTATATTGCTGACGAGGTATTAAGTCTTTCAAACGTGCACAGATTTCTCGTCCCCTTTTTTCTGCTCTACTTTTGTGAACGATGCAGGCTAATGCATCTACAGGTTCTCCATTAACTAAAAAACTCAATTTATCTATTTGACTTTCCTGGTAATTGGAAATTTCCCAATCTAAACTTGCATATCCCTTGGAAATTGATTTTAGTCTATCGTAAAAATCAAAAACAACCTCAGATAGGGGTAATGTATACTTCAGAAGTGCTGTTTTTGTATTACCAATATAAGATAAGTCCTGCTGTTCTCCTCTCCTTTCTTCACATAGAGATAGAATTTCTCCTAAATATTGGTCAGGCACCATTATCGTTGCAGTAATCCATGGTTCTTCTACCATTTTAATTTTTGTTGAATCTGGCATATCGCTTGGATTATGAATATTCAAAATCTCGCCGTTTTGTGTTGCAACCCTATATATAACACTCGGTGCAGTTGCTGTTAGATCTAGATCAAATTCTCTTTCGAGCCTTTCTTGAATTACTTCAAGATGTAGCATTCCTAAGAAACCGCAACGAAATCCATAACCTAGCGCATTTGACGTTTCAGCATCAAATGTAAAACTAGCATCATTTAAATGTAATTTTTCTAGTGCTTCCCTTAAATATTTAAAATTATCTGTGTTATTGGGAAAAATACTGCAAAATACTACAGGATGTACTTCTTTAAAGCCAGGTAATGCCTTGCTGCACGGCCTTTTCTCTTCAGTAATAGTGTCTCCTACTTTGCAGTCTGCTACTTCTTTCATTGAAGCAGTTATAAAACCAACTTCACCTGCTGAAAGTGCACCAGTCATAACTTTTTTAGGAGTGAAAATACCGATATTATCGACCTGATATGTAGCATTATTAGACATCATAACGATTCTCATGCCTTTTTTTAGTACTCCATTTTTAACTCGCACTAAAATTACTACTCCTAGGTAAGGATCATACCAACTATCAACTAAAATTGCTTGCAGTGGAGCATTTTTATCACCTTGAGGAGCTGGAAGTTTTGTTACTATAGCTTCAAGTACATCTTTTATCCCAAGCCCAGTTTTTGCTGATATCAAAATTGACTCACTTGCATCAATACCGATTACTTCTTCAATCTGAGACTTTACTCTTTCTGGATCTGCAGCAGGAAGATCGACTTTATTAAGTACAACTATTATTTCATGATTATTGTCAATAGCTTTGTACACGTTTGCCAGAGTCTGAGCTTCAACTCCTTGGCTGCTATCCACCACCAAAAGTGAGCCTTCACATGCGGCTAAGCTTCGGCTGACTTCATATGAAAAGTCAACATGACCTGGTGTGTCCATGAGGTTGAGGCAATATTTATTACCATTATTTGCAGTGTAATTGAGTCTTACCGTTTGTGCTTTGATTGTGATTCCGCGTTCACGCTCTATATCCATTGAGTCAAGTACCTGATTGGTCATTTCCCTTGTCTCAAGACCGTTACATTCTTCTATCAAACGATCAGCAAGAGTTGACTTCCCATGATCTATATGTGCTATTATTGCAAAATTTCTTATATTGTTCATAGATCTACTTATTTAAGTAGATCTATTTTACATTTTGAGTATTACAAGAGCAATTATTTATATCTCTTTTTGCTAAAAACATTAAACTGAAGTCCTTACCAATGGGCGGAAATATTCAGTAGTTGATGATTGACTAAGTTTGCTACTTGCCTCATTTTTTTCCTGCTTGCATGTTTTTACTGCATCAGCAAGGCTTAGGTAATCAAGGCCAGGAACTTTAATTTTTACATCTTTATTTTTTTCTAAATCTTTATCAGTGGGTCTATCGCCTATTACTCTAATGCTGCCATCACTGTTAGCACCTAATGTAATGCTAAATTCTTTTCCATCTACATACCAATTAAACTTTATTCCATATTGAACTGTAGCACCTAAATCATAATGCCTAACCTCTTCCTTCACAAAACCATAGACAATTTTTTCTTGATTGCCATTTAAAATAAGAAAATTAGCAATATTGTTTTTTTTACAAAAATCATTATTTAAAAACTCGCTTATTTTAATATCTGTGCTTTTATTGTCGTCTTTTAACTTAATTTGTGCATAAAAAAGATCAAGAGCATTATATTTTTTAATTAACACTTCATCAATAGTACTATTTTCTATGTACTTGCCAAACTCCTCTTTAGCTTTCTTTTCTAGTTCTTCTTGCATTTTTTCCAGAGCTTCTTTCATTTTTTTCTGAAGTGATTCTACATCACGAATTAACGCAGGTTCATCAAGGTCGAAGATCACGTATGCTCGATTCAATCCTGTCTTCAATCCTTTAATTAGGGTTACTATCTCTAAGATAGACCCTAAGTTTTGATAATGTATATAAATTTTTTCACTACTTAGGCCACCTCGATTGCTATCCCAGTCGGCAGAAATGTTTCTAAATATTGAATCAAGTCCTGCATAAATATCTTTCAACAAATCTAATTCCTTTTGGCTTCCTTCACCATTTTTAATACTACTAATGCAATCACTGATTAACTTTATTTCTTCAGAATTTGTAAATACACTGTACAGTTCTTTATGTTCTACTCTATCTTGTATTTTTTGTTTTATTTTTTTTAATATCTCACTATTCATATATTTTACCTCATCAAACTATCTTATACCATATATAAGCATTAGGAAACTTTCAACATCTTTTCTATTAATTCTTCAACATAGTTGACACTCTTTTTGAATGAGAAATCACTTTATTAATCATATAATTCTCATGATTGTTATCTATTTTAGGCAACTCGTACAAATAATTCACCATTATTCCGGCTGACTGACTAATGCCTTTTTCAGAAGTATCAGCCATCCAGTTGATTTGATTGATTGATGCACCATTGCTTAAATGAAAGTGTGCTACTGGATCATAAGCACCCCCACCACTGCTTTTAACCTTTAGCAAATAATGTGCACAAAGTTTCAGTAGGGACTGTTTTTCGCATTCAATGTTAGTTTTTATGCTTTCTAAAATTTCTGTACCTGATTGTTTTATATTAAGCTTACCTAAAAAAGCTACGTCTTGATTTTTTAGCCATTTTGTAAATCCAGGAACTGGAGAAAGAGTTGCATACACTTTTACGCTTTTAAATTCTTGCGATAGTTTTTCTACTACTCTCTTTATTAAAAAGTTGCCGAGGCTAATTCCAGATAACCCTGCTTGAGTGTTTGATATTGAATAGAATATAGCAGTACTTGCACTGCTTGGGTCACTTGAGGGCACTGACTCATCCAAAAGGTGTTGAATACTATCTGAAATCTCATTCATCAATGCAACCTCTACAAAAATTAAAGGTTCATTTGGTATTTTGTAATGAAAGAAAGCAAAACAGAGACGGTCAGAATCTAGCCTATTTTTTAGGTCACCCCAAGAGGAAATTTTATGTACAGCTTCATATTTTATAAGTTTTTCCAACAATGATGCAGGTGAATCCCAGGTAATTTGATGAAGATCAAGTAGATCAACATCAACCAAAGTACAGAGTATATTTTTTAATTCATTTTCTAGTGGACTTAGATTTTTATATTGGTTCTTTAGCTTAAGCACATCAGAACGCATATCAACAATAAACTTAAGACCCTCTGGTAAGGAGATAAACTGCTTCAATATTTTAGAACGTGGTGATTCAAGGACTTTTATTAGGCTCTGTTCAAACTTATAGCTCGACTCAGAACCTTGATTTTTCTTATATACTTTTATTTCTTCATCTATTTTCGTTTTATCCGGATTGAACTTTTCTGCCAGGGTTTGTAAAAATTTTATTTTACCTTTCTCTGATAAACTCAAGTATAGATTACCAAGAGATACAGTGTTCTTACGTGCTGAGACTTCATCCCCCTTTGGGTTTAAGCATTCGTTCATCTTCAAGACTAAACTATCGACATCGCGACTACTACTTAAATCAGGGCCAATATTGCCAACCCATGACCTTACAGCATCTGCTACTTCACCTAATATTTTAAAAAAGCCCTTTGTTGCTTTCTTATCTTCAACTTTTACTATATCAGTTTTTGCTAATGACTCTTTTATCATATTTCCTTTTATCGTGTATCTATCTTAATTTAAAGAAAAATCTTAGTCTACAAAGAAGGCATATATTTTCATGGTACAACTATTTTACAATCTATTTAAAATTTTCGTAAAGAGAGTTAGATTTTTAATTTCATTATTTCTCTTACAAAAGTACTTTTATTATAAAAATGCCCTTTTTCCTCTTTCTTTTCCGGGTAAGGCTGATTTTTTAATTACCTAGTCGAAGTTACTTAATTTTTACACATCTATTGTAAAGTACAAAATCTGACTTTGGAATGAAAATGCTGGCTGATGCTTGGACTTTATTGATACTTACGCTACTTGAAACTATACTTGGTATAGACAATTTAATCTTTATTTCTCTAGCAATAGATAAGGTGCCAAATCTGCTGAGAGAAAGAGCCCGCCTGATAGGTTTTGGCTTGGCGCTATTGATGCGTTTTGTAATACTATTTTTTATATCACATATATTATCAATGGAAAAGCCTATATTTCACTCTGTATCACTAGATATTTCAGTAAAAGATTTGCTTATGATTGCAGGAGGGTTATTTCTTATTGTTAAAAGTTCTATGGAGTTATGGAGAGAAATTTTTGTACATAAGGAGAACAAAACAAAGGCAAACGTTAAATCACAATTTTTTTTAGTTGTGCTACAAATTATATTAATAGATTTAGTTTTTTCTGTTGATTCAATATTAACTGCTATAGCATTAACTCATAATATGATAATCATTGCTATAGCATTTACATTTTCCATATTAGCAATGCTATTTTCATCAAGTTATACCGCTCAGTTAATAAAATCCAGCCCAAGCTTAAAAGTAATTGCCGTTCTATTTATTTTACTTGTTGGTGTATATCTCATGCTTGATGGATTTCATATAGAATTACCAAAAGAATATTTATATTTTTCGTTTATATTTGCATTGCTTGTGGAAGCTATAAGCAAAATAAAGGCAATGCGGCCTTGAAATTATTTTGTACAAGGCAAAAGTCTAATTTTTATTCCGGTATGTGACGAATATCTGTACGAACATTTCGATGTCATCCGAGTAGCTGACACTGGGATCCATTATTCTTTTTTTTGGATTCCAGCGTTACGTGCTGGAATGACATTAAATAATTTTCCTTAAAATTTGAGTTATGCAAGCAGCCTCTTTGGTGTGATTCGAGTAGCTGAAACTGGAATGAAATTATTGCTACTCCCACTCAATAGTTGCTGGTGGCTTGGAAGTTAAATCATACACAACTCGATTTACTCCGGAAACTTTGTTAACAATTATACTACTGACGTCTTGCAAAAATCTCCAAAATACTAACGAATGTTGATCTTTATTTTCAAATGGAAATGCATCAGCTGTCATGCCATCAGATGAAGTCACAGCCCTTAAAGCGCAAACGTATCCGTATGTACGATTATCTCCCATAACTCCCACAGTTTTTACTGGTAACAGTACAGCAAAGGCCTGCCATATTTTATCATACAGATCATAATTTTTCATTGTGTTGATATATATTTCATCTACTTCTTGCAATATTCGTACCTTTTCTTCATCAACCTCACCTATGATCCTCACTGCAAGTCCAGGTCCAGGAAATGGATGTTGAAATATTATCTCATCTGAAAGCCCAATTTCTTTGCCAAGCAGCCTTACTTCATCTTTAAAGAGATAGCGTAAAGGTTCTACTAATTTCAGATTCATTTTTTCTGGCAACCCACCAACATTGTGATGAGATTTAATTGTACTAGTGTTTCCTGAAGCGTGCCCTGATTCAACTACATCAGAGTAAATGGTGCCTTGCATTAAAAAATCCACATCACCTATTTTTTTTGCCTCTTCTTCAAATACTTCAATAAAAGTATTGCCGATAATTTTTCGCTTTTCTTCCGGATCAGTTATTCCCTTTAACCTACTTAAAAACAAGTTTGATTTATCAACGTAATTTATTGGAATTTCTTTTAACATAGCAGTGGTCTGGCTCTTACGCAATAACCCAGTATCGATAAAAATACAGTTTAATTGTTTTCCTATAGCTTTGTGTGTAAGAACTGCTGCAACACTTGAATCAACCCCCCCACTTACTGCAGCAATTACTTTTTTCTCCCCTACTAAGTTTTGAATTTTTTCCTTCTGTTTTTCAATGAATGACTTCATTGTCCAATCTCTCTCACAATTTGCAATATCTAAGAAATTAGAGAGAAGTTTACTACCATTTGTTGTAGGCTTAACTTCAGGATGGAACTGAGTACAGTAAATCTTCTGCTGTTCGTTGGCAATTATTGCGATTGTTTGATTTATTATACCTGAGGCAATAGCAGTAAATCCTTGCGGTATAGTTTCGACACTGTCTGCATGGTTCATTAGCACATCGACTTCGGAATTAACGTCCCAAGTATCCTTTATAATTGGGGATTCTTTTAGTATCTTGATTTTAGTTTTGCCAAATTCCTGATTGAATTCTTTTCTTACCTTTGCCCCGAAATAATGACAAATGAGTTGCTGTCCATAACATATTCCAAGTATAGGAGTGTTTATTGTTTCATTAAGTTTTATAATTTTATGTGCTACTTCACTTACTTCAGAGCAATTGTCATTTACAGATTGCGGTCCTCCAGAAAAAATAAATCCATTGAATTTTGATACTGTTTCGAAATCGATATTGCTTGGAAATATTTCACAGTAAACGCCCATTTCCCTGATTTGTCTTGCAATAAGCTGTGTAAACTGTGAACCAAAATCAATAACGGCAATTGCTGACAATGTGCTCCTCCATATTATTTAAAGCAATATTTGATAATAAAGAAAACAATAAAGTAAGTAAACTAAGACCTGTTTAAAAACTTTAATATATGACTAAAGTAACTTAAATTTACCGCAACAGATTTATGAGTTATCTAAGTGAGGAAAGTCACCTCTCCTCACTCGACTTCAGAACCGTACTTGAAACTTTCACCTCATACGGCTCCTCTGTAATTTGGTGCTTGTCATGCACACTTCTTATGTACTTGATCATGACAATGCCCATGTAACAAAGATAAATTCTCTATATTATTGTTATTTCTACTTTTATCTTGATGATGTACTTCTATAATATCATCATACCTAAAAAGTAGTTGACAATGTTTACATTTACTTTGTTGTATCTTCAGTAATTTTATTATTTTGGTGATTTTCTCGAGATTCTACTTAGCCGTTTTCCCCAATAACCAATCTCCATCATATGGCGACTTGTCTTGCAAGATGTGCCGTTTAATAGCATGGTCTCCGTGATTAATAAGATACATTCCGTTATTTGACATAAACCTCCAGTTATCGTTCTTATACCTTTTAAAGTATTTATCTTTGATCCAGAACTTTCCTTTGTTATTGTGCCTAAATACCGCCCATTTCCAAAGTTTGTTAAACATAATATTGTCAAAAGATTTAAAGATCTTGCAGTACTACTGATTATATCGACACCACCATCCACCGATGACCGGATTAAGATGCCCCTTGTACAGCTTCTTGAGTTATTCCAAAGCATTCTTTTGAGTCTTTGTTTAATATCTAATGTATGCTGTTTCACAGTTACAACTTGGGTTTATTATTAACTTGTATGGTCTCTTATGCCGTTTTCTTGGATAATGTCGTATTGTAAAACCGAGAAAATCAAAACCTGGTTTCTCTATATTCAGGGATTTTTTAATGTATGTAATTTTGTTTTGATAGGTTCAATTTTAATCTATGGTTTTAACCATTTTCCAGCTAAAACCTTTGCCTTCAAAACAACTTCTTCACTCTCATGTAAAATTAAAATCATCAGCATACGCAATTATGCTTGTGTTTTGTGCATTTTTATATGATAAGTGATATATTTCATTTTACAAATTGGAAAAAGTTCTTCCTTAAGTTTTCTTTGATGTGCTGTCCCCAACCATGTAATGCAACATTTGCAGTAACGGAGAAATTGTCCTCCTTGAATTGTACCACATTTAGTGGGTTCAAACTCTCTATCTTCCATAACTCCTGCTCTCAGCCATCCTTTTATTATTTTCTTCAAAGTTGAATTGGTATTGAGTTTTCTAGCAGTGCGTTATGATCCAATGCTATCAAAGCAACTAGAAATATCAGCATCAAGTATGTATGTTTTCCTTCAAGTGCGATGAATATGGCTAACGCATCCTGACGATCTACCAGGTCTAAACCATAAGTGTTGGCTCAAATTTGCCTCCCATTCTGGTTCTATTGCCATCTTAACAAGTGTTTGCTTTGCTCGATCTGCTATTGGGTATCCCAAGTGGACGTTGCTCAGCGGTTTGCTAGGTTTTGGAATCCAGACTCGTCTTGATGGTTTTGCTTTTCTCCTAATATCTAAAGAATGTGCCAGTTGCAGCCTTTCTTTTGATTGAGATGGCTTTTCGTCAATACCTGCAGTCTTTTTCCCCTATTGTCTTGGGTTACTTTTCTGACAGCATTCTTGCACTTGTTGATTTTAGTAATAACCTTTGAAGATTGTGCATCTTTTGATATTGTTACACATTTTGAAGCTCGGTAAATTCGCTTTTGTAGCTTAGAAGATTTCTCTAACTTGCGCCAGGGGGACTTCGTTCCATTCATACCTAACATTTGTTGGTTCATAACATATTAACCACTACTTACAACTTACCTTCCAAACTATAGTGTCCACGTCCAGCATATCCCTAAATATTACATAGGCATTGGCTTTTTGGACAATCCTTTCACATAGAAACTTGCGGTTGCTTCTGCTCATTACACTAAAAGTGATAATAAGAACTTTTATGTGATTACCCCGTTCCATAAAACCGTTTCATGTTAGACTTAGGTTCTTACTTTTTGCCGGGAGACAAGTTACATCTTGATCAATCGCATAAACATTGATCACCTATTTTCTCCGTACCTTTTGGTTTATGCGTATCAACCCTTTTCGCATATCTTCGATAACGACAATTCAAACATAAGTTCCTTTCGTAACCTTATCTAACTCTTCTTGAAGGGATTTACCATTGGGTTTGGTATTACCTCCTTTTAACCCATGCTTGCATCCTAAAGGTTGCCAATCTTTAAAATATGGGTTACAATTTCAACCAGATGTTATGGTGGATGGAATTTAACCATCACGATTTCATGACTCCCAGGTCGCACTTATGCGGTCTTAATTATCATTCTGATACTATCTTCTTATCATAATAGCAACCCCAACATCTTTCCTTAAGTTGATGCCATTGCCTGAACGGATACGTTTAATATATATATAAATTCCTATCTTTTATATCTAATAAACCAAGTGTTGGTACGATTGTTGCTTTCAGGAAGATGACGGTTTCTACTGTCTTAGCCAATTTTTTTGACTTTTGACGCAATAAGTTTTGGTTATCTTTTCTATGCTCTATAAGCCCACCAATTACCATAACTTCGCCGCTCTTAATTTTTAACGTAGAGTGCATTTCTCTGGTTTCAATAATTGGAATGTCACTATTTAATTTCATTTTATTCTGTTGTGCGACATATTCTATATTTGGGTCTTTAGTGTAATCGTTAATTCTTGATAAGGTTGGGTGTATATCCATAAATATTTCGTTAGTATCAATGTTAATGCTTGGGTGGATTATTAACACCACACCTATTGGAGTGCTATTCATCTTGGTAATTAATGCATGATTAGAATTTTTGGTATTTTTCTGTATATTGGAAGTAAAATAGATATGGTTTTTAGTAAATGAAATCATTGCTTGCTGATTATTTATAGCATGTACTCTAGGGCTTGAAATTACGGTTGAAGTGCCAAATTTGCCTAAAATTTTTACTAAATCTCCTAAATCACTCACACTAGAGTTAATTGCTAGGTCAATAATAGAGTTACCTTGATTTGTTATAGATTTTGTTTCATTATGCAAATCATTTAAGTTGATACCAGAAAGGTATTTATCGTCTAATAAAACTTCAACTATTTTGGCCTCGATCATTACTTGAGAAGACGCCAATTTCTTAACTTTATTAATATATTCTTCAACAGCTTTGTGAATATCTTTTCTAGCATTTAGAATAATGACACCAGCTTCTCTGTTGGATGAAAGAAACTCACCATCATCTACTCCGTTAACATCCATTATTGCATTTAAGCCTTTTTCTAATGAATTCCATAAATCACTACTATATTGAGATTTCATATAGTTTCTATCACCATCACTGTCGGTAATATTGTTACCAATGATAAAACTCCTTTGCGCAGAGTGTTGAATATTGATGAAGTCTACGTAATAATTTTGTGCATATGGCAAATCTTGTTCAATTCTAATTACACCATTGTTCATTGAGTAACGCAATTTGGCGCTGTTGGCTATACTCTGAATTACTTCATTTATATTCTTATCCTTTAGCTTTAAAATAATATTACCTGATATTTTGGGATCTATGTCTAAGTTAACGTCAGAAAGTTTTCCTATTTCAATCAGTAAATCCTTTACTGGTACTTTTTCATCAACATTAATCGAAAGAAACTGATTACTGGTTGTAAGATCGGGAAACTCTATCGGTAAAGGTATCATTTCTGGTATTGCTGGTTCGTTATTCTTCAAAGGAGTATTATATTGTTGCAATGAATAATCGTGCTTATAATTGTCTATATTAACAGAATGTTGCTTGTTAGGTAGATGTGTACAAGAAATAATGAAAAGGAGTATTAAACATTTTAAAATAGCCATGAGGGCAGCATACAAACCTATACTAATAGTTTTCTATAAAAATGTTAAAAATGTATTTAATTGTATCCGTTCAGGGGAGTGGTTTAAGAAATGATAGATAGGAGATTATGAAAAGGGTTTAGCCGCATGGAAGTGGGATGAAAAGAAGCACTGGTTTCACATGCGTCTGAACAGACACCATTTTACAGCATTTTAAATTTGTCCTGTGAAATGTTTGTACAGTTGCGATAAAAATTACTTGACAAATTTTGACAGCTTTGTTATTTTGATAGTGAAGATATTCTAGAGCTCGAAATCTATCTTCGTCTGCAGACTTTTCAACTTCATTAATTTATAATCTCTAGTTAAAGTATATTGGTATAGATAACTTCTATCATAGCTATATACATTTTTCTGAGTTTTTTTGTATTACTTAGGAGGATCATCATGTTTAAAATCATGGATTACGCATATCATTGACATAAATGCCTTAAAAGGACAGATGGTACCTACGTCCTCTTTATATAGATTATGTATTTGTTTAGATACGACTAAATTGTGTCTAGTGTAGAAAAAATTAGACAAATTCAGCCTTATATAGAACCAAATTCAACAGAAGCAGAATTATCCTCATTTCCATAATAGTAAGGATTTGCTTCTTGCGTATTATTAACAACAGTTTTTAATAGTACTTCCTTATCACTATTCCATGCAACTTTCTCCATAATTGGAATATAATCCTTACACTTTTGATTGTCTCCACAATCCTTGATTTTACCATCATCATTTAGATAACGCTTCAATGCATCATAGTATACTTTAGTGTTATTACCCTCTTTATCTATCATTTGTCCTGAGGTATTAACAAGTATCAATGGTGCAACTTGTTTTGCTTTTACAACACTTGTTTCACTGGGCTCTCTAAAGAGATTAGGACATGCTCCTCTGGAAAAAAAGCTCTTGTTGAATTCTGGATTACTATGGTAAACGTTCGGGTAACAGAAACTCTTAATCTCTTCTTCTTGACACGCTAACTCTATTTGATCATCCACACATTTTTCACATTCTATATTACCAAGCCAGGATATTGAATTAAGATCCTCTGTAAAGGCAAATTTAAAATTTACTGCACCATAATTACCATTTGCTCCCTCTTCTATATATTTTGCAATCTTAGGATTGCTGTACATCTCGGGATATAATTCCTTTAGTAAATCAGATGCACTAAAACCTTGACAACCTATCTTATTATCAACTTTATAAAAATGAGAATATGGCCCACAATTTTCATACTTGGAACAATCTGGGGTTACTTTTCGAGATGTAATTTCTCCATTTTCATTCTCTCCTTCATCAGTAACAGGTTCGCCCGTATCAATTTCACCTTCTCTATCGGTAACAGATTTATCTATACCACTTCCTTTTTTACATTCTTCAGCTATTTTTTATACCACTCAGTCTCTGCTGATGATTGCTCTACATTTTAATTTCCGTCGCTGTTCACAACATTACACTCTGGAACTATATACCTAATATCGTATGCTGATTTCTCTCTTTATCTTCTGCAAATTAATTAAATGAAGGGCATTAAGTATCCACACTACTAGAAAAAACGTGGTACAAAATATAAACATTGCAATGAGTGGCAGCAGTAAAGAACCTTCTATTGCTACTCCACCTTTTCTAAAAATACTTGCTGGCTGATGAAGAGTAGACCATAAATTCACAGAAAATTTTACTATGGGAATATTTATAGCACTAAAAATGGCAAATACTGCTGATGATTTCTCTGCTCTTGCTTGATTATCAAAAGCGCTCCACAATGAAAGATAACCAACATACAGAAAAAACAAAATCAGCATTGAAGTAAGCCTTGCATCCCATACCCACCAAGTACCCCATGTTCCTTTTCCCCAGATGCTACCTGTGATTAAGCATATTGCCGAAAAGACTGTCCCTGCAGGAGCAGCGGCATGTGCTAAGACACTAGCAACACTATTGTTCCATACCAACGAAATGAAACTGAGTGATGCAATGAGTCCGTATATTCCAAGAGCAAGCCATGCAGAAGGCACATGAAGATACATAATTCGTACAATTTCTCCTTGTTTATAATCTCCTGGGGAGAAGAATAATGCCAAGAACATTCCAATTAAAAAACATGCGAAACAAATAACCCCAAGCCAAGGTAGAGCTTTTTTAGTAAAAGAAGTGAAATTTGTAGGCTTTAATAAAAACATTCGTTTTGAGAATAATTGTGTTAAGAATTTATCAATTAGTTTGAGTTTTATCAACAAGATAGTTTTTCTATATTTACGTAGTATAATAAATTAGCACAATTTCAGTAGCAGATTGCTTGCTATTATTTTTAGTATAACGTTGATGACCCTTAAAAAGCTTAACCTACACTTAGTGTCAGATTCAAGTGGTGAAACTGTTATATCAGTTGCAAAATCAGCTCTGAAACACTTTCGTTCTGTAGAAACGATCGAATATGTTTGGTCTTTCGTAAAAGGAGAAGAGCAGATTGACAAAATTTTAGAGGAAATTAATAGAAAAAGTGATGAGCATAATTTTGTTATATGCACTATTACTAATGATGAGCTAAGAAAATATCTAAAAAATAATTGTATAAAGCTAAGAATTCCCTACAGAGCGATATTATCACACATTATTAGGGAAATCTCATCCTATCTTGAAATTGAAAAAGACGAAAAACTTAACTTACATGCTGAGATAAATAACGAATATTTTCAGCGCATTGAGGCAATAAACTATACCATTAATCATGATGATGGACAAAATATTCAAGATATTGATAAAGCCGATATAATTTTGGTTGGAGTTTCACGCACATCAAAATCTCCCACCAGTATGTATTTAGCTTACCGAGGCTATAAAGTTGCAAATGTTCCTTTTGTTAGCGAGATACCCTTTTACGTCGACTTAGCAAAATTAAAAAATAAACTGACTATAGGAGTAACAATAGACGTAAGAAGGCTAATAGAAATACGCAAAAATAGACTGACTTCAATTAATAATGAAGGTAATAATATATATGCTGACCCTAGAAAAGTAGAAAAGGAAATTAAAGAAGCAGAGGAGTTCTTTAAGCAAAATAACTGGCCAATTATTGATGTCACGCAAAAGTCAATCGAAGAAGTATCAGCGACAATTATACAGTATTTTAATAAAATGTGAAAAATTTATCAATTGACTAACTCTCTGTCAGTAATCATAATGTAAGGTAATTCTATTCTTACTGTAGATATGAAAGTTAAAGGGTCACTAAAATCTCATCGTAACAGAGATAAAAATTGTAAAGTTGTGAAAAGGGGTGGTAAGGTTTATATTATAAATAAGGTAAAGCCAAGATGTAAAGCGCGTCAAGGTTCTTAGCTTTTTGTTTGCCTTTTTATGTCATATGTTTTTCATATGGAAGCATAGTTAGAAAGAAACAAAAATTGTTGCATAGCACTGCCCATTTCTTCTCTT